>NZ_CAWUDJ010000011.1:0-159027 GCF_963920875.1 Anabaena sp. CCY 9910 | reverse complement strand
TAGTGGACTGAGTTTAGATGATGATTTATCAGCATTAACTAGTGATTTAACAGATATCACTTTTACAGAAACAAATGATTCTTCCAGTTTAGAAACAGTTGCCGAAACTAGTGGACTGAGTTTAGATGATGATTTATCAGCATTAACTAGTGATTTAACAGATGTCACTTTTGTAGAAACAAATGATTCTTCCAGTTTAGAAACAGTTGCGGAAACTAGTGGACTAGATTTGGATGATGACTTATCAGCATTAACTAGTGATTTAACAGATGTCACTTTTGTAGAAACAAATGATTCTTCCAGTTTAGAAACAGTTGCGGAAACTAGTGGACTAGATTTGGATGATGACTTATCAGCATTAACTAGTGATTTAACAGATATCACTTTTGCAGAAACGAATTATTCTTCCAATTTAGAAACAGTTAGCGAAACCAACGAACTAGATTTAGATAATGATTCATCAGCATTAACGAGTGATTTAACAGATGTCACTTTTACAGAAACAAATGATTCTTTCTGTTTAGAAACAGTTGCGGAAACTAGTGGACTGGATTTGGATGATAATTTATCAGCATTAACGAGTGATTTAACAGATATCACTTTTACAGAAATAAATGATTCTTCCAGTTTAGAAATAGTTGCGGAAACTAACGAAATAGATTTGGATGATGACTTATCGGCTTTAACCTTAGATGAGTTAATCACAGAAAATCACGACTTCATAAGTATTGCGGTTGATGACAATACCTTATCTACCTCAGAATTTAGCGAATTGGGGTTATCTCTGACAAATGATGAAAATCCAGAAGACATTGCAGATTCATCAGGGCTTTTAATAGATATAAATCCAGCCACGGAAGATGTAGCCGGGGTTGAAGTAGAGAATGTGGTTTCTACTTCAATAGATATCCCAGAATCAGTCAAGTCAGATACTTATATTCAAGATGATTTTGCTGATTTAGAAGCATTGTTAGAAATAGAAGAACCTACATTCAGTGCTGATAACGATTCCATCGCAGGAGATGATTTTGCTGCTTTAGAAGCACTTCTGGGTGAAGACAATCCGGAAACAGCACTGGATGAGCCACCGGCTTTAGCTAAAATCATCAAAACTACTCCTACTGTTTCTGTAACACCAGCGCCATTAGCAGATGAATTTAGTGATCTGGAGAAACTTTTAGCAGAAGCAGACCAAACTATCTCCCATTCATCACCAGTCAAACCAACAGTAGGCAAAACTCCACGTACTTCTAATCGACGGACTGCGAGATTTGAAGAAACGATGAAAGTGCCGGTCAAGCAGTTGGATGAAATGAGCAATTTGGTCGGTGAGTTGGTAGTCAACCGCAACACCCTAGAGCAGGATCATGAACGACTGCGACAATCATTAGATAACTTGCTAGTTCAGGTGCAACAGCTCTCAGACGTGGGTGCAAGGATGCAGGAATTATATGAGCGATCGCTCTTAGAAGCTTCTTTATTAGCTAGTCGCAAAACTAGAGAGCCTGTCTACGAAGTACCAGACGCAAATAGCGATCGCGGTTTTAGCGAATTAGAAATGGATCGCTTTACTCCCTTCCACACACTGTCTCAGGAGATGATTGAATTGATTGTCAGGGTGCGGGAGTCAGCGAGTGACATTGATTTCGTCACTGAAGAAACCGAACGAGTAGCCAGACAATTCCGTCAAGTGACCACTCAACTGCAAGAAGGTCTGACACGCGCCCGCATGGTGCCATTTTCCCAGACAATTGACCGTTTGCGGCGAGGGGTGCGCGACAACGCCATCAAGTTTGGTAAACAGGTGGAATTAGTGATTGAAGGTGGCGATACCCTCATTGACAAGATGATTTTGGATCATCTCAATGACCCACTAACCCATATGCTCAACAATGCGATCGCTCATGGTATTGAAACCCCAGAAATTAGGGAAGCATCTGGCAAACCACCCGTGGGAACCATTACTATCCGCGCCTTTCACCAAGGGAACCAAACTGTAATTTCTGTAGGGGATGACGGTGCAGGAATTGATCCCGAACGCATCAAAGCCAAAGCGGTGAAGCTGGGGATTATGACACCAGAACAGGCTAGAACTATTTCTCGCCTGGAAATTTATGACCTACTATTCCAGTCTGGTTTTAGTACCAAAGATGAAGCCGATGAAATTGCTGGTCGTGGTGTGGGAATGGATGTGGTGCGTTCCGAAATTAGTGAAATTCGCGGGGCGGTAAATACAGATTCGACTGTTGGCAAGGGAACCACCTTCACCATTCGTCTACCATTAACCTTGAGTATTTGTAAGGCTCTGTGCTGTGTTTCTGATAAAGCACGGATTGCCTTTTCAATGGATGGTGTGGAAGATACCCTAGATATACCCAGCAAAAACGTCCAACATAACGCTGATGGACAATCTTTCATCTCTTGGCGCGATACGGTTTTACCTTTCCGACCATTGAAAGAACTGTTAACCTTCAATCGTCAACTCGGTCGCGGTAATGTCTACGGTGGTACTAGAGATGATGATATGATTTCCGTCGTCGTTGTGCGATCGGGTAATACTTTAATCGCTCTCCAGATTGACCAAGTATTAAGTGAGCAAGAAATTGTTATTAAACAATTTGAAGGCCCAGCACCTAAGCCAATAGGAGTAGCAGGGGCTACGGTCTTGGGTGATGGTCGCATTATGCCTATTGCTGACGTACTAGAAATTATTGACATCTTCCAAGGACGGATGTCTAAACACGCTGGTGGCGCACCTTGGCAACAAACACCACCAACGGCGATCGAAATCCCATCTGTGAAGATTGACCCGACTGTATTGATTGTAGATGACTCGATCACAGTCCGAGAGTTGTTGTCCCTCACCTTTAATAAAGCGGGTTATCGCGTTGAACAAGCTCGTGATGGTCAAGAGGCTTGGGATAAACTCCGTTCCGGTCTACCTTGCGATATCGTCTTCTGCGATATTGAAATGCCCCGTTGCGACGGACTAGAGTTACTCTCACGTATTCAGAAAGACTCCACCCTTAACCATTTACCCATTGCTATGCTCACCTCAAGAGGTGCAGATAAGCACAGACAGATGGCAATTCAACTCGGTGCTAGTGGATACTTTACTAAGCCTTACCTAGAAGAAGCTTTACTAGAAGCCGCAGTGCGGATGTTGAAAGGTGAGAAGTTAGTCAGTCAAATAAACGCTTAAGGTTGTTAAGAGAAGGGTGATAGGTAATAGGTAATAGTAAACGACAATTACCCATTACCTATTACGAACCCCGCAAATCTTGTTAAGGTGATACGCACCTAAATCAAATATTCATGCGTCAGGGCTGTCCATAGTCAAGAGTCCAGAGTCAAAGGCTAGCTTGGACTGTGGACTGTGGACTTTTGACAACCTGAGTGCGAAATATACAATTTAAATGCGTAACAGCTTACTGTATTAAACGGAAACGATGTTTCTCAATCTTCAAAATCTTTATTAATCCATTCACGTCCGGCTTGTTCAGCTGCTTGGGCTGTGAAATATATTTTGCGTTCTCCAAATACAGCACCACCCAAACTGAGAAACCGGAACTGCCAGCAATCAGTTTCTGTGTAGAAAACCAATAAAGTCAACCCCCTGATACCAACAAGTAGGTGAATTTGGACTTGGTTATCTGTCATTATTCAGCTGCTATGCCTCATTAGCAATTTAGTTATTAATTATGGCAAAGTACATGAGTGACGGCGACTGTATGAGGAATGATTGATATTTTACAGGTAAAACCAGGGTTTTTGCAGTTTGATAGTCTGAAAATGGAGGTAATCGCGCATTACAGATACTCAGGCTATATCTACACAGATTGGGTGAGTTCAAAAAACAACGCTTCAACGGCGATAGAGTGCAAACTTTAGCTCAATACTGCAAGATAAAACTATACAGCACTAAAATATTGCCACGTATTGAATCTAGCTTTTTGTGGTGTCAAAGTAGAGAAGCTTGCTTTTAGTCAGCTTATGAAAGATTTAGAACAAAGAAAAAGCTGGTATGCCGAAGTAGCAATTAACTACACTTCGCAACAAAGAAAAAATTGGTACAACGATGTTGCAGATGCTTATAACAGGACTAGGCCGCGCTATCCTCAACAACTAGTTAGCCGTGTTGTGGAGTTAGCCCAATTACCAGAAAACGCGGCGATTTTGGAAGTAGGGTGTGGCCCTGGGACTGCTACTACCGCTTTTGCTCAATTAGGCTTTTCTATGGTTTGTTTAGAGCCAAGTCAGAACAGTAGCCAGCTAGCACAACAAAACTGTTCTCCCTATCCAAATGTAGAGATTATCAACACCTCATTTGAAGAATGGCCGCTAGAGCCTGGGAAATTTGATGCTGTTTTAGCAGCAACTTCATTTCATTGGGTTTCCCCAGAAGTTGGCTATTCCAA
Source organism: Anabaena sp. CCY 9910 (assembly GCF_963920875.1). NCBI lineage: Bacteria > Bacillati > Cyanobacteriota > Cyanophyceae > Nostocales > Nostocaceae > Anabaena > Anabaena sp. CCY 9910. Next base: position 154,609 of record NZ_CAWUDJ010000011.1, on the reverse strand, counting down.
AGCTGCTGATGCTTTAAAAGATCATTGCTCTTTGATTTTCTTGTGGAACATGACACCCCAGCCAGAGTATGAAGTTTACCAAAGACTGCATGAAGTTTATCAAGCTCAAGCTCCGACTTTGGAACGATATGAAGAGCAAGAAGCTCAAGAAAAACATTTAAGAAGATTTGGAAAAGCGGTTATTGATTCAGGTCGCTTCCAGGATTTAGTATCTGAGCAGCTACGTTGTGATGTGACTTATAGCATTGATGATTATTTGACGTTGTTAAGTACTTTGTCACCATATATAGCTTTGGATTCACAACAGAGAAATTCTTTATTTACTAGTTTGCGGAAAACTCTAGAAAAACACTGTGGTAGTAGTGTGGAAATCTCATATCTCTCAGCTTTTCACGTTGCTAAAAAAATATAAAAACTCTACCCATAAGGGGATAGAGTTTTGTCAGTGGTCAGTGGTGAGGCAGTGCGTTGGGCGGGTTCCCCGACTTGTAGCAACTGCCGAACCCGCAAGGGTCAGCAGTCAGTGGTAAAGATATGTAAAAACCACTCTATGTACGGGTTGGGGTATTAGACCAGATCCTTTCAACAACTGACACGCAAAGCGCAATAAATGGTCTGTGACCCGTTTTTTTATGAAAGTGTGCTTTATTTTGGACTGTAGAGACGCTGCATACAACGTCTCTACGTCATTTATTTGGTGCAACTTCATAGAGAATTGGTAAGCTGTTACGCATTTAAATATGGACAGCCCTGGCGCAAGAATATTTGATCTAGGTGCGTATTACCTTATGAGTATCTATTTTAGGTACTCGTAGTTTTATGGAGTCTTCACTTAATCTTTAATTTATTCCTAAGTGAATATATGTAATATATACTAAAGTGTTTATCAAAAACTCAATATTTTTAACAGTTAAACAATCAATGAATTTTCCGTAAAAAATAATATAGATTAACTTTATTGCCTGAAATTACTATTTTTTATAGAAAAAACACTACAAGCAACTAATGATTTAACTCTCTTCTAGATAGCTTTATATATCTAGATAAACAGATTTTTTATGAAAATTTTAGAAATATAATTGAGAACAAAATAATGATAAAAAATGATTGGAGGCGGGAAACTAAAAATATTAGGTTAGGTGTGATAGCAGTGATACCAACACTGTTGTTTTTGATGTTTTCCCACACTGTTAATGCTGAAGATCCAGGTGAATGTTTTATGATTACTACCTCTGGTAGAACTATTCCCTTGAGAAAGCTGTGTGGTAGTACAAAGACGGTTCAAAACAGTGCAGAGAGAGTTTTTCGGGTTCCGATTAAACGGCGATTGGGTAGAACTCCCGTGATTGATGTGACTTTCAATGATAAGAAAACCTTTGAAATGATTGTCGATACAGGTGCAAACAATACTTTAATACCTCTAAAGTTAGCGATCGCTCTCCAACTCCAGCCTACTGGGATCATGAAGGCTCAAATTGCTGATGGTACACAAGTGGAATTTTCTACTAGTAAGGTTAGATCGATCGCTGCTGGTGGAGCCATAGCTAAGAATATCCAAGTAGCGATCGCACCTAAAGCAGAGTTCGGTCTACTAGGTCATGATTTCTTTGGCAACTACGATATCAAGATTTTAGAAACAGAGGTAGAGTTTCATCCTCGGTAATTGTTAGAGACACGATTAATCGCTCGGTAATTGTTAGAGAGACGCGATTAATCGCGTCTGTACAATTAATTGTGAAAAATAGCGGAGTCAGCTTACCTCTTCATAGTTAAGTTTTGCTTATTGCTGACTTCTAGCGGTAAGAAAATAGTCAATACTTCGCCGTAGTGTGGACGTTGGCGGACGATTAATTTACCCCCGATCGCTTGAAATAGGTGCTTGGTAGCAGCGATATTTAAACTAATTGTGCCTGTTTCTGGTTGGAACATGAGTAATTGTCCCAAGGCTTTACGGATGGGTGGTGTAACTGGTGCGCTGGCTTTATTGCTATCTTTGCAGTGAGTGTGAGGAGACAATTGTAACTTGAGTTGATCTCCCGCCGGAATCACTTGTACTTGAATATGGCTCCCAGCTGGTAAACTGCGGGTAAAATTCTCCATCAACCCAGTGAGTACACGATCCAGCATATTAGGATTGCTCACCACAGTTGGTAATTGTTGGGGTAAAACCACATCTAGAGTCAAGTTTCGCCGTTCGGCTGCTTGTTGCCAACGAGGGATACTTTGTTGCAACACTTGATCCAAAGACATCGCGGTTAAATGAGTATTCGCGGATTTCCCAGAAGTCGATGTTTCTAGTTCTGCGGCTTTAAATAGCAACTCCATGCGATCAATTTGCTCAGTACACTCATGATCGATAATTTCTAGACGATTAATGACATTGGCAGGTAAATCACGCCGCTTCAGCAGCAGGCGAGTCATAGTACGAATAGTAGTTAACGGTGTACGGACTTCGTGAGCAAAAGCTTGCAATAATTCTACATCGGGTTTGATTGATGGAGGATTAGGTATGGGACATTGGACATTAGGTATGGGACATTGAGGATAGGGAATTTCTTCTATTCTGTTACCTTGTTCCTCTCCTCCTCTGGTTCTTCCTAATCCCCAATCTCTAGTTTCTTCCTCTGGTAATTCTTGGAGTAAAAATTGGCTAAACTGAAGTACTGTACGGTAATCAGGGGCGATCGCTGGATACTGTTGTACTAAACTATCCAATTCTGTGAACAAGTCAGGATTAGTCAGCATTACCCGCGCGCCTAGCGATCGCCAAGCCTGCTGGACTATTTCTGGCTCAAAGGAAAACGAGAAAGCTTTTTTACCGTTTTTATGTGTGGCGAGAACTAAAACTAATCTAAATTTATCTGTAAATATTAAACAAAATTGCTCAGATGCCAAAGGATCGGCAGGTAGTAAAGGTAATACAGGCTCACAAAGGGTAGTTTCTGACTCTGTAGAGGCGATCGTACTTGGCATTTGAAATGGCATCAATGCCAAAGGGTTAAATGGCCTGGCTGTAAAAGTAATCGTCTGTAAGTTTTGAGTGAGGATAGGTTGACTAAATAGGGGTGCAGGTGCAGCTAGAACTAATCCTTGAAGCGCCTCAGGTACGACAGCAACTAAACTGTTAATGAGCAAATGTTCTGTCGCGGCTAGACTCATCCGCCATTGTTGCTCTGCTTTGGTTGGTGAGCATTCAGCCACAGTTCCCTGACCTTCGGCTAAAACTTCACTCAGACTTGGCAATATCCATTCGTACACAGAACTTCACCCCTTCTTTCAAGAGCGACTAGCAGCTCGGAAAATTCAAAATTTCTCTACTACTTATGAGCGTATAGTTATTTATGCCCTAGTAACAGTCGTATAACCGAACAAGATAGGCGCAATTTCCCCTGTGATGGTTTTTAATGTCTACCATCTTAAGTATGAAGTTTTCGTGAATTGCTGGGGCAGAATAAATGAAGAATCTGTGATGGCACCTTATTGAGATCATCTCTGCTATGCAGATGAAAGCGAATAAATAGGTAACAGAGAATTAAAAGTTACTTTTAGAGACTATTTATAAAGTAAATCTTAAGTAGGGTGTGTTATGGCCATGAAAGAATTTGGGACGGAAAGACAAGAAAATTTAGCCGTAACGCACCGCCTCACGGATGGTGCGTTAGGCGCGAGGATATTTATTTTGTGACCAATCATCTGGGAAATCAGCGCCTAACACACCCTACAGTAATTTTATTTTTTCTTTATTAATAACCTCTTAGAAGATGTTGATATAGCGGCAAAAAATACAGTTTTTTACTTTATTCTTCAGAGAAATATTTTTTACATAAGTATCAATGAAGTTAAAAATAAAACGCTATTAATACTTTTCATTGCAGATTATACCCAAAATTTATATGAAATTTGGCATATAAGCACTTCACTTTTAATAAAATCTGATAACATCTAAAAACTTTTGTATGTCAAGTATTGTTAAATGCTGGTCTTGACTAAAACTAACTGAAAACTTTTAAGAAAAAGTTTACGGATTTGAGTCCCAATGAGTGATCTAAGTTGTTAGCCTTATCTATCTTTTGCCTGCATCAACCATCTTGTACTGACAAGTTGAATTTTTATTTAGCATTTGCTCCTCCACACGACACACAGGTAAATTGATCGCTTCAAGTATTCCATTTGGAGACAAAAATGAAAAAAGTGTTTTCCCTATTAGTGACCGGCTTTCTATTAGTTGGTAATTTTGGCTGCCAAGAAGCTCCCACCAACACCAGTGGAGCTAATCAAGTACCTGCAAAACAGGCATCTGAAATGACGAAAACCACAGGTAAAACTATCAAATCTACTGTCAAAGAAACCCCAATTCCCGTAGTTAATAGCAATACCAAAGATAAAACGGTAACAAATAAAAACGTAGATACAAAAACTGAAGGAGATATAAAAGCCTTAGTTACCAATAAATTACAGGCAGGTATCCCAGGTAATAAGCTTGTAGTAGAAAACAAACAAGGTGAAATTACCATCAAAGGTATAGCAAGTTCTCAGCAAGAACTAGAAAAAGCCGAAAAGTTAGTCAAAGAAGTGAAAGGCGTGAAGACTGTAAAAGTAGAAGCTAAAGTTGAGCCTAGCAACAGGTCTTAGGTAATTAGAGAACGCCAAAAAATAAAACCAATTAGCAATTAAACTAATACCAATTCTCTATGAAGTTGCGCCCAATAAATGAGGTAGAGACGTTGCATGCAACGTCTCTACCGTACAGAATGAAGTGCATCTATGGCTACGCCAGGCAAGCTACATCAAGAAACGGTATAAGTAGGGTGCGTCAGTAGAAATAATTTCTTGGTACAGCTAAGTTTTCTCACGCTGACGCACCCTACCTTGGGATATTTTGTTATTAAAAAACAGGACTACTGATAAAGTCCTGTTGGTGATTGTTGAAGATGGATCACAAAGCCTGAGTCGAATGCTGACGCTGCGCGCAACATTTTTGTTCAAGTGTGAAATATGACAGTTACTAAGGGCAGCAGCGCCAAAATAAAACCGTGCCAAGACAGGAATTGGGCTTCTGGGGTATGATTTGGTGGTGATAACAGGGCTTCTATTCTTTGTTCCAAGCGATCGCCTACACTATCACCCAAAGCTGCACAGCAAATTTCTGATTGTGAAAATGCAGAACCATTACTAACCACTAATAAAAGTGATTCTGCTAGTACCAGGGGATCAACTTGGGATGCGGCGTAACTATCTGCACGGAGTTCGCGCAAAACTAAAAGTTCTTGCCACAAAGCATCTGTATTGGGTAGCCAAGCAGTGCAAGAACGCACCCAACCCAGCCAGAAAAACCAAAAGGTGTCCCGATAATAAAAATGTCCTTGTTCGTGGGCGAGAACGCTTTCTACGTGGTTGGGAGAAAGTGTTTGCAGTAATCCTTGACTAACTACTAGTTCTGGTTGCCAGAAACCAATTTGTCCAGCAAATAGAGCTTCTGTGTTGAGTAGTCTGACTTGTTTACCTTCAAGATGAACTAAAGGGCAATGACGGGCGGATTGTAGCGATCGCCAGCCTTGAATAGCTCGTGTGACACACAAACCAGAAAAAATTGCCAGAAAGGTTAAAGCTAGCGCGTAGCTGAACCAACCTGTGTACAGGCCTCCCATTTTGCCTTGCGGCCCCATAAATAAGAGAGCGATCGCTGTCATCAAAATTAACAATGGTGGAAACAGAAAGAAAAGCAAAGTTCTTTGCCACCGCGTATCCCAATTGTCTTGGGGGTTAGTCCAATAACTTCTGAAAATCCACGAAACCACCACAGCTGTCAAAATCATCAGCAAGTGCATCATTGTTCCTCCCTGGCTTGGCGCGCAGCTTGAATACGTTTGGCGATCGCTTCTATTTGTTCGCTAGCTGCTTCATCAAGGCTATCAGCAAAAGCTGCCACTACATCAGGGTTGCCCACTGCTAGAAAGCTATGTAATTGATCGTGGGCTTTAATTACCTGGGCTTGTTGTTTTGATAGTAATGGCCGCCAATAAAACGCCCGCCCTTTTTTATCACAAGCTAACCAACCTTTGTCTGTGAGGCGACGTAAAACTGTAGTTACGGAAGTGTAAGCTAATTCGCGGTTAGGATCAGCCAAAATGCGATCGTGGACATCTTTGACGGTAACTGAACCTACTTCCCAGACAATATTTAAAATTTCTGCTTCCAAAGGGCCTACAGACATTTGTTTAGGACGATAGTCGGGTAAAGGAGCCATATTAGTTGTGCATTGGATTATAGAGTTTGGATATTGGATTAGATGCGGAGATTTCCCTTTGGGGATAAGGGGTTATGGGGAATGCTGAATCAGAATTTCTTCTGCCTGCTACCCCTGGTCTTTTTTCAGGTTACCGTTGTTTGAGAGCGATCGCACAATAGCAAATACTCTTGCCTAACTATAAAAAATAAGCTCAATTCAGCTGTCATGATGGGTAATGGCACCCATTAGAATGTAATCTCGACAGTAGTATTTAGAGCAGGTGTATCCCCCGCGTGAAGCTATTTGTATACCATACTCCGGAATTAACCCCCAAAGACCAGGTTCCCGACTGCGCGATCGCGGTCGATGTCTTACGAGCCACCAGCACAATTGCCACCGTCCTTTCTGCTGGTGGCGAAGCTGTGCAAGTCTTCAGCGATTTGGATGAACTCATTGCAGTTAGTGAAACATGGCCTCCACAAAAACGGCTACGAGCCGGAGAGCGTGGTGGTGGGAAAGTCGCTGGTTTTGAACTGGGCAACTCTCCCCTTGACTGCACACCAGAACTGGTGGAGGGACGACGCTTGTTCATTAGTACTACTAATGGTACTCGTGCTTTAAAAAGAGTACAAGACTCTGCCACTGTCCTCACAGCAGCCTTTATTAACCGGGCAGCAGTAGTACAGTATCTTCTAGAAAAACAACCAGAGACAGTCTGGATTGTCGGCTCAGGCTGGGAAGGTAGTTATTCTTTAGAAGATACCGCTTGTGCTGGGGCGATCGCTCATAGTGTTGTGGAAAAATCCCAGCTACCCCCTGAGAAATTAGCGGGTAATGATGAAGTCATTAGTGCGATCGCTCTTTATTCACAATGGCAAGACAATTTGTTAGGGCTACTCCATCATGCTAGTCATGGTCAACGTTTGTTACGCCTTGAATGTCATGAAGACCTAAAATATTGTTCCCAAACCGATGTTTTAACTGTCTTGCCTATCCAGCAAGAAGCAGGTGTATTTAAAACTAAAAACTAAATATGCAAAATCCGTAACTAAAGAAATTTTTTGTTTTTTTAGATTTAGCATTTTTTAGGATTGTCACAGAATCAACCAAACAACTAAGGTTTGAGTCAGGGGTGTAAGTTTGAATACTTATACCCCTGACAATTTTTTATGGCGTTGTGCATAGCAGTTGTTTGAAATCTGCTTTAAAGTTCATTAATTTAAGTTTATTTTGTAAATTTTGGCAAAGTCATTATTTATTAACAATTTTGGGTAATTGTATCAAAAGCTCCATTCGGTCATACCAAAAAACAAATAACTACTATTTGTATTTTGAATTACATTGTGACTTTCTTAACAATACCTAAAATTAATGTTAAAAACTACTCACTAAAATATTAAGTCTGTTAACCTTTCAGGGAAGCCAGTAACAGAATTTCTTTAGCCTTATTTTAGATGGGTACAAATGTATGAAATTGGCTAATTAGGACTAAAGTCCTTGTTAGCTACTGGAAAAATTCATCACAAGTAAGATGACTCCCACACAGTAGATCACTAAACTGGCATACTAACGAATCCGGCAAAATAATTGTGTAATTGGAGATTGATATGACTTTAGCAAGTCCTCCACAGATAAAGCCTTTAACAGACGAAGAACTGTATAAAATCAACGCCTACTGGCGTGCAGCTAACTATTTGTCAGTGGGACAAATTTATTTACTTGATAATCCCTTACTTAGAGAACCACTCAACAAAGAACACGTTAAACCCCGTCTCTTAGGACACTGGGGAACTACGCCGGGACTGAACTTTATTTACGTCCATCTCAATCGGATTATCAAAAAATACGACCAGAGTATGATTTACATCGCCGGGCCTGGTCACGGTGGGCCTGGACTGGTAGCGAATACTTATCTAGAAGGGACATACAGCGAGTATTACCCCAATATCTCCCAAGATGCTGGCGGGATGCAGAAACTGTTCAAACAGTTCTCCTTTCCTGGTGGGATTCCCAGCCACGTAGCGCCGGAAACTCCTGGTTCAATCCATGAGGGTGGTGAACTTGGTTATGCTTTGGTTCATGCCTTTGGTGCGGCTTTTGATAATCCCGATTTAATTGTGGCGGCTGTTGTTGGTGATGGGGAAGCGGAAACAGGTGCACTGGCTACTAGTTGGCATTCCAACAAGTTTCTCAATCCGGCTAGTGATGGTGCAGTATTGCCAATACTCCACCTAAATGGGTATAAAATTGCTAACCCCACAGTATTAGCACGGTTAAGCTACGAAGAGTTAGAAAGCTTATTTGTGGGCTATGGATACAAACCTTACTTTGTCGAAGGTTCCGATCCTGCCGTTGTGCATCAACAAATGGCAGCCACTTTAGATACAGTGATTGCGGAAATTCACAGTATCCAAAGAGAAGCCCGTGTACATGGATTTAGCAAGCGTCCCCAGTGGCCGATGATTATCCTCAGAACTCCCAAAGGATGGACAGGGCCGAAAGAAGTAGATGGCAAGAAAACCGAAGATTATTGGCGATCGCACCAAGTACCCTTTGGCAATGTCACAGGTAATCCAGAACACCTGAAATTACTGGAAGAATGGCTCAAGAGTTACAAACCAGAAGAACTCTTTGATGCTAACGGCAGACTTGTACCAGAATTAGCAGAATTGGCACCAAAAGGCGATCGGCGGATGGGCGACAATCCCCACGCCAACGGCGGTATCCTGTTGCGTGATTTGGTAATGCCCAATTTTCAAGACTACGCCGTCGAAGTTCCCCAACCAGGTAGAGTCACTGCGGAAGCCACCCAAGTCACAGGTAAATTTCTGCGGGATGTGATGAAACTCAACCTAGACAGCCGAAACTTCCGTGTCTTCGGCCCCGATGAAACCGCATCAAATCGCATCAACGCCGTCTTAGATGTCACCGATAGAACTTGGGTTGCTCAAAAACTACCCGAAGATGACCATCTTGATCCCAGTGGTCGGGTGATGGAGATTCTGAGTGAAACCTGCTGTCAAGGATGGTTAGAAGGATATCTGCTAACAGGCCGTCACGGCTTCTTCTCCTGTTACGAAGCTTTTATCCACATTATTGACTCCATGTTCAACCAGCACGCCAAATGGTTGAAAACCACTCGCCACATCTCATGGCGCAGACCAGTTGCTTCCCTCAACTACTTGTTAACCTCCCACGTTTGGCGACAAGACCACAACGGTTTTTCTCACCAAGACCCCGGATTTATTGATCATGTAGTTAACAAAAAATCGGAGATCATTCGGGTATATCTCCCCCCCGATGCCAACACCTTATTATCAGTGACAGATCACTGTTTAAGAAGCCGTAACTATGTCAACGTCATCGTTGCAGGTAAACAACCAGCATTACAATTTCTAGACATGGATGCAGCAATTAAACACTGCACCAAAGGCATTGGTATTTGGGAATGGGCTAGCAACGACCAAGGTAGTGAACCGGATGTAGTCATGGCTTGCGCCGGAGATGTTCCCACCCTAGAAACTTTGGCAGCTGTAGACATTTTGCGCCAACACTTCCCCGATTTGAAAGTACGGGTAGTCAACGTTGTCGATTTAATGACACTACAGCCCAAAACAGAACATCCTCATGGTCTAAATCCCAAAGACTTTGAGACTATTTTCACTACCGACAAACCCATCATTTTTGCCTTCCACGGCTACCCTTGGCTAATCCATCGTCTAACTTATCGCCAACCCAACCACAACAACCTCCATGTGCGCGGTTACAAGGAAGAAGGAACAACCACGACTCCCTTTGATATGGTTGTGCTGAACGACCTTGATCGCTTCCATCTAGTCATGGACGTAATCGATCGCGTACCCAAACTGGGCTACAAAGCAGCTTACGTCAAGCAACGACTACAAGACAAGCTCATCGAACACAAACACTACATTTCCAAATACGGTGAAGATATGCCAGAAATTAACGACTGGCAATGGCCGTATTAGGGACTAGGGATGATCTCAGATCCCCGACTTCTTGAAGAAGTCGGGGATCTCGCAACGACTCTTCAAACCTTAAAAGATGCCAAGTAATTGGGCTTAAAGCGTCTGGGGCTGTCACGATCAGCTAAGTCAGACAAAAATTCACCTGGCTGTTTGCAGTGTTGAAGCTAGGGTAAACGCCCAAATTGATTTGACAAAAATGTAGGAGGTTAGTTTTGGCGAAATTAAAAGTTGGCATCAATGGATTCGGTCGTATCGGGCGACTTGTGCTTCGTGCTGGCATTAACAACCCCAACATTGAGTTTGTCGGGATTAACGACCTCGTACCACCCGATAACCTGGCTTACTTATTAAAGTACGACTCTACCCACGGTAAGTTAAGAAGCCAGGTTGAAGCCAAAGATGATGGTATTGTGATCGATAGTCACTTTATTCCCTGTGTATCCGTCAGGAACCCAGCAGAATTACCTTGGGGAAAATTAGGTGCTGATTACGTCGTTGAATCGACTGGATTGTTTACTGATTCTGAAGGCGCATCCAAGCATCTACAAGCAGGAGCAAAGCGCGTCATCATTTCTGCTCCTACAAAAGACCCAGATAGAGTGCGGACGCTGTTGGTAGGGGTGAACCACGATTTATTTGACCCCAGCAAAGATGTAATTGTCTCCAATGCTAGCTGTACCACTAACTGCCTAGCACCCATCGCTAAGGTGATTAATGACAACTTTGGTTTAACCGAAGGGTTAATGACCACAGTTCATGCCATGACTGCTACTCAACCCACGGTAGATGGCCCCAGCAAAAAAGACTGGCGCGGTGGTAGAGGTGCAGCCCAAAATATTATTCCCTCTTCCACAGGCGCAGCCAAAGCCGTAGCTCTAGTTTTACCAGAGTTGAAAGGTAAGTTAACTGGTATGGCTTTCCGCGTTCCTACCCCAGACGTTTCCGTTGTAGATTTAACCTTCAAAACTGCCAAAGCCACCAGCTACAAAGAAATTTGTGCAGCGATGAAGCAAGCATCTGAAGGTTCACTAGCAGGTATTCTTGGTTACACCGATGAAGAAGTAGTTTCCACAGATTTTCAGGGTGACACTCATTCCAGCATCTTCGACGCAGGCGCGGGAATTGAATTAAACTCCAACTTCTTTAAGGTAGTCGCTTGGTATGACAACGAGTGGGGCTACTCCAACCGTGTAGTTGACTTGATGTTGTCAATGATACAAAAAGAACAACTGGCTGCTGTTTAATCAGGGTATTAGGTATTGGGTATTGGGTATTAGGTAGAACACTTACCTAAATTTATTCCCAATCCCCAGTCCCCATTACCCCTTATCCCCAGAGGGGGCCCCACCTTCCCCAGTCCCCAGTCCCCAATCCCCAATATCTATGCGTCGAACTAAAATCATCTGTACTGTAGGCCCGGCTACATCTGCACCAGAACGTTTAGAAGCGTTGGTAGAAGCTGGGATGAATGTAGCACGGCTGAATTTTTCTCATGGGGCTTATGATTTTCATGCCCAAACTGCTCAATATTTGCGGCAAATCAGTGCTGATAGACAAAAGCCTGTTGCTATTATGCAAGACTTATGCGGGCCGAAGATTCGTTTGGGAACTTTACCGCCAGAAGGGTTAACGGTAGAAGCTGGTCAGGAAGTCACTTTTGTCTTGCAAGAAAAGGGTAATAGTCTCGATGAATTACCTTTACCATTGCCGACTTTGTTTGCAATGGTACGACCTGGCGAACCCATTTTAATTAATGATGGTCGTGTGAAGTTGATTGTGACCGATCGCGATGCCGATCACATTCGAGCTATTGCCAAAATCGGGGGTCTTCTTTCCACGCGTAAGGGTGTTAACCTCCCAGCCACTCGTTTACCTGTCAGTTCCATCACCGAAAAGGACTTGCAGGATTTACGTTTTGGTATTGAGTTGGGTGTGGATTGGGTAGCGGTGTCCTTTGTGCGATCGCCTTATGACCTCGAACCAGCCCAACGGATGATTGAAGCGGCTGGGAAAACCATTCGAGTGATTGCCAAAATCGAACGTCCAGAGGCAGTTGAGCAAATTGATTCTATCATCGACGTGGCTGATGCCATTATGATTGCTCGTGGTGATTTGGGTGTAGAAATGCCTATCCACGAAGTACCCCTGATTCAAAAGGACATCATTCGCCGTTGCAACCAAGCTGGTAAGCCTGTGATTACGGCAACGCAAATGCTAGAGTCCATGATTAGCGCTCCTGATCCCACCCGTGCAGAAGCTACCGACGTTGCTAACTCTATTCTCGATGGTACGGATGCGGTCATGCTATCTGGGGAAACGGCTGTGGGACAATATCCCGTCGCCGCCGTCCAGACTATGCACGATATCGCTACGACTACAGAAAAGTCTTTGCAAGAGGGTAGTAAAAATTGTTTATCCCATGAAGCAGGTGGTCTGAGTGTCACCGAATCTGTAGCTGAAGCTGTCTGTCGTATCGCCTACGAAACAGGTGCAAAAGCGATTCTTTGCAACACCACATCTGGGAGTACAGCAAAACTCGTGTCGAAATATCGTCCGACTACACCAATTTTTGCTTTGACTCCCGACGAAACCGCCTACCATCAATTAGCACTTTCCTGGGGTGTGGAACCTTTATTAACTCCACCAGTCCACAATGCGGAAGAAATGTTTATGAATCTCATAAACACCGCAGTGAGAACGGGTTTGGTGCATGAAGGTGACAAGGTAGTTATTACTTCTGGAGTGCCAATTGGTAAATCAGGCACAACTAGTTTAATTAAAGTGCATTCTATTGGACAACCAATCACCGCCTAATATTCCTAGAATAAGTCTGAGGCTTTTGCCTCTTAGCCAAATTGGGCAATGGTTAAGAAAAATGGCCAAAATCAGAATTGTAAGGAATCAAAGAGGGTGTGAAGAAGAGGGGATAGGGTAAATCCTAAACAAAATGGACTTACGCAGGTGTTATGGATTTTTTATTGAGACAATCCAGAGTCAATAGTCCAAAGCAATAACTAACGGTGGTCAGATCCCCGACTTATTGAAGAAGTCGGGGATCTAGCAACCAAGCAAGTAAGTCTTAACAAACTAAAATCATGGAGTATTTTATGACTAAAAATCTACTAGAACAATTGCGAGAAATGACTGTAGTAGTTGCTGACACAGGTGATATTCAAGCAATTGAAAAGTTTACACCCCGCGACGCTACCACCAATCCTTCTCTGATTACGGCAGCCGCTAAGATGCCAGAATATCAGGAAATTGTTGATCAAACCTTACTCCAAGCTAAAAAAGACGCAGGCGCAGGAGCTAGCAAAGGCCAAATTGTCTCCCTTGCTTTCGACCGTCTGGCGGTATCCTTTGGATTGAAAATTTTACAAATTATCCCTGGTCGCGTTTCTACAGAAGTAGATGCCCGCTTGTCTTACGATACTGAAGCTACTATCACCAAAGCACGAGAATTAATCGCTCAATACAAAGCGGCTGGTATTGGCCCAGAACGTGTTTTGATTAAAATTGCCTCTACTTGGGAAGGGATCAAGGCTGCGGAAATTTTGGAGAAAGAAGGTATTCACTGTAACTTAACATTATTGTTTGGTTTGCATCAGGCGATCGCCTGTGCTGAAGCCGGTATCACCTTAATTTCTCCCTTTGTTGGTCGGATTCTCGACTGGTACAAGAAGGAAACCGGACGTGATAGCTACCCCTCTGCGGAAGACCCTGGTGTAATTTCTGTTACTACAATTTACAACTACTATAAGAAGTTCGGCTACACCACTGAAGTTATGGGAGCCAGTTTCCGTAACATTGGTGAAATTACTGAGCTTGCAGGTAGCGACTTGCTGACAATTTCTCCTGGTTTGTTGGGTGAACTACAAGCCACAATTGGTGAGCTACCCCGCAAACTCGACCCAGCGAAAGCAGCAACTTTGGATATAGAAAAGATTTCCATCGATAAAGCTACCTTTGACAAGATGCACGCTGCTGACCGCATGGCCTATGACAAACTAGACGAAGGTATCAAAGGTTTTACCAAAGCCCTAGAAGAGTTAGAAACACTACTAGCAGAAAGACTAGCTCGTCTAGAAGTAGTAGCAAGTCACTAGTACTTGGTGGCTTAGTGGTTAGTAAGCTAATGCGCGCCTAAATTGCATAACTACTAATCAGGGCTGTTAACTGTTGACTGCTGACAGTCAACAGCCCTCACAATAGATTGTGCAACTTCAAAGCAGTCCCAATGAAATAAGTTTCACAATCATAGATGAAAGATATCTTCCCCCTATACCCCAATACAGTTCAGTTAAGGCAACAACTTAGACTGGTGTAGGTTGGGTGGAGGAACGGAACCCAACATTCACGCATACTTTGGTGGGTTCCGCTATCGCTCTATCCAACCTACTATTCTCTTAACTGAACCGTATTGCCTTACACCCTCTTTCAAGTCAGAATAACTAGCCACTAACTACTCAATTCTTAGTGCTGATATTCTTACCCAAAAAGACTGAACATATCCAAATCCAGAAACCTAGACTAAATTGGACTTTCTTAATGACAAATTATTATTAACGACGGATATATCTTCCACGTACGACTGGGCGGACGTATCTTCCACGCACGACTGGACGGACGTACCTTCTCCGGACAACTGGACGAACATATCTTCTCCGGACAACTGGACGAACATATCTTCTCCGGACAACTGGACGGACATATCTTCTCCGCACACCCCGACGTTGAGCAAGTAAAAGACCTTCAGTTTGACCAATAATTAGGTTTGCATCTGCTTCAATACTTTGTTGATCAATACTATTGCTGATAGTGCTAGCTTTTGCTTCAGCGATAAAGGGGGGATAAACTAAGCTACAAAGCAATATGGCGATTGAAGATAGTTTGGCAACACTTTTCATTTTGTTAAGCTTTAGTAAAAAATTTATACCAGTGATAAACATAGAATTTTAGGAAATATCTATGTCTCTATCTTCAGAGCGATATTTTTGTTACCTATAAGTTCATCAAATAATAGAGAATCAACTCACACCACAGATATTACTTACCAATAAAGCCATCTTTGATGATGGGTGGGGACTGATTGTTGATAACGTCCCCAACCTATGTGAATCTTAGTTTTCTGGTTATCTACACAGTCTTAATTTCAGTGTCAGCTATGAATATTAACGATGCCAATCATACATTAATCGTCCATGACGATCGCGGACAAGTTGCCATCCTCCATGACGATAGTATTGACCGTGATAATTTGCTCTACGGTAATACCGACCACGATAACGTCCATGACGATAGTAATGCCTATAATAATGCCGATTATGATAGCGCCGTCTGTAGTAATGCCGTCTAGCCCGTCTTCTTCCGTGATAATGCCGTCTATATCGTCGGTGAGCTATTAAAACTTCTTTGTGTTCACCTTCGACTAAGTTTGTTTCTGCTCCAATAGTTTGCTCATTTAAAGCATTATTGAGAGTATTCTCTTTAGCTTCAACTAATGTAGGCGGATAGATGAAAGCTAATAACAGGAACACGATTGAGGATAGCTTTTGGAAACGGTTCACGTCTTTGCTTTTCCTAAAATATCGGTAATAAGTTTAATAAATACTTGAAATTAGGAAATGATATAGTTCACGCTTCACAAACCTGAATCACGAAAAAGTAATGAAAGTACTAATTTTGAATGCTGGTTCGAGCAGCCAAAAGAGTTGTTTATATGAAATTCCTGATGATGCTCTCCTGACGGAAGCACCCCAACCGCTTTGGGAAGGGAAAGTTAACTGGACTCAAGATAGAAGTGTGGCGGAAATTGAGGTTAAAACAGCTGGAGGTGAAACACTGCATGAGTCTATTTATGGTGATTCTCGCCAAGCACACGTCACCTATATGCTCTATACTCTCAGTCGCGGTACAACTAAGGTCATCGGTCAATTATCCGAAATCGATGTGGTGGGACATCGGGTGGTACATGGTGGGCAAAATTACCGCCATAGTGTAATTATTACTGATGAAGTGAAACAGGCGATCGCTAAATTATCTAACCTTGCCCCAGCCCATAATCCTGCTGCCTTGGAAGGTATTGAAGCCATCGAAAAAAGCTTGGGTGATGTTCCCCAAGTAGCCGTCTTTGATACTGGCTTCCATGCCACTCTACCCGATGCAGCCGCTATTTATCCCGGCCCTTTTGAATGGGTGGAACAAGGTATCCGCCGCTATGGATTTCATGGTATCAGCCATCAATACTGCTCG
Source organism: Anabaena sp. CCY 9910 (assembly GCF_963920875.1). NCBI lineage: Bacteria > Bacillati > Cyanobacteriota > Cyanophyceae > Nostocales > Nostocaceae > Anabaena > Anabaena sp. CCY 9910. The sequence goes on along the minus strand of NZ_CAWUDJ010000011.1, from coordinate 138,139 downwards.
GCTCGTGCTGCTCAAATCCTTGGTCGAGATTTGGCATCTCTGCGGATAATTACTTGTCATTTGGGCAATGGTTGTTCTTTGGCAGCAATTAAAAATGGTCGCAGTATTGACACCACAATGGGTTTCACACCTTTAGATGGGTTGATGATGGGTAGTCGTTCCGGTTCCATCGATCCGGGGATCATTGTTCACTTAATGCGACAATCAGATTATTCTGCCGAAAGATTAGACTATGTTTTAAATAAAGCTTCCGGCTTACGCGGTATTTCTGGCGTGTCCAGTGATTTACCCCAGGTGATAGAAGCCATTACCCAAGGTAACTACCGCGCTCAACTGGCGTGGGATATGTACGTACACCGCCTGCGTTCTGGGATTGGTTCCATGTTGGCGAGTTTGGGGGGTTTGGATGTGTTGGTGTTCACCGCCGGCGTAGGGGAAAAATCCCCAGGTATTCGCCAAGCAGCTTGTGAAGCCTTTGGGTTTTTGGGGTTAAAACTCGACCCAGAAAAGAACCAAAACAAACCAGTAGATATAGATATCGCTACTGCTGATTCTACAGTACGGGTGTTAGTAATTCATACTCAAGAAGATTGGGCGATCGCGCAACAATGTTGGCATTTGTTAAATAGGTAAGCGGGAGAGTGAGCGTATCATGAATTTACCTAGTTGTGGCCAGATATAACGTAAAGTACGTTTGACAATTTCTGGTGTCAACCATGAAAGAATTAGCAACAACAATAAGTAAATATCACTCAACTCCTCAAAACCATAAAAAATAATACCAGAAACACTACAAACTATAGCCCACGCCCAATTATCTAAGTTTCCGCTTTTAAGAGTAGTAAATCTTCGTAAAATCTTTACCAATACAGGGCGGCTAAAAGCTATTGTTATAGTCGCACCTATCCAAGTTATTATTGATGTTAATCCATTCACCGAATGTGAATTATAAGCCAAAAAACCAGCAGGTACAATCGCCGCTATTTCCCAAACTAATAGATTTAACTTATTCCTCAAAGCGCCTAAAATTTGTTCTATGAGCCAATAGTGAGCGGCAACAATTTTCTGGCAATCAAAATTGTTATTTAGCAAGTCCCATTTAATCTTGTGAAAAATATCGCCATGAAACAAAACAACGCTTTGCAAAACCCGTTCTTGTTTATGAGTATCAACAGATTGTAATTGCTCTGGCTGATAATAAGAGGTGAAAGTAAAACCAGGTTGTAAAGAGGCGTTATTTTGTAGAGATTTACTCCAAAAGGCTTGCAAAATATTTATTAAAAAAATAATATAAGACTTCGTTACAGTTTTCCTCGCCCCACCTTCTTCTTTGTTTGTTGATACAACATTATGACTAAAGCAACTGTAATACCAAAGAGGTAGCAAAAGCTTTAGCGGAATTTCCAGAGCAGTACCTTTGCTTTTAGCTTCTTGAATTTGTTCTACGACTTGCTGATTCAGGTAAAAACTATAATCATTTTGCTCAACCTGAAGTTTTAAAGTATTGCCTTGGGGAATTTGCAAGGAAATAGCAATTATAACATCAGTAGGATTATTTGTTTGGATCTTATTGTCTTCCATTGACAGCTAAATTTGCCATGTTTCTTACCAAATTAATCATAAAATCTAGTATTCCATGCCATTGTTTTTCACCAGTAACTACACCTTCATTGTGAACTTGCAGGATCAAGTTTTTTGTTTCTTCTGGTAAACTGAACAGGTCTTTATGATATCGAGTGATAATATCTCCATCTAACTGCATAACAGTTTGAGCGTAAATAGTATCAGTCCTAGTACTTGTCACATCCCCACCATCAAGAGCGGCTTTCAATTCAGAAATCTTCCGCAGAGTACGCACAAATTTATCGTTAATCAAAAGCGCATTAATTTCTTGGCAATTTTGTTCCCATTCTTGTTGCCGATTTTCATTACGATTGTCTGGATCTCCACCATCAATAACAGGAGAGGGAGAAGGTAATATAGGGCGGGCTAATTCTACATATCGAGGGTCTGATTCAACTATATTTCCTTGTTTAATTTCTTTAAGAAATGCCAAGCGCCTGTGATATTGTTCTACTTTTTTGTTGTGCAGTCTCTCATCCTCAATAATTATATAAAAATACTCTCTCTCAAGTTGAGCGAAGAGACGTTGATAACGCTCTCGTAATGGGCTATCGTCAGGAATTCCTTTTACTTTAAAATAATCTTTATCATGTATGGAATAAATTTCTTGATAAGCTTCCCACGCACTAAATTTAGTCCCAGTAATATTATGAACAACCATAGTATTGACTTCTAAGGCTGTAATATCATCAACTAATATTTGTACAGATGAAACAAATTTATCTAATAAATTCCTACATTTAATCTCAATAGTATCTTTTGTTTGATTACTATTTGTGGATCTACTACCATTACTTAATATACCACCACGCGCATTTTTATTCTCAAGAGCGTCCATTCCTTGAGTCTTATTTTGCATAGCAATTACCCTTTATTATTCTGGCAAATCTTGTTATTAAGTGATACCTGTAGTAGAAGTAGAGGCTAATTATTTACTCTCAAATCTACAACGCCTTTTACAGTTGTACTGTTTTGCGAGAGTTATACATTTCCATCAAAATTTTATATATTTTCTGGACGCTTTCTATATTCTTCTGCATGATTTCCCGACTATCTTTCACTTGAACTAAATGGAAATTCAGTAGTTCGGCATAAGGCCCACTAGCCAAGAACTGGCTACCCACTTCGTTTTCTATATCTCCACTGATCAAATTAATTTTGGTGTAAATTCGGTTTCCTGGTTTAGCAATTTCGGTGATGTTGTGTAGTTCTTCCTCTAATTGCGTTGATGGCTCTGCTACCCAAGTAGTGATTTCCAGTTCCACAACTTCAGCGATCGCTGACTTAATAGCATCAATAATTCTGTTAGCATCTAAGTTGTTAGAATCAAGATGCGTAATTATTGACTGGAAATCATCTTTTTCTGATTTCAGAATTTTACTTTTCTTTACTGATTCTTCAGTGACGGTAATTTCCATGATGTTATAAAAAACGAAGATTTTAAGAGCAGATCAGGTTTAATTCTAAGTGATGTTGGAAATTTTACTAACTTTATCCACCTAAAATTAAGTAAATTTAACAAATGAGTTCAGCACATATTCGATGATGCTTGCTCGCTAGGAGTATAACATAGCACTTAAAACTTAAAAGTGTAGCGAAAATTTTTAAGTTGAAGTAATGTCAATTAATTGCCTACAAAAGAGAATATTGAAGGCTTCAGAATCCCGGTATTGTGGAGATAAGCTAATGCGCGTCTAAGTTGCATAACTACTAATCATGGCTGTTAACTGGTAACTGTTCACTGTCAACTCTCAACAGTCAACAGCCCTCACGATGGATTGTGCAACTTCAAATCACAATAGCTTACTGGGACTCTCGTTTCTTACGAATCATATGTCTGAAGAATTTATCGTCGGTAGTAAAGTCCGTGTTGTGGCATTACCGCCCTATATCAAAACCGCAGACCCCATGCCCATGCTACGCCCCCCTGATGTGATTCAACTTGGCGAAGAAGGCATTGTACTTGACCGTCGTCCTGGCGGATATTGGGGTGTCCGCTTTAGTAAAGGTGCATTTCTCATCGATAGCCAATACATCGAAAGTGTGGATAAGCTTCCAGAAAATCATGATGTGTAAAGGTACAAGGATTGTGGACTGGAATATCTATACCCCCATCCCCCAAGAATTGTAAACTTGTGTAAAGTTATCATTCTTGTTTACATCATGATTTCCCGACGCAATTTTCTGCATATTTTGCTTGTCAGCTGCTTTGCTGTCATTAGCTGGTTAAATTTTGCCCCTACTGCCTATGCTCTTGGGGGCAAACTCCCCGCTATTAACCAACCTGCACCCGATTTTACGTTACCTACCAATACAGGTGATGGTAAGCTTTCTCTTGCTGATTTCCGGGGTAAGTGGGTGGTTTTGTATTTTTACCCTAAGGATTTTACATCTGGTTGCACGATTGAAGCTCGTCGTTTTCAGCAAGATTTACCAACCTATCTGGATAAAAATGTCCAGATTATTGGTGTGAGCGCTGATGATATAGACTCCCATGCTGAATTTTGTGATTCCGAGGGTCTAAAATTTCCTTTGTTGGCTGATACTGATGGTGCAGTTAGTAAAGCCTATGGTTCTTGGATCGGTTTTGTATCTATGCGTCATAGCTTTATCATTGATCCACAAGGTATTCTCCGGGAGACTTTTGTCAAAGTTAACCCGTCTGTTCATAGTACAGAAGTTTTGGCTCGACTGGAAAAATTGCAGTCCGCAGCTTCTTGAACTTTGTTGCCGAAAATTTGGGTTTAAAACCTCCCCTTTCTCAGGGGACTTTCAACACTAATGTTTGCAACTGTATCGGTATCACATCAAAAGCAAGACCAAAGCTAATCTGCTTAGTTAAACTAATGGGTGCCTAAATTGCATAACTACTAATCAGGGCTGTTGACCGTTAACTGTCAACAGTTAACAGCCCTCACGATCGATTGTGCAACTTAAAAACACAATAACTGAAAAATAACGGCAAAAACTAGACTTATTAGCTTAAAAACAGAGAATAATCAACGGATTCCATCATTATCAATAGCGCTGTATGTGTCATCAGGTGCAAGTCCCAACCAAGGGTCAGAACTAGGAGTTAGAAACAGTTGAGCATACACTTTGTCATTGAGTATTGCCACATTGCTAGTCTGATTACCTTCCACAAACCATTGATGAATTTGGCTGTGTAGCATATATTCATTTCTGACTGTATCTAAAGCCATTGCTGACTCAAAGTTTTTTACCAATTTCTGTAAATTAGCTGCTTTAGTTTTAGCTCTGATCAAAGCAATGCTGTTTTGATCTAGCTTAGTATCAGCTATGTAAAGTTGAGCGATTTTGTTCCAAGATTCCTCATCTGTGATTTTTGCCAACGTCTCTCGATTGTTAGTAGGCTGAATAGTCCTGAGTAAGGGACGTTCCACTGCCATCTTAGAAACTGCCAAAGAACCTGCTAACTCTGCTGTTGGTGGCTGACTCGTGTTATTTGGTGATTGTGTTAAACGGGGAAAAGAATTAATTCCCAGTTGAGATAAATCTGCCGTCCATTGGGTTTGGATTGCTTGCAGGCGATCGCTATGATATTTTTTTAAAAAAGCATCACGATTGGCAACAGAAAGCTGGCGATATTCTTGGGCTACTAATTCAGCTTGTTGTAGTTGTTGCAAGAAAGCTGTAGGGCTGTAAAGTCCAGGTATAGCATCAATAGGGCGACCAGACCCATCCAATATATAGTGAATGCTATTACCTGTAACCGTCCGTTCTAGTTTCCGACCGTCACCAAAGTCGATTGTCACCTTTGGTACAGGGCGTACTGATTGCCAGTGTAAAATAAAACGGTCTTGCAGCAGATGAGAAATTTGTGCATTGGGATACAATGCAACACGGAAGAATCGACTATTAGCACAACTCAAATCCTGATCAAGCTTACCTAACAACCGTAAAGATAAAATCGGCTTACCACTAGCCTGAGCTGCTGCTTTAGCTTGTTCTATGTCAGTGTACCAGTAAAGACGAGAAGCATAACAGTCTCGTTGCTGGCAGAGTGCATCTAAAGCCTTTCTGACTTGGGGGTTATTAAGTTGATTACTATGGGATTTAAGAAACACTTGCAACCCCTTTGTCCCCTGTTTTCGCAATGTTGCTACTTCCTGAGATAGTTGGAATGCTTGACTTACAGGAGTTCGGGCATCAGCAGCCTGTAAAAAACTCAAGCTGATTATCATCAAGATACAAGGATTTCTGAGGTTGCTAAATTTCATATATCTAATGTAGTAAATGATACTCTAAATGTGATGCAGATGCTCAAACAGGCAATCTTGAAGTATTAGTATGAAGACCAGTATCGGAGTGCAGGAGTTTCCAAATCACAGAAAATGAACCAATTCAATCATTTTACTAATCGGCAACGCCAGAACTTTTATTAAAAAGTGCCAAATGTCACATATATCTTCAATTAAGATAAAAGCCGCAAAACCCAATTTCTACGCTATCAACCCTGGATATACTTGTTTTTTCCCAAACCAAGACATTATTTATACATATTTTATATGTATACGCTGAAAAAATACGCACTAAAAATAGAATTTATTAAGTATATCTTGCATATTGAATATATTATTTAATACATATATAGAAAATTTAATTAAATTATCATTCCTTTAAAAAAGAAAAAAAATATTGTCAATTGTATTACAGCTAACACTTGAAATCCCTACAGCCAGAAGAATCTTCTAGAATTAAGAAAGGTGATAAGTACATATACCAACGGAGGAAAAAAGAACTCATGGCTGGTGGCGAGTCTCAGACCCCTGTTACTCTGTCAGACAGAGAACTGCAAATTATCGACTTAGTGGCCGCTGGCTTAACTAACCAAGAGATTGCAGCAAAACTGGAAATTAGCAAACGCACAGTTGATAATCACATTAGCAACATCCTCGACAAGACACGAACGGAAAACCGAGTAGCGCTTGTCCGATGGGCTTTACAGTGGGGTAAAGTCTGCTTGAATGACGTTAACTGCTGTTCTCTACCAAACCAGAACGATTGACAAAAATTAATGGCGCGTGGCAAACGCCATTCTGTGCATCTAGCATAGCGACGAATGTTGTCTGGTAATACAGATAATTTTGATGGTTTACTGATTGTTTTCTCCTCACGCATCTTTCATTTGTGAACCTCTAGCGCAAGTCTGATAAACGTCAACATCAAGCAGTTATTGCTCGACAGAGTGGTGATAAAGGTATGAGGGATAATGGGTAAGTGTTTAAAACCATTATTCCTTCAGACCTCCACTTTGGTACGAGCGTTAGCGCTTAACGAAGCATCACGTTAGACTCGATGGGCGGCGACTTAAACTCATGTCAATAGACCTTGAAAAAATCATCAACAAAAATTAGCAACAATCCCTAGCTTCAAGCGTTACATTTGTAAGAAATCTATATTGCTCCATCAACTTGGGAGCAGTGTTCTTATGGATACCTCTGCTTATGTTCAAGGTAGCTCGTCTCCCTTTGATTTTCTAAATTTTGACTTGACGACACCTCAACCAAAACAGGATGCTGACCTACTCAAAAATCTGTCTTTTATCCCAGGGTTGAAAGAAATCTTGATGTTGCGGCAAGTTCACGCCCTCGAACACGCCACAGTTTGGGTTTTGAGTGAAACTAGAAACACTCAAACGCCTATCAGTAGACCAAGCCCAGTTCAAGTTGATAACGAACTACTAGGTGGTTTGTCTACAGACCAAGGCTTTTACCTCTACGGAGAGGTGAATATTAGCGATTTGCGGCGTGCTGTCACCCTTGCCCTCCACCGCCTGACCAATGGTGAATGGGATTTAGCTGTACACCCCCGGTGCGGTACGAATTTATCAGTGACTATGCTGTTGGCTGCTGGACTGGCAGTGGGTGTAAATCTCATGCTACCGTTCCGTCCTGTAGAACAATTGATAGGTTTAGGATTGGCAGCTACCACCGCATCTGAACTTGCACCCGATTTAGGCTTAATAGCACAGCGATACATTACCACTGCGATTCCTTTTAACTTGGCAGTAGACAATATTACTATTTCCCGCGATGTTTGGGGTCGCCAAGGGCATTTTATTAAGGTGACATGGCGAGATAGTCATTAGTCAAGTCGCTGCGCTCCAATTCAAAATTCAAAATTCAAAATTCAAAATTAAATACCTCACGGATAAATCTGGGGGCTTGAATTAATGCTGTTTCACTTTTTTTCTTCTCCATAAATAAATTTAGGGGCTTGTATCCTTTTTTCTTTGGTAATTAGTTACTATCCTCATCCCTAGTACCCATTACTTCATGCGAAAACTTTATTTCTTAGTCCCAGGAACTGACGGCAAATTTGCTTGTGGTGGTCTTTGGGCAGAGTTAAAAACATTTAAATTGGCGCAACAAATTTGTCATGCCGAGGTTGTAACTTACCGTCAAAGAGAAGTCGGGAAGTTATTTCTTGATGAACTGTTAAAAGAGAAAAATTTGGACGGCGTAATCTTTGTAATTAGCTGGGGTTTTGACATAGCCAAGTTAGCGGCAAAACTCAAGCAATACAATGTGGTTTATCATGCTCATAGTGCAGGTTATAAGTTCAGCATACCTGCAAGTATTCCTATTATTACTGTGAGTCGTAACACCCTGGGATATTGGGGACAAAAATCACCCAATTCTCTCATTTATTATTTACCAAATGAGATTAGTCCTGAATTTAGAAATTTACATACAGAAAGAGATATAGATGTTTTAGTTCAGGCAAGAAAATCTTCTGAATATCTGATAAAACAACTTATTCCAGCGTTAAAGGAAAAATGTAAGGTCGAGGTAGTTAATTCTTATGTTGAGGATTTACCTGGGCTGTTTAACCGCACTAAAGTTTATCTTTATGATTCTGCGGAATACTGGGCGCAACAGAATGTTAGTGAAGGTTTTGGTTTACAGCCAATGGAAGCTTTAGCTTGTGGGTGTCAGGTTTTTTCTAGTGTTAATGGTGGACTATCAGATTATTTAGATCCTGGTTTTAATTGTCATAAAATCTCTGGTTATTCCCAAGAATACGATGTTCAACGTATTCTCAAGGTGATAGATTCTTCCGCCTCGGCAAATTTATCTGAAGATTTCTTCGTTGAGTATCGGGTTGAAACTATTCTGAAACGTTTGCAAGTGATTCTAATGGAAATAAACGAATTTTTTGACCATAGACAATATCAAGAAGGTGATATACCCAGTTTAACAAAAGTGAGGTTAATGAAGCTTTTTATCAATAGAATATATAATAAATTTCAAAAGAAATATTTTCGAGATTTGTAGGGAATTTTAGTAAGGTATTAAAGCTTAGTCAAATCTGATTCTTAAAGCTACACTCACTTAACCCGTTTTCTAGAGACAAGGCGTAAAATAAAATGGTAATAGTAGTTGTAGTTTTTAATACTGCTGTTTCTGTAATACTACTTTATGTAGCTTGGCGAGTCTGGCAGTTGAAAAGACTGATAGCGTTTATCGCCGATCGCCTCATCGATTATGAGCGCTGTAGTCATGATTTACTATATAAGGCACCGGAAAATATTTATCTTGGCCAGCAAAATCTTCAGAATCTGCGGTTGAGTAACCAAAGCTTACAGAGTCAAATTCAGCAAACCAGGCAAATTGTGAGTTTATTATTGCTCGGTCAACGTACCTGGGGGCGTTATGTTCGCAAACCAGTTTCTATGTCGGAAAAATAAATTCTGTAGAATCAGATCAGGCATAAAAGCAACATTTTTTGTTGATATATTGTCACGCTAGATTAATCAGATAAAATTGCTGGTGTTTTTCAAAAGGCGAAAACCACCTAAAATAACTGTAAGGAGAGAAACAATATAAGATGTCTAATAACCGTTCTGGAACATTTATTGGCGGTATGATGCTGGGAGCTACTATTGGTGCTTTAGCAGGGCTACTTGCTGCTCCACGCACAGGGCGCGAAACTCGTAAACTTTTGAAAAAGTCTGCTGATGCAATCCCCGAATTAGCAGAAGATTTATCAACAAGTGTACAAATTCAAGCAGATAGACTGTCTACCAACGCTTTGCGAAATTGGGATGAAACTCTAGATAGATTACGGGATGCGATCGCAGCTGGTATGGATGCTAGTCAGCGCGAAAGCCAAGTCTTGAAACGCCAACAAGCTACCCCAGACGCTGATTCTCTTGCTCAAGAATTAGAAAACCCATAATTCTGAAACATAAATACATACAGTAAACCTTGTTTTCCTGTGTAGGTACAAGCCTAGTCGTAGATTATTTGAATTTTTATTGCCGTGGTTGAACCCCTGTTTTGGTTGGGACTGTCAATTGTCTTAGTCGCTACCAGCTTGACTGCTGTTTTGGTAGCAGCGATACCCGCTTTGCAGGAATTAGCACGGGCAGCCCGCAGTGCCGAAAAGTTATTTGATACGCTCTCAAGGGAACTACCACCTACACTAGAAGCCATCCGCACAACAGGCTTGGAAATTACAGATTTAACAGAAGATGTTAGCGAAGGTGTCAAAAGTGCCAGTCAGGTTGCAAGACAAGTTGATCAAAGTCTAGATGGTGCAAGAAAACAAGCTCAAAATCTGCAAGTAGGCACACGCAGCATATTTGTTGGTGTCAAAACCGCTTGGAAAACCTTTACCCGACAAAAACCTACAAGACGAGCAGTTGAGCGTTTATCTATTACAGAACCATCCTCTTTTGCTCTCCGAGAACGAGAAGCGTTGAAATCAGAAAATCGCCTACCCAAAGCAGAAGTATACCGGAGTCATGATGGTTACAGTGAAGCTTCTAACTGGAACAACGGCATTGATGATGAGGAATTTCTTTAAAGACTTTGTAGTGTAAGGTCTATACATATTTCTTGCTGTGCAATGTCCCTAAAACATTTGTACCGCTTGTACATATTCCAGAGTCTGTAGTTCTCCTTAATTCCCCAAAGCCCAATCCCCAAGAATAATCTTTGCTTTCATCCCTAAGATTAGAGTAAAGTAAACAAGTGTAACAAACTATCACTTTTCTCATACTCTTTTGAAGTAACTTGTTCACTTTTACTGTTGATATTTGTATAAGAACGTCCATGCAGTCTCGTTTTTGGCGACGAATTTTAGTATCTATTACAGTATTTTTCTTGGCTGGGTCACTTTGGGTAATAAATTCTCCCTCTGCGCTGGCTTACGACAATCCTGAGTTATTACCTAAGTTTTTCACACCAGTTGTAGACTTAGCTAAATCACTCCCAGATCCGCAAGAAGAAAAGCTAGTCGAAGACATAGAGCAATTTGAGGCTGATACTGGTTGGAAACTACGCGTACTGACTCAGTATGACCGCACTCCGGGTAGGGCTGTCATTAATTATTGGGGTTTGGATGATAAAAGCATTCTCCTAGTTGCTGACTCCCGTGGCGGGAACATCCTCAGTTTTAGCGTTGGTGATGCAGTTTATGAACTGTTACCCCGGACTTTTTGGATAGAACTACAAACCCGCTTTGGGAATTTGTATTTTGTCCGAGAACAAGGTGAAGACCAAGCGATTTTACAAGCTTTAGATTCAGTTAAAGGCTGTTTACTTAAAGGTGGTTGTAACGTTGTACCTGGTCTACCCAGGGAACAATGGATTTTAACCTTAATTACTTCCGTTATTGGTGGAGTTATTTGTGGCTTTGCTGGACAACCACGCAAGGAAGGACAAATTTTTGCTTGGCAATGGGCTTTAATTTTCTCACCATTATGGGGAATTTTGTTTATAGCCTTTGGTATTGGGCCTGTAGTCACCCGTACAAGTGACTGGCTACCTCTAGTCCGCAACTTCTCTGGTTTCTTCATTGGGGGTTTAGTGGCTTATCTATCCCCTGTGTTTAGTCGTCCTTCGTCTAATGCTAATTCTTAGATAGGGATTGGGGATTGGGGATTGGGGAATAGGGAAAAATATATTACTAGCCTCTAAGCTCCAATCTTTAATCTGATAAGCTGAAAGCTAGTCTCTGAGAATTGAATAGCAATGGAATGGCACGTAAGTGATGCTCAAAGTTTAGCAATTATCGATAGTGAGATTGGCGATCATGTGTTCTCGCCAGCAGAATATGAAATTGTTCGCCGCGTAATTTACGCTACGGCTGACTTTGAGTATAAGTCTTTAATCAGATTTTCTGAACGTGCTTTACAAGCGGGTGCAGCAGCATTGGCAGCACGGACTACTATTGTGGTAGATGTACCGATGGTGCAAACAGGTATTGCTGACGATATTAAAAAGACTTTTGCTAACCCAGTTTTTTGTAGTACAGAAGCTTCGACTCGTCCCCAAATAGAAAAAACTCGCGCTGCATGGGGAATTGAAACTTTAGCTAAACGCTATCCAGAAGGTATTTTTATAGTAGGTCAAGCGCCAACAGCTTTAACTACATTAGTGGATTTAATTGAAGCAGAAGAGATTAGTCCGGCTTTGATTCTTGCTACTCCTGTAGGATTAGTAGATATGGAAGATGCTAAAAGGCGTTTGCAAGACTCCTTAGTCCCTAATATCACAATCGACAGCCGTAAAGGCAATGCTGTCGTAGCAGCTGCGATCGCCGATGGTTTGATAGACTTGGCTTGGCAAGCTTATGGGCAGAAGAGGGAGTGATCAATTCAAAATAGCCTACGGGAAGCTAAACCTACAAAATTCAAAATTTCCCCTGCTCCCTGCTCCCTGCTCCCTGCTCCCCTGCTTCTTCTCTCTCCCTACTCCTCAGTTCTGCGTCTGCGGCGTGGTTTATCTTGTCGGGCTGGGCGTAAACGGCTGCTGACTTCGTTAAAGAAATCCCTGCGTAGATAGGGATAATCGTTTACCCAAATGTCGCGGCTGGGGATATAAACATCGCTAAATTCTTCGATTCTGCTCAAATCAGGACGATTTGATAAGACAATCATCTCAGCAATTTGACCACGGGCAATGGCTTTATGGACAGGACGTAGGGGTGCTTCTAACTCGACACTAAATCCTGTGTCGTCGCCTACCTCAATGTTGATCCGTTTTTCTCTGTTTTCGACGATTACCAATTCGCCTTTGCTGTTGACGGTTTCTTGTTTACCCATCAACTTATCTGTAATCCACCAGTCCAAAATGCGCCCACGGAAAAAGCCACTGTATTTGTAACGGCGGCATTTTGCATTGCGTAGGCTAGCCTGAAGTACGGGGTACCACATCCAAAAAAAGGCGGCGAATACACCCAAAAAGAAGACGATAAGGCCAAACTCTAAGCGAAAAACTGACCTAATCAGGAGAATCACAACTACGGATACTACAGAAGCTAGCAGGCGCTGCAAAAAGTTGGAAAACTTTCCCCAGTAGTACTTATACTGCGGGCCAGTGGCAATTAAAGGAATTAGTTGTTCAAATTTCTGGCGAGTCAGTGGAACTAACATGAGTGGGGAATGGGGAGTTTGGAGTTTAAAGGATCTTTTCTAAACCATATACTAACGACTTTAGCTGTAAGACTTTGCGAATCGCAAGTAAAACTCCTGGCATATAGCAGGCGCGATCGCTTGTATCATGGCGTAATGTATAAATTTGTCCTGGTGCGCCAAAAATTACTTCTTGATGGGCTATGAGTCCGGGTAGGCGGACGCTATGAATCCTAATTCCTTCTCCGGCTAAACTACCTCTAGCTCCAGGTATTTTTTCCGTCTCTTCCACAATAGCAGAGTTAAATGTTTTACCTAATTCTGCTAGTAACTCGGCGGTCTGAATGGCTGTACCACTGGGTGCGTCGGCTTTTTGATTGTGGTGCAGTTCGATAATTTCTACGTGGTCAAAATATTGTGATGCGGTGACGGCTGCTTGTTGTAACAACACCATACCTATGGAGAAGTTAGGGATAATCAGACAACCTGTGCTGGCTTTTTCGGCAAAATCAGCTAAATTTTGGATTTGTGCTGGGCTTAATCCTGTAGTACCTACAACGGGACGAATGCCGTAGGCGATCGCGCTGCGCACATTATCATAAACTGAGTCAGGATGAGTAAAGTCTACTATGACCCCTGGTGGCCCCTGTCTTTCTCCTGCGACATAACCCAACATTGGTTCTAGTTGGTTTGTGATGGGAACTTCCAGGGGTTCACCTAAACCCGCTAATTCTCCAGCATCTTTACCTTGATGTTCTGGACTGCTGTCAATTGCACCCAATAAGTTTAAGTCTGGTGCTTGGGCTACTGCTTTGACTACTTCACGTCCCATTTTGCCAGCAGCACCATTAACAATAACTGGGATAGGAGCTTGATTTGTCATAACTCTTTCTGATTTTACCGATTACCAATCCCCACAGATATTATCAGTTTTTCCACGTAAATGATCTCAGCAATATAATCAACCCAAGTAGGCTTTTTTCACGCGCTCATCATTAATTAAGTCGGATGCTGCACCTGATAAGGTAATAGAACCAGCTTCTAAAACATATCCTCTATCAGCGATTTGTAGCGCTAAATTAGCGTTCTGCTCTACAAGTAAAATAGTCACACCAGTGGCACGAAGATTTTCAATAATCGAGAATATTTCTCTCACAATCGCTGGTGCTAAACCCAAGCTAGGCTCATCTAAAAGTAAAAGCTGTGGTCTACTCATTAAAGCACGAGCGATCGCCAACATTTGCTGTTCTCCTCCACTGAGAGTTCCAGCTAGTTGATTTTGTCGTTGTGCTAGTCTGGGGAACAATTCAAATTGTTGTTTAATATCAGCTTTAATCTCTGTTTGATTGGAGCGAATATATGCACCCAAGAGTAAATTATCTAAAACAGTTTGCTTTGCCAATACCCTCCGCCCTTCTGGACAATGGGCAATACCAAACTTCACAACTTCATGGGGTAGACGGCGTGTAATATTACGTCCACTATAAATAATTTGCCCATTTTGAGGAGTAACTATCTTCGATATCGCCCTTAATGTTGTACTTTTACCTGCACCATTTGCACCAATTAATGTAACAACTTCCCCCTTTTGAATAGTTAAATTAATCTTTTTCAGAGCTTGAATACCGCCATAATTAACATCAAGTTCCTGAATCTCTAAAATTTTAAAATCTTGTCTATTTTCATATCGGCTTTCATCTGCGTGCATCGGCGATTTAAATCCAGAAATATTGAGTTCTGACATAATATCTAACATACCTTAAAATTAGTAAACCAGTTATAGATATTTCCAGTTGTGTGAGGTAGATAAATAATGTTTTTAAACGCGGAGGGGCGCGAAGGAAAACGCGGAGGGGCGCGGAGATTGGCCAATTTTATTAGTGGTGTACTCAGTATCTCAGCAGGTTAGTGAACGCGAGAGAATCATTGCTAGCATTTTTTGCTAGCTTTGTGTTGGAGACTCCTTTAGTGCAGCAAATCATGAGGTGGGATATGGCAATATTGCGAGAATCGCCTTGGTATCAAGAAATCCTTGCTGAAGGTGAAAAACGTGGACTACAGCAGGGACTACAGCAGGGTATGCAACGGCAATTAATCCGACTGTTAGAACGGCGTTTTGGTGAAGTTCCTCAAGAGTTAGCAGCAAGGCTAGAAGGGGAGACTGTAGAGCGATTAGAAAACCTGATGGATAGTGCGATCGCTGTTAGTTCATTAGCAGAATTTCAGCAGACTTATTCATTGCCCAAATAAGCCTCAATTACAGCCGGATCATTTCTGACTACAGATGGTTCACCTAAAGCAATTAATTGCCCAAAATCTAATACAGCAATTCTGTCACACAAACCCATGACTAAGGGTACGTGATGCTCAATTAAAATGATAGTTAAATTGAAGCGATCGCGGATCTCACGAATAAATTCACTCAATTGCTGTTTCTCACTTGGATTCATCCCCGCAGCAGGTTCATCCAGTAGTAATATTTGCGGTTCTAAGGCTAAGGCGCGGGCAATTTCTAAGCGCCGTTGATCACCGTAGGCAAAGTTTCGGGATTTCTCTTGGGCGCGATCGCTCAATCCCACCATCTCTAATAATTCTAAAGCTTTTTCCCTACTGCGAGCTTCTTCTTTAGGTGCTGGTGGTAATCCTAAAACACCTGTAAATATAGTACTTTTAGTATGTAAATGACGAGCAATTATCACATTTTCTAGTGCCGATAATTCCCCAAATAAGCGAATATTTTGGAATGTCCGCGCTATGCCCAAACTAGCAATTTGATGAGGACGTAG
Source organism: Anabaena sp. CCY 9910 (assembly GCF_963920875.1). Taxonomy (NCBI): domain Bacteria; kingdom Bacillati; phylum Cyanobacteriota; class Cyanophyceae; order Nostocales; family Nostocaceae; genus Anabaena; species Anabaena sp. CCY 9910. Next base: position 122,344 of record NZ_CAWUDJ010000011.1, on the reverse strand, counting down.
TTGAGCAATTGCTTTATTTTGATAAATTAATTCTCCACTGGAAGGTGGGATTAAAGCTGTAATTAAGTTAAACAGTGTAGTTTTACCTGCACCATTAGGCCCTATCAAACCAAAAATTTCATAGTGATTAACAGTAAAAGATACATTATTTACCGCTATTAAACCACCAAAGCGGCGGGTGAGTGACTTTGCTTCTAATATAACTCTACTTTTATCTAGGCTCATCTATTTTTAGGCTTACCGAATTTAAAAATATCTGGAGTTACCAAACCTTGGGGAAAGAAAATCGTACCTATAACTATCAACAACCCGAAAATAATTAACCTACCATCTCGGAGAAATTGAGCTAACCAAGTAGGGAAACCACCTGTATCGGCTAGTCCGCGTAAGACTTCCGGTAAAGCTGTAAATACCATACCACCAACAACTGAACCTAAAAAAGTTCTCGAACCGCCAATTAAAACAAAAGTGAGGTAAATAATACTAGCATCAAATGTCCCTTGTCTAGCATTCCAAGTATTAAGAAAGTGCGCGCTAATCACACCCACAATACCAGCGAGCATTGCCCCTAAAGTAAATGCTAAAACTTTGTAGTAAGTGGGGTTAATCCCCATCGCCCCGGCTGCTAATTCATCTTCACGAATGGCAGTAAAAGCTCTACCCACTCGCACCCGTTCTAAACGGTAAAATAGCACCATACTAATTAATAGTAATGGCAAAGCAATCCATAAATATTCGATTGGTGTGGAGAATGGTTGAGGGATACCAAAAATACCGACAGCCCCCCCTGTAATATCTAAATTTAGAGAGAGAACCCGTAAAACTTCCACAAAAGCAATAGTAGCGATCGCCAAATAAATTCCCCGTAAACGTAAAGCCGGAATGCCTACAGCTATTCCCAATAAACCAGAGATTGCGGCAGCAACTAACATTTCTAATAAAAGTAGCGGTATCGGAAATAAATTGCTGTTAGTTTGAAAAATTTTAGTTGATAAAATCGCAGCAATATAACCACCTAAAGCATAAAATCCAGGGCTTGCCAGAGATAATTGCCCAGCCATTAGAGGTAAGTAAAGTGATAGTCCCAGTAGCGCTCCTAAAACCATAGAGACGATGAGAGAACCATAGGTGGAGAAAAATTCAGCCATTTTAAATTGCTTTTATAAAACTTTAAGCGGTTAATATTTGCTCTGCGGTTAATGTTAGTTCAGGAAAGGTGACTGATATGATACGCTCAGAACCTTTAAAAGATGTGCGCTCATAGTTGCCATGAGTATTTAATACAAAGACAAATACAGTCGGCTCTTTTGGTGTTCCCAAATATTTTCTGTCTCCAATTGCCAAATAATCGACAATCCAATATTCCTGAATACCTAATCTTTGATAGTCATCCAACTTATCAATATAGTCATCTTCCCAATTAGTTGATGTTACCTCTACAGCCAATTGAATTGGTTGCTCAAGTGCAGAATAAGATGAACGATTTGACCGCCATAAGTCTCTATCAATTACACTAACATCTGGTTTGCGCCCTTGTTCTATGCCATCAGAATTTGTAGTTCTAAAAACGGCTGTATTCTTAACGACATAATTCAACTTAAAATTTTTAATTTGCTCTTTAAAAGAGTCAGCTATAAAGTCTGCAACATCATCATGATTTCTAGTTGAACGCAATTCTATAATTTCTCCATTTACAAGTTCATAAAAACCTTCCTCTGGACACTTATCGAGAAATTGATCAAAGGTTAATTTTTGTCTTGCGATTGCTGTCATGGCTTTCTACCTCAGACTTTCTGAATAAACCGACGACCTAATAATCCTTGGGGTCTAACTAATAGCATGATAAACAAAATCCCGAAAGCTACAGCGTCTTTATAACCAGAGTAATCAGAGGGAACAAGCGCCTCAACTACGCCAATTAGTAAACCTCCCAGCACTGCGCCAGGAATACTCCCTAAGCCTCCTAAAACAATCACCGCTAAACCCCGCAACCCAAAGCCAATACCAAAATAAGGGCCTGCAATGCTTACACTAGAGGCGACTAATGTACCCGCCAAGCCAGCGAGAAAGCTGCTGATAAAAAAAGTTAAGACAATGAAGCGATCGCTATTGATACCTAATAAACTGGCAGTAGTGGCATCTTCGGCGATCGCCTGAATTGCTTTACCGTATTTAGTACAATTAATAAAGTAGGTAAGAATAGCCACAATTACAACAGATACAGTGAAAATTACCACCTGTACGCTACGAATAGGTATCGGCTTTTCCAAAGTTCCAAAGTTAAAGGCTGGGGGTAAACTCCCAAAAGTATTTGCCGGAAATGTATAACTTTCTGCACCTACTAAATATTGAATTAGGTTCACAATTACAACTGCTACCCCTAAGCTGGAAACCACGGTTAGTAAGGTGTCAGATCCTTTTTTTCGCAAAGGTTGAAAAGCAATTCTTTCCATTGCCACCCCTACTAAACCGGCTAAACTACTGCCAATAATCAATGCAATAGCAAATGGTAACTGTATCGGCAGAGTAGCGTTAGCTAGTAAACCATTAAACCCAAACGTACCACCCATAAGAGCATAAGTAAAATATGCCCCCAGAGTAAAAATTGCCCCATGCGCTAAGTTAATAATTCCCAAAATGGAATAAACCAATGTATAACCTAAGGCAAAGATTGCATAAACGCTGCCAATAGATAACCCATTCAATAGCTGTTGGAAAAATACACTAATATCCATTTAAGTTAGTCATTAGTCATTGGTCATTTGTCAACAGTTTTCTTCACCCTCCCCCTCTCCACTCTCAATTTTCTATTTCAAAAATGTAAACTTACCTTGACTACCATCCTTTTCCATTTTAATTTGAGCTACATAAAAATCTTGTTGTACAACTTCACCGATTGGTGTAAAACTAATTTCTCCTAATGGTGTATTGTATTTACCTGTTAGTAGCTGTTTGTTCAGTTCTGTACGTAATTCTGGTAACTGTATTTTACTAACTTTGTTCTTGGTATCTAATGCTTTGAGAGATTCTACATATACTTGTACTGCGGCAAAGGCTTGAGCGCTAAATTGGGGCGGTTCTTTCTTATATTGATCAACGTAGGCTTGACGAAATGCCTGATTAATTTCACCAGTATATTCTGGACTGTAAGCTTGAGCTATTAATACACCATCACAAAGTGCTTTACAAACTGCGAAAACATTTGAGGTATTTAAACCATTACCGCCAATAATTGCACCTTGATAACCCAATTCACGCAACTGTCTGACTAAGTTTCCACCATCGGCTGCTAGTCCAGAAATAATCACTAAATCAGGTTTTAAATTAATTGCATTAGTCGCCTGAGATTGAAAGTCAGTATCAGTAGTTTGGAACTTTTGTACTGTTACTAATTCCAGACCTTGATCTTTAACGGTTTGTTGAAAAATTTCGGTTTCTGATTTGCTAAAGGCATCATTTTGAGCGAAGAAAACCGCGACTTTTTTAATGTTGGGATTTTGCTTAAGTGCAGCTTTGACTGAATTAGGAGCAACTACAGAAACGGGTGCAGAAACGCGCGCCACATAATCACCGATTTCTGGTATGCCTTTTGCTGTATTTGATGGCCCAACAACTGGGACTTTTGCTCTTTCAGCAATAGGATTAGCACTAAAGGCTTGTTGGGATAATGTAGGGCCTACAATACCTACGACTTTATCTTTATTGATAAGAGTTTGAAAAGCATTAATTGTTCCAGCTTCGTCACCAGCCGTATCTTGAAAAATTAGTTTAATTGGAGTACCGTTGACTCCACCTTTATCATTGAAATACTTTTCAGCAATTTTAGCTCCAGCGACTTGTTCTTGACCAAGTAGAGCTACATTACTAGTTTGCGCTAGGGCAATGCCAATAGGAATAGTATTTTTATCGCTTGTTGTAGTAACGTTTGTTGTAGTATTGGTTGTGTTATTTGGAGAATTGTTGGTCGAATTTGTGTCTGTGTTAGTACCACTACAAGCTGCCAGAAAAAAAGTACAAGCAGAGAATAATACTGTGGTATACGCAAAAGTTATTTTCATTTTTGTGTTGATATAAAACAATTTACGAGAGTTTTATTAAATCATCTTTCTCCTTTGGGAGAAAGTCGTTTCTGAACTGTTATTAACAATACAGGATAAGAATATCTTTTCGCTACAGCAGTCCTAAATCATTCATCAGCAACAATATCCCCAATTTCTTCGAGAGGGAATCTGGACGCAGTCCTTAAAAATATAAATGTATATATGGAACCAATATCTGTCAGGATATACGTATTATTACGTATTGATTTCCCGCGTTTTTTGTGGGAATCTCGTTTATAATACTGCAAAGCACAGTAATCCGATAATTAAAGTGTATTTTACGAGTATTGGGAGATGAAAACGTAGGCTGGTTTGATTTGATTTTTTTAGAAAAATCTCAATAATCGACTTATAGCTCCTCGTAAATAAGAGGATTGGGCTTTAATTTACCACAATAAAAACTTCAATATTAATTACACATTAGTATCATCCAATGGCTGCATTAAATCAATTTCAATTTAACTTCCCTACGAAATTATCTCTTGTTCCTTCAATACATGAAAAAAAACAAGTTGCACAAATTCGTGTACGCATATATATTCCCAAAAATTATCTTCAAGAACCTGTAATTTCACAACTAATTTCTATGTATGGTTTGGTTGTTAACATCACCAAAGCCTTACTAGGAGTTAATACAGGTGGTGCAGGATATTTTGATCTAACCCTCAGGGGAACGATCAAGCAAATATCTAGTGGGCTTGCTTATCTAGAAGCCCTAGATATTAAAATTGAGGGCAGAGCGAATGTAGAAGGTGATAGTTGGTATTACTAAAATTGCTTAAATCTCATAGTACCAAATATCTTCTTCCTTCAGGACTATACGATGTAGGGATAACCTATTGATCAGACCCTCTTCCTCAAATTGCCCAAGGATGCGAGTAATTGTTACTCTTGTAGAACCAAGCATTTCCGCTAAATCTTCATGGGTCAGACGCATATCAATTAAACGTCCTTTATCTACTTCTGAACCAAACTTTTTGGATAACCATGCTAATAGTTTAATTAGCATGGTATCTACTTTTTTGTAGCTACGAATTACCATTAATTCTTCTGCTTGCTGAATGTGCGCCAGCAGAGTATCAGTAGGGTTTTTCCATTCTTCAATAGGCACTATTGTCGCTTCTACTTTCGTCAAACATTCCATTTGATACGGTTCTAATTTTGACAAAGCTCTACCAAGAATATCTCCAGGGCCCCATAACCCTAAAGCAACGGTTGTTCCATTTTCTAAATAGGTAAAAGTTCTCACGAAACCAGCTTCTATTTTCCATAAACTATTTTGCTGGTCTGGTAAAAATGTCCGCCTTGTAAAATAGTGGTGAGTATTCTTACTGTGGGGGGTTGCAATGCTTGAGTATAGAGTTACCGCCATATAGTACTTTTTCTCGATAAAGTAACCGTAGTATAGTTATATCAGTTTCTCTGACATCTTGAGCAATAAATTACCAATCTACGGTTAAACGATCGCCTAGACAAACCGTAACCATGCCAATTCTGCGTCAATAGTACCGGATATTTTTTGGGGATAGTACCCACATCAAGACTGGGGCTGATGTTTGTAGTATATGAAAAGATACTTTTAATCCAAAACCATGCCCTACTCTGAAAAATCCCTGAACTATCCACTCAGCCACAAAATTGATCAAGTTGATGATTACCACGGTAGTTTAGTAGCAGATCCTTATCGTTGGTTAGAAGATCCTGACTCTGAAAAAACTAGGGCTTGGATCGAGGCACAAAATCAAGTTACTTTTGCGTATTTGGGCGAAGTTTCGACTAGAGAGAAAATTCAACAACGTCTTAACAAACTTTGGGATTATGAAAAGTATGGAATTCCTTTTAAAGAAGGAGAAAATTATTTTTATTTCAAAAATGATGGCTTGCAAAATCAAAGTGTTTTGTATACGTTAAAATCTCTGGATTCTGAACCAAGAGTTTTACTAGATCCTAACAAACTTTCAGATGATGGGACTGTTGCTCTTTCAGGTTTAGCTATCAGCGATAATGGCAAGCTTTTGGCATACGGTATAGCGACTTCTGGTTCTGATTGGCAAGAGTGGAAGGTTATTGATGTAGAAACTGGTGCAGATTTTCCAGATCATCTCAATTGGATTAAATTTTCCGGTGCATCTTGGACGAATGATCATCAAGGTTTTTTCTATAGTCGTTATGACGAACCAAATGAAAAAACCAAATTGGAAGATGTTAACTATTATCAAAAGCTTTATTATCATCAATTGGGTAGACCCCAATCTGAAGACATCTTAATTTACCAACGCATTGACCAAAAAGAATGGGGTTTTAATGGCGTTGTCACGGAAGATGGTCGCTATCTGATAATTTCAGTTTGGTTGGGGACTGATTCCAGAAATCTAGTTTTTTATAAAGATTTAACTGACCCCAATGCCGAAGTCGTAGAACTAATTCATCAATTTGAAGCAGATTATAGTTTCATTGATAATGATGAGAGTGTCTTCTACTTCCGTACTGACTTGGATGCACCACGAGGTAGAGTAATTGCTATTGATACAGCTAATCCAGCTAAAGAAATATGGCGAGAAATTATCCCCCAAGCTGAAGCAACCTTAGAAAGTGTCAATATCTTAAATAATCAGTTTATTGCCGATTATTTAGAAGATGCCCGATCGCAAGTGAAAATTTTTGACCTCAACGGTACATTAGTTCGGAATGTAGAATTACCAGGATTGGGTGCTGTAGATGGCTTTGGTGGTAAGCGTGGCGATACAGAGACTTTTTACAAATTCACGAGTTTTACTACACCAGGAACTATTTATCGATATAACTTAATAACAGGACAAAGTGAGGTTTTTAGAGAAATAAATGTAGATTTTAACCCTGATGATTACGAAACTAAACAAGTTTTTTATCAAAGTAAAGATGGTACACAAGTACCCATGTTTATTACTCATAAGAAAGGCATTCAATTAGATGGGAATAACTCCACTTATCTTTATGCCTATGGTGGTTTTAATGTCTCACTCACGCCCAATTTTTCTGTAAGTATGTTGGTATGGATGGAAATGGGTGGTGTTTATGCCATGCCCAATATACGCGGTGGCGGAGAGTACGGCGAAGAATGGCATCAAGCAGGGATGAAGGATAAAAAGCAAAATGTTTTTGATGACTTTATTGCTGCTGCTGAGTGGTTGATGGCAAATAATTATACAAAACCGGAAAAACTAGCGATCGCTGGTGGTAGTAATGGTGGTTTATTAGTGGGTGCTTGCATGACTCAGCGTCCTGAGTTATTCGGTGCAGCTTTACCAGCCGTTGGTGTGATGGATATGTTACGGTTTCACAAATTTACCATTGGTTGGGCTTGGACTGCTGAATATGGTTCCCCAGATAACCCAGAAGAGTTTCCTGCACTCTACGCTTATTCGCCACTGCATAATCTCAAACCAGGTACAGCATACCCCGCAACCTTGATTACCACCGCCGATCACGACGATCGCGTTGTCCCCGCCCACAGCTTCAAATTTGCCGCAGCTTTGCAAACTGCACACAACGGCAATGCACCCGTATTAATTAGAATTGAAACTAAAGCTGGACATGGTGCAGGTAAACCTACGGCGAAGATTATTGAAGAGGCCGCAGATAAATGGGCTTTTTTAGTCTGGGCTTTAGCTGTTGAGGTTTAGCGGCAGAGGATATTAGGACTTACCGATGAAAGGGTGTAGGGGTATAGAAGTGTAGGGGTATAGGTGTTTAGGGGTGTAGGGGTTTAGGGGTATAGGTGTTTAGGGGTATAGGGGTTTAGGGGTGTAAATGTTTAAAATCCTGACACCTTTTCGTCCTTAACCCCTGATATCTAGTCTCAACAAACAGCCTGGGTGCGTCAGTCCTAAATATTTTTATTCCCGATCAGAAACTGGGAATTATTCACCAGCAAAAACTCTCCGTTGAATTAGTGTAATAGCAATAATCACCACTGCTAAGAGAAAGGCGATCGCCGCAGCATATCCCATCTGTAAATAACGAAATACCATTTGATAAATCAGCAGTACTACAGTCAAGGTGGCATTATTAGGGCCACCAGTACCACCAGAGAAAATATAAGATTGATCAAATAATTGAAAAGTGCCAATTACCCCCACTGCAATCACAAAAAAAGTCACAGGTTTCAGCAGAGGAATTGTGATGTAAATAAATTTCTGCCACCAATTTGCACCATCTAATTCTGCCGCCTCGTAAAGTTTTGCTGGTATATCTTGTAAGGCTGCTAGATATATCACCATATAAAATGGTGCAGTTGACCAAATATTCATGAGCATGATGCCTTTGAGGGCAACAGCCGGATCACCCAACCAATTATAAGTAGGCAGTCCCACAAAAGCTAAAAAATCATTTAATAGTCCATCGGTATTATAAATCCACATAAAAATTAGCGTCAGCACTGCGGAAGAAGTGACTGTTGGCAAAAAGTAAAGGATGCGCCACCAGTTTTTACCCCGGATTCCAGCATTTAAAGTTACCGCTAAAATCAACGCCAAAATAGTTTGGCTTGGTACAACAATAACCACATATTCTGCTGTATTTCTTAAAGCAATCCAAACTAATTGATCATCAAATAATCGCTGAAAATTTTGTAAACCAATGAATTGATAGGCAACACCACCTAACAGTTGAACTTTGTTGAGTGAAAGGAAAACAGAGTAGAGAATAGGTAGAACTACGAAAGTTCCCAAAACCAACAGAGTCGGCATCATGAACACATATCCGAACAAGCTGTCTGTGATGTTCCGTCTATGGTTATTTCTCCACCTTATGATTCGCAACACCATCTAACCTGCCTGTAGCTAGCTGTACTGTGCGATCGCTATCGTAGCGGAAAGGATGAGTTGACTCATAGACACCCTATGGATGATTTTTCCATTTTTTCCTCAAGACATAGCCTGGTTTTAGCGAAAAATAAGGCGAAAAAGTTCTTGCGCCATCACCACACTCAAGGAATTGAGCCTAAGATAAATAATATAAGCCTTCAACAACTGTATTAAGTGAGGTTGTTTTCAGGGCTATAGAGTCTTTGGAATCATGTTCTGCGGATACTCAACTACTAATTGTTAACTGTGACTGTGTAAAAATGCCTAATTTGACATCTTGCACTTGATAAATGACAAGGTGCTGGGCATTGCCTATCAAATAATAGGTAACAATTTAACCACAATTCAGGAATTATTAGCAGTTAGTCACAACTGATGAAGAAAGGAACACAAAAATGAAGATAGCATTTGCTACAAGTGATAGGATTAATGTTGATGCTCACTTTGGCTGGGCGCAAGAAATTGATGTTTATGAAATTTCCGACGGGGGTTATGAATTTATCGAAACTCTCTCCTTTAATAAGGAAACTCCAAAACCTAGTGAAGACACAATCGAAAAAGGCGAAGGTGGTTGCAAACACGGTAAAAGCGATTGCAAAAAAGCTAAAAAAGAAGAGGAGCAAAAACCTAAGGTTCAAAATGGTGAAAGCGATGATAAGTTAGCTCAAAAAATCGCAGCTTTATCTGATTGTAAAATTGTATATGTGGCATCCATTGGCGGTACTGCTGCTGCCAAATTAATCAAAAAGGGCGTAATGCCAGTTAAACCACGTTCAAAGAAGGAAGATATTATCTACCTTTTGAACAGATTAGTGCAAACTCTTAAAGGTAATCCTCCTCCTTGGTTGCGTAAAGCTCTGCGGCCAAATCAAGAAAGTCTCGGCGAACTAGAATCTGTGTAGGAAATTATCTCTGGGTTGATGCTAATTAGGGATTAATCATAGATGGAAATTTTCGCTTCATCTTCCATCTCAATTTTCCTATTTATCAATTAACTAGGTTGGTAAAACATACTAGAAGACGCGATGAATCGCGTCTCTACAAATGGTTTATTCAAATGGGTATCACTTAAATTAATACTCTGTTGCAATTCCAAAATAAACAAGTCAACAAATCATTCTTGTCAAATGTATTAGCTATGTTATTCACTTCATTTATTACTTTAGGGCTAGCTATATTTTTTGTAGTTATTGGTCTAAAAATTACCAATCAAATCTGGCAAGTTATTTGTATAATCGTAGGATTCTTTTGGCTATGCTGTAGCCTTAAATTCTCATTGATTCCTTTGGAAGTATTATTGTTAATTGCTCTGTTTATGACTAGAAAACTAACACGCAAGTATTCTGGTGAATAAATCTAGGAAAAGGATTGTAGCTAATCTTTCATTACATATTCTGGGTTATTTATAACCATTTAGCATGGGCGATCGCACTTTTGTCTGAAAATAGAGGTTAGGGGCTAGAGAAGACAGGTGACTAAATACTCCTCAGGATGAATGAAAATATGACTCAAGTAGTATAAAAATTAGGTCTGTATATTTCCACATTAATTATCGATATGTCACTCTTGATGTCTAAAGTTCAATAACAGGTAACATAATCTCTCCCTAATGCAAATTTCACACTAGGAAAAAGAATTTAGTTAAATCCTGTTAGTTAAAGTCTTGATATCTTTCTCCCTCGTCATCTTATCCCTCATCCCCCAACATTACATGAGGAAATTACCATGACCAATGTCATCAGTTACAACAATGACAAAGGACTTCTTGCCTATATTCAGTTTTTGGTAGATAGGGCGTTAAAACCCAGCAATGGTAACACTGACCCAGTTTTTGACTTCGAGGACGCACTCGACCAAACAGAAATGGCGCAGTTAGCTGTTGATGAGTTGAAAAAAATTCCCGAAGTTAACACCTTGTTTGCGGAACGCTGGCTACCAGCACCTTTCAATTTAGATGATTTAGCTAAACTCCCAGAGGGAACATTAGGCCATGTCTACGCCATTGAAATGAAAGCTAGAGGTTTCGACCCCTATTTTTATAAGAAAGTCCCTGTGGTTGATGACATCTCATATCTGAAAATGCTTTGGCGCTCCACCCATGATATTTATCATATCGTCGCTGGATTTGATACTGATGGGATTGGTGAAATTGGTCTTCAAGCTTTTGTTTTGGCTCAAACCCCAATTCCTATTAGTGTGATGCTGGTAAGTTTTGGTATGGTGATGACTAGTCTTTATCAACCAGCAAAATTCCAAGATTTAATGGCAGAAATAGCTCGTGGATATAGTTTAGGTTCCCATACGCCGAGGAAGTTAATCGCTCAGAAATGGGATCAGTTTTGGGAGGTACCAGTGATTGAAATTCGTGAATGTTTAGGCATAAATACTGTAAAGCAACGTGAAATAGCTTAGGAGAGTGGGAATAAAAGAAAAAACCCAGCCTTGGGAAAAACTGGGTTACTGAAATTTAATCATCCGAGATGCTTTAAATATCTAGAGCCAATCTCGATAGGCAGAAATTTCATTGACACTAATCTCTAAAGGTTCACCTTTGCCAAAAGGGGGATAAACGCGAATTTTGGCATTTTTGGTAAACCTCTCTAGACGATTTCCTAATTGAGGAATATTGCTGACTATATGCCAGTAAGAGACAATATCTGGACAGTCAACAATCAGCATAACGATCGCATCTTTTTTGGTAAGATACCACTGGCAATTATTTAGCAATGCTTGGGTAATGCGATCGCAAGCTTGATAAAAGCATCTGCCAATAGACTGTTCTAATTCCAGATGCAGCATTCCATCCTCTTTTGACACCACACTAGGCGGTAAATCGTCAGGTGGAAGCAGATTCAATTTAGACATAATTTTGTACCTCTTGGTTGTAGCGCTGCAAGCTTTCCTGATTTTTTTGCAAAGCAAAAGATGAGGGTTTGAGCGCTAATGTACCTAGATCCAATTCGTCTTGAAATTTCTTGATTTTGTCTCGACAAGTAGCAACATCACCAATGATGGAATTTTCAATCAAGTAGTCTTCATCAAAACAAATATTTGTGCGGTCAAATTGCTTGTGACCGCTAGAACCGTTCTGCATTACTTGAGACGAATTAGCTGTCATTTTCTGGCTAAAATACCTAATAAAAGGTAAAGCTTCACTGACTGCTTCATCATAGGTTTTACCTACATAAAAGAAGCGTGCTAAAACAAATTTTTCCCCACCACTAGAATTTAAGGCTCGATAGGTTTGCACTGTCTTTTTTAATCTCTCCAGAGCAAACGGCGGCCCCCCCATCAAAGCAAAGGATTGTTTGGCCGCAAATTCAATACCTGCATCATCACCAGTGGCTAGATAAACCGGGATTTCTTGCTGTAAAGGTTTAGGGTAAACTGTGAGGCGATCGCATTGATAATATTGTCCGTTAAATGATACATCAGTTTCATATAAGAGCTTTTGAATCAATGCCAGTGCCTCTAACATCATCGCGCGAGATTCACCCATTGGTGTGGCAAAGTGCTTGTTATGTTGGGGAAATGGCCCCCCTTTAGCGACACCAAATAATAATCGTCCATTGCACAAATTATCTAAGGTAGCAATATCTTCCGCCACCCGAATCGGGTTGTGGAATGGTAATAACACCGCCGCCGTACCTAATTTAATAGTTGAGGTGACACCTGCTAAATGTGCCATCAACAGCAATATTGACGAACTGAGATTTACTTCATTAAAATGATGCTCTGTTACCCAAGCCTCGTCAAAACCCAACTTTTCCGCCTGTCGTACTAGCGCCACTTGTTCAAAAATGGCTCGACGCGAGTCTTGGTGATGATTTTCGTAATTGCAGAACAGTCCAGTTTTCATTATTTGCTAGCGATTCCTACTCTACCTTGCTACCATCTGCAACTCCAGCCATAGGCGTGGGTCGTTATCTTTCAGCTTAGACATGGGGTCTCGCAATAATCGTTTAGCATTCATGCAAACTACTTGCACTAATCCCATGTTTTCAGCTACTTCTCTGAGTATTTCTTTTTGAGACTGCACATAAGGGAGCATTTCACCAGAACAATAAATCCCTATATATTGCAAGCGTCTAGCAGGTCGTCCCCAGAAACAGGTGATGACTTTCACATGACACCCGTCTAATAATTCCCCGACTTTTGGGTAGTAGTGATTGACGACTCTTGTGAATTCCTTAGCTAGGATATCTTCCGCAATCATTGCAATTGATATTTATGTAGCGTACATCACGCTAACTAATATAACATATTTTTGTCATACAATGTTGACAAATTCAGTATTATTTTTTCTATTTATTAATAGAATATATGTGAAAAATTAGATTTTAATTAACATTTATAATTCCATACAAATTGAAATAAAATATCCCCGACTTGTTAAAGAGGTCGAGGATATTAAATCTTATCTAGACTTGCGCTCTGCAACTAATACTTCAGCCACAATTTCTGGTAAATGACTCAAGTCGGCAAATCCTTCAGAAGCATGAATAGGGGAAGCAAAAGTATAGTTAGGGTCACATTCTCCTGTATCGTAAACTTGGATATACCACCTATCAGGAAATCCTTCTATACCTAACTCTACAATATACCAACTCTGACCCGTCAGACGAGAATTAAAAACGCTAAACCAATCTCTGTATTCATCTACAATATTCCAGTCTGCTAGGAGAAACTCTAACGCTATGTGTCCAGCATCAGTTGCAGTTAGTAGCATTATTATCCCTCATTTGCTCCTTCAGATTTTTGAAAATCAGGATACAAGCCCAAACTTTTCGCTAACTCACGAGCTAAAAAAAATAAAAACTGCGCCCCATCTTGATTACCTTGATGTGCAAATGCTGTTGCTACTTGTACGATAGTTTCCACAAAACCAGCATCAATTAATTCTGCTTTAGCTTCTAATATTGCTGGTTCTTGACCATTCGGACATTGTAGTAATTCATCAATTAGATTAAAGTATGAAGTTTGGCGTTCTTGTGTTGCTTCAGTCATAGTGAATTTGTTTTTTTACAAAATTGTTAGTTGTCAGTGGTCAGTCGCCAGTTATTTTTATTGTGAATTTTGAATTGATTCATTGTTCAATACTTTGCTGCCAAAGTCTTTCTAACATTTCAATTTGTTCTCTTAAAACAGCAGCACGGTAAACAAGATATCTGTCATAAACAATAATTCCTAACCCAATAAATATAGGGGTTAGCAAAACGAACCATTGCAGGAGGACAGCGAGTTTATACTGTTCAGCAGTCAGCAGTTGATTCACGATATTTCGATCAGAAATTTGGGTGCTAACTTGGGGTAATTCTAAGTTTTGAGTTGTGCTTGTGGTGGATAGAGTGGTATCTGCTGGATTAATATTATTGACTGCAAATGCTAATTTCTGTGTTTTAACGAACTCTATATGTCTTACCCAAACGACACCGAATATGATTAGCCCTGGAGATAACACCGTAAAAGTAACTAAAAAAACCGTGAGAACATTTAAGAGTTTGACTTTCATCTTTGCTCTCCTATCTTAAAGAAGGGAGTGGGGAGTAGGGAGTGGGGAGTAGTCTGACAAACTTTTTCATGTTCTCATTATCAATAAAGTTTGATGGTCTAACTAAGTAGCCGACACTGAAAAATAAAATATGTCATAATTGAAAAATCATATTATTTTAAAAAGTCGGTATACTTTGGCAAATTTAGATGCCACCAATACCTAATTTAGGTTATCAGCTATTAATTTTTAAAGATGTTCACCGATTACTCTTTAATGATTAAGAAGTCCCCCCTAGTTCTTTGGTTTAACCCATTGAATTTCGGGGGGTAGAGGGGAATCTCTGCGTAAATCCTATTAGTTTTATATCAGCCGACCTTCTTGCCTATGGTTTATATGAGTCGGATCAAGATTATTAAATTTATTAGTTTTGTACTCAAATCTGCAAACCCTTATCTTATAAAGATTACAAAAATTATTTGGGGTATGGGTACTAGTATTTTTGAGGTGGGGTACTAGCATTTATTGACTGGGGTTCTGGCATTTATCAAAGCAAGCTCAAAGCTAAATAGGCGGCGAATACAATCAACTTTGTGGTTGAGTGATTTATGCTGAAAAATTGTACTCAAGCAAAATATATGTATCGGTGAGTATATAAAAACAAGCCAGAAAAAACAATTAAAATTATATAAAATGTGTGATTTGAACAAAGTGATACAATAAATTCACCAAATTCTTAGTTATGTAGACGATGGCTACATAAATAGAGTTCCATGAGCAAGAGATATTTAATATTTTTTAATGTGTAAATGTGTTTGGGAAGACAAATTTTATTTAAAAAGAAAAATACTAGGTAAATGTTTTTAAATAGCTTTATTTAGTCACTGGTTTTATGCTTTAGTGAAAGTACATCACATATATTCTCACGCAAGCTGATTTGTAAATTTAATACGTATAAGCTAATTGTTATAAGTAAACAATTCACTCTGAATTAAGAATTTTAGGAGTAAAATAATGCGAATTGCTAATGATGTAACAGAACTTATTGGAGGTACACCTTTAGTTAAGCTGAATAAGATTCCGCAAGCGGAAGGAGTAGTTGCGAGAATAGTTGTCAAACTAGAAGGTATGAATCCAGCCTCTTCCGTAAAAGACCGGATTGGGGTGAGTATGATTAACTCAGCAGAAGCGGAAGGTTTAATCACACCGGGAAAAACTATTTTAGTAGAACCAACTTCTGGTAACACAGGAATTGCCCTGGCAATGGTAGCCGCCGCCCGTGGTTATCGGTTAATTTTGACTATGCCAGAAACTATGAGCCAAGAAAGACGGGCTATGTTGCGGGCTTATGGTGCAACTTTAGAGTTGACTCCAGGTACAGAAGGTATGCGGGGAGCCATTCGCAAAGCTGAAGAACTTGTGGCTAGTACCCCTGATGCTTATATGCTGCAACAGTTTCGCAACCCAGCTAACCCCAAAATCCACCGCGAAACTACTGCTGAAGAAATTTGGAATGATACCGATGGTGAAGTTGATATTGTAATTGCTGGGGTGGGTACTGGAGGAACCATTACCGGGATTGCAGAGGTACTGAAGCAACGCAAACCTAGCTTTCAGGCGATCGCAGTTGAACCCAGCAATAGCCCTGTCCTCTCCGGTGGACAAGCCGGGCCGCACAAAATCCAAGGTATCGGCGCAGGCTTTGTTCCCGATGTCCTCCGCCTGGAATTGGTGGATGAAGTTATCAGGGTGAGTGATGATCAAGCGATGAGTTACGGGCGGCGTTTAGCCAGGGAAGAAGGTTTGTTATCTGGTATCTCCTCCGGTGCGGCTTTGTGTGCAGCTTTACAGGTAGGGAAACGTCCCGAAAACGCAGGTAAGTTAATTGTCATGGTTCAACCTTCCTTCGGCGAACGCTACCTCAGCACGCCTTTGTTTCAAGATTTGACGAATGAAACTGCTGGCGTTCGGTAATTTTGTGCAATAACTTTGTTGGAGTTGGAGACGTAGCACTGCTACGTCTCTACAAGTGTTTAGTGTTTAATGATGACAGCTTTGTCTGTGGTGTTCTTGTTGACCGTGATGGTTGCATCCGCCTTGATGGTCGTGGTGATGATCGTGACTATGACCATTACCGTGGGCGCAGCCTTGCAAATCTTGGCTCATGAGGTTTTCGCTCATGGCGCGGAAGGATTCGTCTACGGGTTTTAAGCCAATCCAAGTTTCGAGGATTTCGACATCAAAGCCAACTTCGCGGCGATCGCCTACTTGCAGTAAAGGGCGACGGATTAATAAAGGTTCTCTCAGCATTAAAAGTAAGGCTGTTTGTTCGTCTAGTTGTTCGGGAACAATCTCACCAGACTTGATTTGTGGCGCGGAACGATTAAACCAGTCGGTGACTGGGCGATCGCCAAAAAATGAACGCAGACGTTCCACAGTCCAAGGTTCTGTAAGCAGATTGTAAGTGATCACTTCATGTCCAGCAGCAGTTAACAAAACTTTCTGACGAGTACCACCTTTACAGCCGGGTTTTTCATAGAAAATTACTCTAGCCATTTGAAGTATCTCCTAATGAGTAGGGAATGGGTAATGGGGAATAGGGAATAGGAGGATAATTAACCTGATGTGTAACTTATTCTTGAAACCCCTCTCCATAGCTTGCTACTCTACGAGTTCTCCGTAGAAGTACCCGCAGGGTAGCTTTAATTCTTGCTCCCCTTCCCTTGTAGGGAAGGGGTTGGGGGTTAGGTTTGAAAAAGTCGCACACAGCGTTAATTATTAACTCCTACCTTCTACCTCCCCCTTAAAACTTTTTGGCATTATGGGTAACTGCATCAAACTCGAATCTTTGTTTGGGGTCAGTTTCGCCATAGATATTAAAGGTGACAGTTGGTTCATCACCTATTGCTTGGACGCTATGAATTGCATCGGGAGTGAAGCTAATCATGTCCCCTGGTGATAAAATAATTTCTCCCGTCGCCTCGATTTTGTCTTGAGAATCTGGGGTTTTTGTGCGTCGCCAAACAGTATTTTTTTCTTGCCCTTTTAAGACCGCGACAACTCCCCAAGTTCCATGATTATGAATAGTAGATAGGGTTCCTGGTGCAAATGTGACTGTTTGCACAGTCAAGGGAAAACCCAATTCATCATATAGGAGGAGAACAGAGGTTCCTGTGGTTGGAGAAGGGTCTAAATACTGACTTCGCACCCAGTACGAATTTACAATCAAGCGCCTAACGAGCATTCGGATTTCAGGTAAGCGAGTAGATTCATCGCTTACCTGATTGAGAACATCTTCCATCTCAGTTAAAAACCGATAAAGACGATAATTCTCTTGTAATAAATCCCAACTTCTCGCAGATTTACACACTTGATATTGACCGTCTCCTGTCAAGAGCCAATCCCTACCTTGCATGATATTTAAACTCTCAGTTAAGAAAATCTGGGAAGCACAAATACGGGGGTATTAACATTCGGGAGGTTATCAGTTGTGGGGAAAGTTGGAACTACAACTGTAGAGGGAAATTGGTTGTTATTAGTGTTAGAAGATGTAGATAGAGGTTGAGGGGAAGATGCGCTGAAAAAAGAGAAAATATTCATGGTTGTTGAGTGTTAACTGGTAAATGTTGACTGATTTAATCGTCTTCTTCTGCTGGACGCGTCAAAACATCCAGTAGGATTCCCGCTCCGAAATCATGCTTGTCATCAATTTCCTTGACTCTCATGCTGATTTCCTTAGCTTGCTCGATTTCCCCTAACTTAGCTAATACCAATCCAGCAGCCGCATAAGCATTCAAGTATAACCTGATTGGGGATTCCTGTTTGCGACTAACCAAGATAGGTTTAAGTTCCTCCCATTTATCAGGAAACTTTTCCGATTCTCTAATTTTATCTAATAATTGGTAAGTTGTTTGCAATGCTAAAGAATAATTATTTTTATAGTAAAAAAACCTATATGCTGCTACTAATATATCAGTATTTCCTTCAGTTCTAACTAAAGCTTGTTGGATATATTGCTCTGATACTGAAGTATTGTCCCAACTCTGTGCAGCTAAAATTAACAAATGTTTGATATCTTCAGGGACTTGGAACCAGGAAAATTTATTAGTGTCTGTATGCAAAATAACCTCCTGGGAATTGGTAATAGCTAATGATTAATTGGTAATTGAAGAAACTATTACCGATTACCTATTACCGATTACCAATTACCCTTGTATTTACAAAAGGTTGAGCAGATAAACCAAGGTAAAAAGAACAATCCAGATGATGTCTACGAAGTGCCAGTAAATTTCTGCCATTTCGATACCTGTGTGTTTAGTGGCTGAATAATGACCAGAACGGCGCGATCGCCACAACACACCTAAAATCAATAACAGCCCGATAAATACGTGCAGTCCGTGGAACCCGGTCATGATATAGAAGCAGTTAGCGAACACATTGGTGGTCAGACCGTACCCTAAATTCTGGTACTCGTACACCTGACCAGCTAAAAACACTGCTCCCATAATCGCCGTGAGGAAATACCAAATCCGCATTCCCCAGACATTACCTCTCTTAATCGCCATATCACCGAAGTGAATGACCACACTACTAGATAACAGAATGGCGGTATTAATTGCTGGAACAAACAACTCTACCTCTGTTCCTTCCGGCGGCCACACCTCGGTAGTCCCACGAAAAAACAGATAAGTAGCAAAAAATCCGCCAAACATCAAAGATTCAGAAATCAGGAAAGTCAACAACCCCCAAACCCGTAAATCTGGATGCGCCTCATGTCCCCCATGAGCCTCATGCACCGTCACACTAGTCATATTCACTTCTCCATCAATTTTTCGGTTCTTTACCTCTCACCCAACCCCTCTCCTAGCAAACGCCCAGCCTGTAGCGAGTAGTATGGCAAGTCAACTGTGCAAGGTTAATAGCAGCAAAAAACCTCTTTCTCCCCCTGCTTCCCCTGCACCCCCTGCTCTCCCTGCTTCCCCCTTCCCTAGTAGGGAAGGGGGTTAGGGGGTTAGGTTTGTACACTTACTTCCGGTGCAGCTTCTAAACTATGACCATAGTCATAAGGCCCATGAGTCACCACAGGTAAAACTTCCCAATTCTCCACCAATGGGGGAGAAGCAGTAGTCCATTCCAGGCTCAAAGCTTCCCAAGGATTATCCCCTGCTAATTCGCCCTTGCTCCAACTCCAGAGAACATTGATTGTAAAAGGAATCACCGATAAGCCTAAAATGAATGCACCGATAGTACAAAGTACATTCAAATCCACAAATTGAGGATCATACATTGCCACCCGTCGAGGCATACCTTGTAAACCCAATTTGTGCATAGGTAAGAAAGTCAAGTTAGTTCCCACCAAGGTCAGGGCAAAGTGAATCCGACCCCAGCCTTCACCCAACTTCCGCCCCGTCATTTTGGGGAACCAGTGATAAATCCCGGCATAAATCCCAAATACAGAACCACCAAACAGAACGTAGTGGAAGTGTGCCACTACATAATAGGTATCGTGGACGTGAACGTCAAAAGGTGCTGTACCCATTGTCACGCCACTTAAGCCGCCCATGACAAACATGGATAACAAGCCAATAGCAAATAGCATGGCGCTGGTAAAGCGAATCTTTCCGCCCCATAAAGTTGCCACCCAACCGAAAATTTTCACACCAGTGGGAACAGCAACAATCAAGGTAGAAATGGTAAAGAACATCCGCATCCAACCGGGTGTACCACTGGTAAACATATGGTGAACCCAGACGAACAAACCGACAACACAGATGGCGACACTAGAATAGGCGATCGCCTTATAACCAAAAATTGGTTTCCGTGCATGAACGGGAATCACCTCCGACATAATGCCGAAGATGGGCAGAATCATCAAATATACTGCGGGGTGAGAGTAGAACCAGAACAAATGTTGATAAATAACGACGTTACCGCCAGCATCTGGTTTGAAGAAGGAAGTACCAAAGTTGAGGTCAAATAATAGCAGAACTAAACCCGCAGCTAACACTGGTGTAGAGAGTAGTGCTAGTACAGATGTTGCCAAAATTGCCCAGCAGAACAAAGGTAGTTGATCCCATTTCATGCTCGGAACCTTCATCATCAAGATGGTGACGACAAAGTTCACAGAACCGAGAATGGAAGAAGTCCCGACTAATACAATCGCCAAAATCCACAGAGTTTGTGCCATTGGCGCTGTTACTAAACTCAATGGTGGGTAAGCAGTCCAACCAGACTGAGAACCACCAAAAATAAAGCTAAGTAACAACAGTAAACCGGCTGGTGGATTTAACCAAAAGGCGATCGCATTCAGTTTGGGAAACGCCATATCCCGCGCCCCAATCATCAAGGGAATGAGATAATTACCAAAACCCCCAATGGCACTAGGAACAATCCATAAGAAAATCATGATTGTTCCGTGATTGGTCATGAAGGCGTTATACAGATTCGGATCAATGAAGTCCGCATCGGGTGTTGCTAACTCGGTACGGATAGCGATCGCCATCAACCCACCGATTAGATAGAACAAAAATGCTGTTACCAGGTATTGGATACCAATAACCTTATGGTCTACATTAAAAGTGAAGTAATCTCGCCATTTCCAAGCTGGCAGAGTTACGCCATGTCCAACCGCCAAATTTTTCGGCTGATTGTCATCTGGCGGAATGTGTGGTGGAAATTCAACTCGTGTCATAAGGCTATTTTGTGATGATATTTGTAGAAACGTTGTATGGAACGTCTCTACTTAACGGACATTCCCTGCAACGTATCTGCACTAATTCCCAAATCTTGGGTGTAAGGTGCAAGAAACTCGGATGTTGATAAATTAGCTGGGTTAACTGCAACAGCCTGACGTAGATTTTGTTGTTGAGCAACCTGATTTTCTGCAAGCCAGCTATCAAACTCCTCTGGTGTGTGGACAATTACCTGCGATCGCATCGAACCATGATAACCACCACAAAGTTCAGCGCACACTATCGGATATGTCCCTGGTTTGGTAGCCACGAATCTTAATTCGGTAGGAACCCCAGGAATTGCGTCTTGCTTCAGTCGGAATTGGGGAACCCAGAATGAGTGAATTACATCCTGTGCTGAAAGATTAAGTTGTACATCAGCCCCTACCGGAACGTGTAGTTCTCCGGCGGAAACACCGTTATCAGGATAATCGAATAACCAAGCAAACTGCATCCCAGTCACATTGACAACTAAGTCTGCGGTTTTACCGGCAGTTGTCGGACTTGCACCAATCCCAATTCCCGGATTAATTGCAGATGTCGAGGTATCGTTTAGTGTTGCTGCTAATGCAGTACCTGAAGAGTGCGCCACATGAGCGGAAGCATGGGGATGAGTCCCAGGTTCTAATCCTCCCATTTGGTTGAAGACATCTACACTATAGATACCCAAGCAAACCACAATTATTGATGGAATTGCCGTCCAAAAAATTTCTAAGGGAACGTTCCCTTCCACTGGTACGCCATCGGTATTATCACCCCGACGACGACGATACTTAAATAAGAAAATCAGAATCGTACCTTCTACTACCAAAAACAGCGCCACTGCAATGGTAAACATAATATTAAAAAATCCGTCTACCAAAGGCGCTTGTTCTGATGCTTGAATAGGTAGTAGGTTATGATTTTGACCAATCCAAAGACTGATTACTC
Source organism: Anabaena sp. CCY 9910 (assembly GCF_963920875.1). Taxonomy (NCBI): domain Bacteria; kingdom Bacillati; phylum Cyanobacteriota; class Cyanophyceae; order Nostocales; family Nostocaceae; genus Anabaena; species Anabaena sp. CCY 9910. The sequence goes on along the minus strand of NZ_CAWUDJ010000011.1, from coordinate 100,248 downwards.
CAACTACTATTCCAGCAATTAGAGTCCAGAGTGAAACAGGAATTTGCTGCATACCACCTACTCATTTACTTATCGAAATTGGGAATTGAGAATAGGTAATTGGTAATCGCCTCATTAACACCAGTACCTAATTCCTAGTCCCTAATCCCCAGTCCCTTTTTATTTCACTTATTAACTTTCTAACTTATGCCCATAAAAATTGGGGGAATTATTCCAGATATCTTCATATCTTTCCCCCAAAACTTAACAATATATTTTTCGCCATCGCCCAAGTAGCTTTTACCTCTCCAAAGCTACTGAAATCAAAAAGACACAATTATTTTTAACAGCAAGTATGCTTTGTTTAATATTTAACAGTTAGTGATTTACGAGTTTGTTTACCGTGAACTTTTTGTTGATTCTCGGTATTTCTTGGTACAGAAACAAAACAAAACTCAATGTATCATCCTTCAAATTCCCAAAACCATTGTTTTTCCGGTTTTTGAATTTTGTTCGCCCTTGGCGTTCCCGCAGGGTATTTTGAATTTTGAATTTTGTCTTCCCCTCTTGTTACCTTGCGAATAATCATGTCCTATGGTGAAAAACTTAATTTTCTAATGGGTTGTGGGTGTAGCAATTCTTAGGACAAATCCGCGCGCAAGCTTGACATCCAATACAGTTTTCTGGATGAGCAACTACCATGACTTTGCGCTCGATTTCATCATCTTCCTCATCCTCTACAAATTCACCCTCTTCATTGAGTGCTTTTAAATCCAACACAGGATAACCACATACCTTAATACATCTGCCACAACCGATACATTTGTCTTTATCAATTGATTCGGCAAATTTAGGTGTCCAAGTGTTGCCTCCAAAGGTCAATCCTGTGAGTACGGCCATGTATATTCTCCTGGCAATTATGCCAATAAACTTCCCAGTGCTTTAATCATCATCTTAACTTAAGATTATCTATTTTTTTGTTGTTAATCTATTGATTTGTGAGAATCAAAATTCCCTGACTTTATACATTTTTTTAGCTAGTTTTGTGTTTTAAATATTAATGAGAAATTTTATTATTAGTTACGAATATGTGTTTAATGTGAAAATACTTATTGATTTTATCCGGTGAGAAACTTACTATAATAGATTAGTTTAAATAGTTGACTTCTGTAGCCAAGAGGTATTTGCGAATACAAGGCGCTACATATTTTTATTGCCAAAATGTTATCTATACATCAGCCTTAAATAAATTGATAATATTTTCTATATAAATAGTCTTTAAATATACGTGGTTTGGGGTGAAATTCTTGACCCATAATTAAATTACCCATGTCATCGGCTATCTTCAGGGAAGATAATTAAACCACAGGAAATATTAAGGCTATTAATAATGATGATTAATCACATTTTTCCTAAACGTAAATGTTCGCCAGAGCTATTTTGGTTAAGGGACTAAGGCTTAACCAAATGTTCGCAAGCGAAGTATTTTTTAAATTCTTTAAAACCATTTGCAGGCTCATTATGAACAAATTTATCAAACTAGCTATGAAATGTTTATTAAATGATTGGATGCAAAATCTCAAGATGGATGTGAGCGATTATTTCGGCAAGAATCAAATATTTTTGCTGGATAGCTAATTAAGTAAATGGTTAGTTATCAATTAACAGGACACATCCAGGGGGAAACTTGAGCCAAACATCTCAACGATTAGGGTGGGAAGAAAGTTATATGCCTTATACAATTCCTAACAACAGTTGCGTTGGATGTGACAACTGCCGTCCCCAATGTCCTACGGGTGCAATCAAAATCGAAAACAATAAATACTGGATAGATCCGTCTCTTTGTAATAATTGTGAGGGTTATCATGCTGAACCGCAGTGTGTGATAGCTTGTCCAGTCAAATCCCCCATACCGTGGCAAGCTAAGAAGGGGCGATGTAGAGTGGAACCGCGAGATGCAACTAGCCCAGACTTATTTTCTAATGGGAAGAATAACCCATTTGCATCGGCGATCGCAATTTGGGAAGCCTGCAACCTACTAGCGCAACGTACAGCCCTGAACTGGGAAACTGACGAAGCAGGCTATCTCTGCTACAGTCGAGCAGTCAACCAAGGACGAGGAAAAATTACCTTTTATATCCAAGACCCGTTCCAAGTCAGCGAAAAAGCCAAAGATGTAGCAGCCATCGAGGTATTTGATATTAGGGCAGCTTGTATCCATTTAATTCTATCTGCCCACGCTACAGCCTTAGATAAGCCTTGGGAACAGGAGTTTACTATTGACGAACGACAGCTAGAAAAATATTTAGGGTTAGAGAAACGCAAAGACCTGAGCAAAGCTGCCAAACTAGCCCTAATGAAAAATCTTGTGCAGCAAGCTTGCTCACTTATTATTTCTATGGACTGGCCTCAGCAAGGACAAGTCAAGGGGTTTTCAGTCACCAATAGCCGCTTGTGGGACTTAGTAAGTATTCAGCACCACTTTCAAGAAGATAAATTGGGTTGTAAATATCTCGTTGGGCTAACATTTAAAGTCAAAGCCGGGACATGGAGCCAATATTTCTTAAACAAGCAAGGATGCAAAGAACGCACTGCATTCTATCAATATGGCAGCCTACCCAAGACCCTGTTAACCACCGTCATGAGTATTTGGCAGCAGCACGAAGGAGCCGTAAGACTAATGCTGTGGTTATTATTTAAAACCAAAATGGGTAAGGAACAACGCATCACTATTCCTACCTTACTACGCATTGCTTATGGTCAAGAAAAAGTCAACATCGCTACTAGATATAGAGAAGAACGTAAACGCCTATTACGGACATTTGAAAATGATTTAGAAGTACTAAATCATTTAGGAATTAAACCCATTTTTGACCCCATCACTTATCCTCCTGCTATCCAACCCCTATGGGCAAAATTAGTAGATATTCCTGAAGACCCCGACGAAGCATTAGAGTTTTGGATTAATGATGCAGGTGGTGAAACTCGCCTCACCGATAGCGGCCCCCGTGGCAAGTGGAATCTGTTGATGAATGCGCGAATTTTATCCTTTGAATTACCACCAGAATGGGAACGACAAATTGCTGAATCAGAAAAAAAACAACGGCGAACTGCTAAGAGTAGACAAAAAATAAAAACCGCAGGTGATTTAGTTGGTGAGCAAATTTTGCAAGCTCGCAAAAGTTTGAACTTATCTCAACGGGAATTAGCAAAGCTCACTGGTAAAAGCCAAAGCTGGATTCGAGACATAGAAAATGGTCGCTTAAAAGCGAAGCTAGAAGACCAAACACTTTTACGCAAAGTGTTACATATTGCTTAAGCAATAAGCAGCAATTTCATAAATTAAACCGTCGATGTCTGTTGTTATTTAGTCTCAAATTACTATTATTAATCGGCGGTTAATTTTTTATAATTATCCAATCGCAAGACATACATAAATCAGTTAAAATTTATATACTTATACCGTTTCTTAATGAAGATGTGCTTTATTCTGAACTGTAGAGACGTTGCATGCAACGTCTCTACATCATTTATTTGGTGCAACTTCATAGAGAATTGGTGTTACATTTTATATAGGAATCCAATTTGATTATTGAAATATACGTAGGGTGGGCAATGCCCACCGGCTCATAGTTTTGGTGGGCATTGCCCACCCTACAGATACTATTATTAACCGGCGGTTAATTTTTTATAATTATCCAATCGCAAAACACACATAAAAAATTTAATTTCCAATCTAAACATGAATAACGATTCCTCTACCACCACAGACAAATTTGTTAATATTTTATGGGAAGCGACGGCGGCTTATCGTGAACAAAACAAAACTCGTCCCCAGCCAGAGGTAATAGTAAATGCTTTGTTACAAGCAGAAACATCAGCTAAAAAACAACACCTAACTTATAATTTTGATAGTTTAGTTGGACAATGGCGATTGTGTTTTGCAACAGGAACGAAAAAAGCGCAAAAACGCGGGGGAATAATTTTAGGTAAGGGTTGGTATGTACCCCAATTTACCAAAATTTATATATCCTTCAGTTCTGGTTCAACAGAGGATGTTAACAGAGGGGAAGTTGGCAACCAGGTACAGTTGGGGTCATTTTTATTAAAACTTACAGGCCCGGCTAAATATTTAGGCAAGAAAAATCTTTTAGCTTTTGACTTTACCCAAATGTATATTCATGTATTTGGTCGAAAAATTTACCAACAAAATATTCGTTCTGGAAAAGTTAATTACGAAGATTTTTACAGCCAATCCATAGCTAAACAAGCATTTTTTGCTTTCTTTATAGTGACACAGGATTTTATTGCCGCCCGTGGACGCGGGGGCGGTTTGGCGCTGTGGATTCGGGAAAGTAGTTTGTAATTCATAATTATAAATCCAGTAAGCATCCTATTTTGTATGAGTAAGAGAAGCGATCGCTTGCTCAATTTCTTTACTTACTAGCTGATTTCCTTGTAAGCTCAGGTGAATATGGTCTCTGTATAAGGCTTTGAAGTTATTTGTGGCGTTGAATATTGGTAAAAAATCTATATATGTCATCTCCTGAGACTGAGTAAAGTCCTTCAGGCTTTGACGTGCTGTGATTTCGTAATCACGGGGGCCTGGTTCACCCAACTCTCGTAATAAGGGAGTCATCACTAGCAGAAATTGGCTATTGTTTTGACGGGCGAATGTTTGAATTTTACTAACAGCATCCAGATTTATCCCTACACGATCGCCCCCTTCTTTCTGTAATGCAGCCAATTCTGGGATTGACTGGGGTTTTTGGATGTAACGCTGCCATACTTCTATTAATGCTAGGGGCGGTTTTTTGTCTGGATAGTTGCGATCGCGTCCTACTGGTAAAGATGTCGGTGCAGTGGCAAATAAATCATCCGTATTCAGTACTAGCACGATTATTTGGGCATGAAAGTTACCATAACGTTGCAAGTAAGCTAGCTCGTTTCTCGGCCCCCAGGAGTTAGCCGAAGCATTCAGTACCTCTACTTGTCGATAATTGTCATGAGTTGATGAAATAAGGGAAACTGTCATTAAATTAGAGATTGTATTCGTTTGATCCGTCCACCAACCACCGTTAATAATCGAATCCCCCAATAGTAGAACCCGCAGTGTGGCGGGTGGAGGTGTCTTAGCGATCGCCGCACTACGCATAGAATATTCATTGATTTCTATACGATTACCAAAGCGACGGGTACGCTGGTTAGGAGCCAACAAGTAACCGATGTGCTGATCGCCGATGTAAACCAAAGGATTACCAAAACCCAAGAGCGATCGCAACCCTATCTCCAGGGCTAGTAATCCTATGGTTATTAGCGAAATCATTGTTAATACTAATTTCATTTATCACCAACCCTTCCTTAAACGCGGAAAATAACTAAATTTAAAGTAAATGATTATACTCGTTTTTACAAATAAAATATCACCCTTTATGTGATGGAATATTTCTGCGTAAATTTATTGAACACAGACTTTTGAGCAATTATTCATTTCCTATTCCCTATTCTTTTAGCCTGATTTTTTCGTATAAAACTGAACAATTGGTCCGGAGGAGCAAGTAAAATTGATGATGGAAATGTTGCAAAGCTTAAACAAAATATTATTAGTAATTTCGCCTGATCAGCGAATAGAAAGACTAAAATCAAAACGGGTAAATTAGCCCAGTCAAAAAGGAGGATTACAGAGTTATGTCCGACTTAAATCGCGGAATTATGAAATTTGAAGGGGCCGATTCCCCTAAAGTAGTTACCGTCTCTACAGTATTACTGTTGGGAGCGATCGCTGGTTTGATTATTTGGGCGTTACAAGCAGCTTACGCACTCAACTGAGCGTGTAATAGCTTAGAGGGACATCAGAAATACAGTGAGGGCTTACGTATGAAAACATACCTATTAGGGTTATGGGTAAGGATCAAAAGCTATTAAACCCTCATATCCTCATACCCCTGAATCCTCACAAATTTTCATTGCGTGAGTCCTCATCGATTTCCATTATGTGTATTCGTCAAGCGACTAACAACATCCCCAGAATCAGCAGCCAAAATTGTAGAAAAACTTTAGATATTGAAGATTTGAGGTTTTAAGTGCAAGATTAATCTCAAATCAAAAATTCATAAATGAGAGAACTTTGGGGTGCCTTAGTTATATTAATTGTCTGTCCCTTCTTGGGCGCGTTACCTGTAATTGCTTGGATTACTTACGCGCTCAAGAAGAGACGTTTAGCTCAAATAGGTACAAGAAATATCAGTGTCTCCGCAGCTTTTTACCACGGTGGCACAATTGCCGGGATTTTAGCGGTTGTATCAGAAGCCCTTAAAGGAGTCGCCGCAATTTATCTTGCTCGTGCTTTCTTCCCTGAGGGGTCATTTTGGGAATTGCTTTCCCTGATAGCTTTGGTACTCGGTAGGTACTTTATGGGCAGAGGGGCGGGGACAACCAACGTAGTTTGGGGATTATTAGTACATGATCCCCTGCTAACAATTTTTGTGAGCCTGTTGGCAATTATCAGCTTCACCCTGTTGCAGTCGAGAAATGTGGTAAAGTACGGGGTCTTATTTGTGTTTCCTTTATTTGTGGTGCTTCTCCACGCCGAAGACTTTCCTAAAATTATTAGTGCTGTGGCACTAGCGGGATTGTTATGGTGGATTTATAAGAAAATTCCTGACGACTTGGATTTGTCTTCCCAAGAGGTAGATGCAGAGTCACAAGGCGTATTTGAATATTTACAGGGCAATGATGTCATCCTCAGTTTAGATGATGAGTTAGACCCGGCGATCGTGGGACACAAAGCCGCTACTTTATCCCAAATTAAGCGCTGGGGTTATCAAGTACCCAAGGGTTGGGTACTCACCCCTGGAGACGATCCAGAAAAATTATTAGAATTCCTCCAACCTTCCGAATTATCACCCCTAGTTGTCCGTTCTTCCGCCATTGGGGAAGACTCAGAACAGGCTTCGGCGGCTGGGCAATATTTAACAGTGATCCAAGTTGCCAGTTATCAGCAACTACAACAAGCCATTACAGAAGTCAGAGAATCATATAATTATTCACCTGCTGTGCAGTATCGGCGCGATCGCGGTCTACCCGACACAGCCATGTCAGTCCTGATTCAACAACAAGTCCAAAGCGCCTATTCTGGGGTAGCTTTTAGCCGTGATCCTATTACCCAGCAAGGTGATGCGGTGATTATCGAAGCCCTACCCGGTAGCCCTACTCAAGTTGTTTCCGGCAAAGTCACACCAGAACAATATCGGGCTTTTGTGCTGGAGGCCGATAATTTGTCTTCGGTGAAACTAGAAGGTACCGGAAGAGTACCCCAGGCATTAATTAAACAAGTGGCTTACTTAGCTCGTCGGCTAGAAAAGCGTTACCTGGGAGTACCGCAAGACATTGAGTGGAGTTACGACGGACAAACCTTGTGGTTATTGCAAGCAAGACCAATCACCACCTTATTACCCATCTGGACAAGGAAAATCGCGGCAGAAGTGATTCCAGGGGTGGTGCATCCCTTAACTTGGTCGATTAATCGTCCCTTAACTTGTGGCGTTTGGGGTGATATTTTTACGATAGTATTAGGCGATCGCTCTACAGGATTAGATTTTACAGAAACGGCAACCCTGCACTACTCTAGAGCCTACTTTAATGCCTCTCTTCTAGGAGAAATTTTCCTCAGAATGGGATTACCCCCAGAAAGTCTAGAGTTTTTAACAAGAGGCGCAAAAATCAGTAAACCACCGTTGCAGTCCACCTTACAAAATCTGCCGGGATTACTCAAGTTACTCAAACAAGAACTCAATTTAGAGAAAGACTTTAAACAAGATTACCAAAAGGTATTTATTCCGGGGTTATCTCAATTAGCCAATGTGTCCCTAGAGGAACAAGAAATAGGGGAACTGCTAGCCGGGATTGATTTCAACCTAGAATTGATGCGCCGTGGCACTTATTACAGCATTTTAGCTCCCCTGAGTGCCGCCATCAGACAGGGAGTTTTTCGGGTGAAAGATGAGCAAATTGATAACAGCGTCACCCCAGAAGTAGCCGCTTTACGCTCACTCAGAGCTTTAGCTGTAGATGCCAAACAGATATTACCAGAGTGTGAACCTGAGCAAGTCTTCGATACATTAGCGCAAGTCCCAGGGGGAGAAAAAATTCTCTATGAATTTAACGAATTATTGGAAGATTACGGTTATTTGAGTGATGTCGGCACAAATATCGCTGTCCCCACTTGGAAAGAAGACCCTCAACCCATCAAACAGTTATTTGTCCAGTTAATTCAACTCAGTGAGCCAGAAAAAGCCGAATTAGAAGCCAAAAAAGTTGTCGCCCCGAAACGCAAACGGGGGACTGTACAACGACGAGTGGATATAAAAGGGCGAGTCACCGAGCTTTATTCCCGGCTATTAGCCGAATTACGGTGGCGATTTGTGGCTTTAGAAAAAATTCTGCTGAAATCGGGAGTACTGAAGGAAGCAGGCGATATCTTCTTTTTAGAACTGGATGAATTACGAGATTTATTAGCCGATACCAATGATGAGTTAAGAGTTAGCTTAAACGAACTGATCAAATTTAGGCGATCGCAATTCCACCAAGACAGTCAAATTGAACAAGTCCCCCTGGTAGTCTACGGTAATATACCCCCTCATCCTTCAGAAACTACAGATGTTTACTCTGACCAAATATTACAAGGTATTGCCGCCAGTCACGGACAAGCCGAAGGCAGAATCAAAGTAGTACGAAACTTACAAAACTTACCAGACATCGACAAAGATACAATACTAGTAGTACCTTATACAGATTCTGGCTGGGCCCCTCTGTTAGTCAGAGCCGGAGGATTAGTTGCTGAAGCCGGCGGTAGACTTTCCCACGGGGCGATCGTCGCACGAGAATATGGTATACCTGCGGTTATGGATGTTAAAGGCGCAACGTGGATTTTGCAAGATGGTCAACGAGTCAGAATTGACGGGTCTAGGGGGATTGTGGAACTATCCAACGATTTACGACCAGAATGAGCGCAAAGAGGCAGGGTAGCAAAGTAAATCATTAATTTACGCAATGTGCGACTTATTTTTGAAACACCTCTCCATAGCGCGGAGTGCTTCTCGTAGAGTACCTTGCCCCTGAAACTGTAGAGACGTTGCATGCAACGTCTCTACTTTAAATCTTACTCCCCTTCCCTGTCTTTGCTACGCAACGCTAACGCCAACGACACGCTGCGCGAACGCAGGGAAGGGGTTGGGGGTTAGGTTTGAGAGAAAGTTGCACACGGCGTTAATTTTGAATTTTGTTGGCGCAGCCTTCCCGTAGGAAATTTTGAATTTTGAATTTTGAATTGTTCCACCTCCTGTCTTCTTAATGCGCGTTGACTAATAAAGCATTAAAATACATGAAGTAAAATGCTCTTTTAACCTTGGTTGCTGCTTCAGCACAGATTAGTATATGACTGACGTTCCCGCAGTTCGCATTCGCAATTTTTGTATTATTGCTCACATCGATCATGGGAAATCTACCCTGGCCGATCGCTTACTGCAAGCCACTGGCACTGTTGACGAGCGGCAAATGAAGGAACAGTTTCTCGACAACATGGATTTGGAACGGGAGCGCGGCATTACAATTAAGCTGCAAGCTGCCCGGATGAATTATCAAGCCAAAGATGGGCAGCAGTATGTACTGAATTTAATTGATACGCCGGGCCATGTGGACTTTTCCTATGAAGTTTCCCGCAGTTTGGCGGCGTGTGAGGGAGCTTTGCTAGTGGTAGACGCATCTCAAGGGGTTGAGGCGCAAACTCTGGCAAACGTATATTTAGCTCTCGAACATAATCTAGAAATTATCCCAGTTCTGAACAAAATCGACTTACCAGGGGCAGAACCAGACCGGGTAGTCGGTGAAATTGAAGAAATTATTGGTCTAGATTGCAGTGGAGCAATTCTCGCTTCGGCTAAAGAAGGAATCGGTATTAATGAAATTCTCGAAGCCGTTGTTGAGCGTGTACCACCACCCCCCAATACAGTTGATCAGCGCTTACGAGCATTAATCTTCGATAGTTACTATGATATCTATCGCGGTGTCATTGTATACTTCCGGGTAATGGATGGAACAGTGAAAAAAGGCGATCGCGTCTATCTCATGGCTTCCGAGAAAGAATACGAAATCGATGAATTAGGCGTTCTTTCTCCCACCCAAAAACCAGTCAATGAACTGCACGCTGGAGAGGTGGGTTATTTCGGTGCAGCAATTAAAGCAGTAGCTGATGCGCGGGTGGGTGACACAATCACCTTATGCAACGCCAAAGCAACAGAAGCTTTACCGGGATACACAGAAGCCAACCCAATGGTTTTTTGTGGAATGTTCCCCATTGATGCTGACCAATTTGAAGACCTGCGGGAAGCCTTAGAGAAGTTGAGGCTAAATGATGCCGCACTGCAATATGAACCAGAAACCTCTAGTGCGATGGGTTTTGGCTTCCGTTGTGGGTTCTTGGGTTTGCTGCACATGGAAATCGTTCAGGAACGCTTGGAACGAGAGTATGACTTAGATTTAATTATTACAGCCCCCTCGGTGGTGTATAAAGTCATCACCACCAAAGGCGAAGAACTGTATATAGATAATCCTAGCCATTTACCAGCCCCCAATGATCGCGAAAGGATTGAGGAACCATACGTCAAGGTGGAAATGATTACACCGGAAACCTATGTCGGCACTTTAATGGAGTTGTCGCAAAATCGCCGGGGTATCTTCAAAGATATGAAATATCTCACCCAAGGACGTACCACCCTCACTTACGAAATTCCTTTGGCAGAAGTTGTTACCGACTTTTTCGACCAAATGAAATCGCGATCGCGTGGTTATGCCAGTATGGAATATCACCTCATCGGCTACCGCGAGAACCCCTTGGTGAAGTTGGACATCATGATTAACGGCGATCCTGTCGATTCCTTAGCCATGATTGTTCACCGAGATAAAGCCTATGGTGTGGGACGTTCAATGGCGGAAAAACTCAAGGAATTAATTCCTCGTCATCAATTTAAAGTCCCCATTCAAGCGTCTATTGGTAGCAAAGTCATCGCCAGCGAACATATTCCCGCCTTGCGTAAAGATGTACTCGCCAAGTGTTATGGCGGTGACATCAGCCGGAAGAAGAAACTCTTGCAGAAACAAGCAAAAGGTAAAAAGCGGATGAAATCTGTTGGTACAGTCGATGTACCCCAGGAAGCTTTTATGGCTGTCTTGCGTTTAGATCAAAGCTAGAGACTATAGCTTAGCGCCTGACTCAGCTAACTAGGCTGGATGTCTCATCTTGCGTATCTGCATTAGGAAAACTATCAGAAAATCATACAGCGCATTTAATCACAATCGTGCTAACCAAAAATGTAGAAGGGCAGAATGTACCTTCTACATTTTTGTATTTTTTATGACTTCACTTTCAACAACTATAACCAGTATCATATTCGGCTAATAACTAATGATGTGCCTGCGCTGATAGGATATAGCTGTTGACTGTTGATAGACTTAAAAGCCTTATTTTGTCAGGGTTTTGTCTTAGCTTGATGTCCTAATCTATCTGGCCACGGCTATATCATTAAGATTTAAATATGGATATTGTAAAAACTAATTTTTTCATATACGTAAATACACTTAAAAGATTATCTAATTAGACTCTATCAAAATTTAAAATTGTTCCTTTTGATAGTTATTAGTGGAAAAATGTATACTATAAGCTTTTCTAATTTTATATCTTAGATTTTACACTCCACCTACTGGTGAGGGGTAAGAGACTTCATTTTAATGTGGCTTTGATCAGCTAATCTAAAGACCTTCATTAAAGCTCTGATAACTTTTTCCCACTAAAATCGCAAAAAATGTAAAAAAATCCGAAAATTTTAGTAACCAAATTCTGTGTAAGTGTCAATCTCATATTTTTAGATATTTATCAGCTAACGTTCTTTTACGTTCCAAGGTCACAAAAGCCAAAATGCTGACCGTTAGGAATTTTCTTAATTTTTAATTGCTGAAAGCATTGGGGAGTTTAGTCAATGAAGATATTGGTACTAAGTTGGGAATTTCCACCGAGAATAGTTGGCGGTATTGCTCGTCATGTGGCAGAACTATATCCTGAACTGGTAAAGCTAGGGCATGAAATCCATCTAATTACGGTAGAAGTTGGTCAAGCATCGATGTACGAAGTCGTGGAGGGAATACACGTACATCGAGTACCAGTTTCTCATAGTAATGACTTTTTTCACTGGGTAGTTAATCTGAACCAAAGCATGGGACATCACGGTGGGAAGTTAATTACGGAGGAAGGGCCGTTTGATTTAATCCATGCCCATGATTGGCTAGTGGGAGATGCAGCGATCGCTCTTAAGCATAACTTTAAAATTCCCCTGATTGCTACTATCCACGCCACAGAATACGGACGCTACAACGGGATTCACAACGACACCCAACGCTACATTCACGACAAAGAAAACCTACTCGCCTACAACGCCTGGCGAATTATCGTCTGTACCAACTATATGCGCCAAGAAGTAGGGCGCACCCTAGAAAGTCCCTGGGATAAAATCGATGTGATTTATAACGGTATTCGACCAGAAAAGAAACAGCACCACGAAGATTTTCATGCTCAAGATTTTCGTCGTCAATTTGCCGAAGACCATGAGAAGATTGTCTACTATGTTGGTCGGATGACTTATGAAAAAGGTGTATCAAATTTAATCAATGCAGCCCCCAAAGTCCTATCAGAGATGGGCGGCTACGTAAAATTTGTGATTGTTGGTGGTGGTAATACTGACAATCTTAAACGTCAGGCTTGGGATTTAGGAATTTGGCACAAATGTTACTTTACCGGTTTTCTTTCCGATGAGTATTTGGACAAATTCCAAACTGTGGCTGATTGTGCAGTATTTCCTAGTCTTTACGAACCCTTTGGGATTGTAGCTTTAGAAAGCTTCGCCTCGCGGGTTCCCGTAGTGGTGTCCGATACAGGCGGCTTCCCTGAGGTAGTGCAGCATACCCGAACAGGTATCGTAACTTGGGTGAATAACCACGATTCTTTGGCTTGGGGAATTCTAGAAGTTTTGAAAAATCCTGGTTATAGTCAATGGCTGATTGATAACGCCTATAAGGATTTGGAACACCGCTTTAGCTGGCCGAAATTAGCCCAACAAACCCAAGCTGTTTATCAACGAGTGGTGAAAGAGCGATCGCAAGTTGAATGGTAACAAAATGTAAAGACAGGCTGAGGCTTTTGCAGAGGAACTCAGGGAAGCAATAATTACTGGGCGTTATCCAGCGCTAACAAACAGTACAAGCCCTGTACGCTGGGAATTTTAGCCTTTGGAGTGCGAAATTAAGCAATAGTTGCAGTTTGCTCCAAAAGGTTCGTATGACAAGGGCATTCCCAAATATAGCAAAGTGCTGGAAGAATTTTATATCCCGTCTTACAGCATACCTGAAACTCTTGTTTCAGGGCAACACTGTCGAGGTTCTTCCTGCCCTAGCTGGCCCTGTCCTTAACTTAGGTGGGGGCGGCCCGGATGTGGAAGCGGCTATTCAGTGGATGATTAACCAAGTCAGGGGAACCGCTAAGGTTAACGTTGTTGTTCTCCGCACTTACGGCGGTAATGACTACAATCACCTGATTTATCGAATGTCCGGGGTAAACTCCGTGCAGACGTTGGTTATCAGCAATCGCCAAGATGCTAACAGAGATGATATTGTCCAGAAAGTCCTCAATGCTGGTGTAGTTTTCTTTGCAGGTGGCGACCAATGTCAATATATTCGTAGCTGGAAAAACACCAAGTTAGAAAAAGCTGTAGCGTCAGTTTACCGTAGAGGCGGAGCTGTTGGTGGTACTAGCGCTGGGGCAATGATTATGAGTGATTTCATCTACGACGCTTGTGCTTGCGAAGACCCCATCGAAACCAAAGACGCACTTGAAGACCCTTACCAGAACATTACCTTTACCTACAACTTCTTCCAATGGTCACATTTACAAGGAACCATCATTGACACCCACTTTGATAGTCGTAAACGCATGGGAAGAATCATGGCTTTTATTGCCAGACAAATTCAAGATGGTGTGTCTAGAAGTGCCTTAGGGATAGCCATTAGTGAGGAGACATCAGTTGTTGTAGATAAATATGGTAAGGCAAAAGTCCTGGGGAGAAACGCCGCTTATTTCGTCTTAGGCGACCATCCCCCAGAAATCTGCAAACCCCGGACACCACTCACATATTCTGACTACAAAATTTGGCGTGTCCCCTGTGGCGACACTTTTGATTTGAATAATCCACCAGCCAGGGGTTATTACTTCAGGAGTGTGAAGCGCGGGAGGTTCGATTCAGACCCTTATTAGTTGACGGTTGGGAATAAGTTTCTTCCTAAGCTGCTACGCATTTAAATTGTATATTTCGCACTCAGGTTGTCAAAAGTCCACAGTCCAAACTAGCCTTTGACTCTGGACTCTTGACTATGGACAGCCCTGACGCAAGAATATTTGATTTACGCGCGTATTAACTTATACCAAACTTGCTTGTTTACGTAAACTTTGAATAGTAGCGAAACACGCGATCGCTACTATATCAATTTCTTCTGCTGTATTAAAGCGTCCAATACCGAAGCGAATAGAAGCATAGGCTAGTTTTTCCTGGCTTCCCAAGGCTGTGAGGACGTGGGAGGGCGCAGTTTTGGTAGAGGAACAAGCAGAACCAGAAGACACCGCCACAACAGGCTGTAAGCCCAACTGGAGTGCAGCACCGTCCACCCCTTCAATACTGATATTCAAGTTTCCGGCTAATCTCTGGGTGGGATGTCCGTTGAGGTGTATTCCTTCCAGTTGTACAAGTTGTGACCACAATCTTTCCCTTAGCTGGGTAAGGCGCTGATTTTCTGTTGTCTGTTCTGCGAGGGCGATTTCTACAGCTTTGGCAAAACCGACGATTTGCGGTGTGTACAACGTTCCAGAACGCATCCCTCGTTCATGTCCGCCGCCATGCTGCTGGGGCGCGAGTTGGACTCTGGGATTGCACCTGCGGACGTATAATGCACCGATACCCTTAGGCCCGTACACTTTATGGGCTGTCAGAGACATCAAATCGATGTTCATCGCCTGCACATCCAGAGGGATTTTGCCAATAGCTTGGGCTGCATCTGTGTGAAAAATTATATTGTGAGTGCGGCATATTTCCCCAATTTCTGCCAAAGGTTGTAACACCCCAATTTCGTTATTAGCCGCCATCACCGATACTAAAATCGTCTCAGGACGCAACGCTTTTTCTAATTGCGCTAAATCAATCAATCCATCTGCTTGGACTGGTAAAATAGTTATCTCAAAACCAAGTGTTTTTAAATATTCACAAGGGTCAAGTACAGCATGATGTTCAGTGGCAACAGTGATAATATGCTGACCCTTGGTAAAATAAGCCTCAGCCACACCTTTAATAGCTAAATTATTCGCTTCTGTAGCCCCACTAGTAAAGACGATCTCTTCTGGAGTCGCATTAATTGCTGCTGCTAAAATTTCCCGTGCTTGTTTCACAGCCGCTTCTGCTTCCCAACCATAAATATGACCGATACTAGCCGGGTTGCCAAATTTTTCTGTAAAGTAAGGTAGCATTGCTGCTAATACTTGTTCATCTAGAGGTGTGGTAGCGTGACAATCAAGATATATAGGACGATTAGACATAAACTAGCTCAAAAGTTGACTTAATTTTTTTAATATGCTGAGAACTTTGTATAATTCATTTTCTCGTTTAAATAAAGTAAATTGGTCAGATAAAGCATAATGTAACCCAGCATTATTAGTTAATTTTATAAATATAAAATCACTTCCATTTGTTACTAATCCAAATATGGGTTGAGCTTGATCGGGATTAGCTATCATATAAGTTAATGCTTGAGGGATACCTTCCAATAGCGACCAACTTGACCTTTTTGATTCAATTACTAATAACCATAATCTTTGTTGAAGGACTAAAACATCAATTCTCCCTCTAACAACTTCTCCTTCCTGCTCAGCCGAAAGTTCTATAGATTGCTCACTTCTAATAAAAAAAGGTTCATCATAGAATCCAGCTAAATCTAACAATGGAGATAAAATTACTAATTTTACAGTCTCTTCAGCTATCGGAGGGCGATTTACTAAACGAAGAAATTGAGATTTTGCTCTATCTAAATAGAGCTTTTCTACATCTGCAATTTCCGGTAGTAACTCGAACCATTCTGTGAAGAAATTTGCATCCTTTGATATTTGCAGACCAAATCTTTCTTCTAGATAGGCAATGCCGATATTTTGTGCTTGGATAAATTGAACCATAGTTCAGACAATAGAAAGCTTACTATTTATTGTAGGTACAATTTTTGTAAAATATTATTTATTATAAAAATATACAAAACTTAGCATCAGTCTATGATTGTTTACTGCGCTGATATTTGTCGTCACCTAATTTAATTATTCATTAATTCTTGTAACTTATTTAATACTGCTTGAGCATGACCTTTAGTTTTGACATTAGGCCAAGTATAGGCAATGATGCCATCAGTTGATATCAAAAAAGTTGAGCGCGCTACACCCATATATTCTTTGCCCATAAATTTCTTTAAGCGCCAAGCGCCATAGGCTTCTATGAGTTGATGTTCTGGGTCACTTAATAGGGTAATCGATAAATTATGTTTGTCAATAAATTTGCAGTGTGCTTTACCAGAGTCGGGACTAACTCCTAAAATTTTGGCTCCTAATTGATGAAATTCCTGATATAAACCTGTGAAATCTTTGGCTTCTGTGGTACATCCAGGGGTGTCATCTTTGGGGTAGAAATATATGACAACCCATTGACCATGAAAATCATTCAGGCTAACTAAATTACCGTTCTGGTCAGGAGTTGAGAAATCGGGCGCTGGCTGTCCGGCTTGGGGAACGTTACTCATGATGATACTGCTGTAATATTGTGTTAGAGACTTCCAGATAAAAAAATATCCAACTGGGTAGGGTGCGTCAGTGGGAGAAAACTTAGCTGTACCAAGAAATTATTCATACTGACGCACCATACTAACCGTCAATTTAGAATAATTTATTTTTTGGTCTTCCCTTATTTGGAGTACCGAGAATATTTGTTGGAATTGATACTTACTCTACATTACCGCTACGCTGTAACTGAGAAGTTTCATCGACATTAATAGCACTGCGAATATTACCAGTTAAATCACAGTTTTCCACTGTACCCGTACTATTTTTATAGGCGTACACTCCATAATATTTATTCTTATTGATACTACATCTGCGAATCACAGGATTTCCCCTGTCTCTAATTTCTACACCAGAAAAACCATTACTGAAGATATTACAATCTTCCACTATCCCACGTCCGTTGAGGTGAACTAAGATACCATCCCCTTGTTGATTATCATGGATTCGGCATTTTTGAATGGTGGGGTTGCTACTATCTCTAATTTCTATGCCGGATAGATTATTGTTGAAAATATCGCAATCTTCTACAATTCCCTGAGCCTGATTACGAAATAAAATACCGCCTTCTTTATCTTGGTGTATTTTGCAACGACGAATTATCGGTTGCGCTGCATCAACGGTGATTTCCGTGGTTGTATTCCCAAAGAAATCACAATCTTCTATTGTTCCGCGACTATTTTCATACAGATAAATTCCACTTTGTTTACCATCATGAATTTGGCATTTTTGAATGACTGGGTTAGCTGTAGCGCCATGAACACCAATTCCCGACAATGAATCAGATGTAATATCACAGTCTGCTAAAATTACCTGTCCTTGGGATATATCTACAGCAAAATACTGCTTGTTTTCCGTTCCCACACGACTACGGAAAGTCAAGCCTCTGACTTCAGCTTGGTCAGTTTTCACTACAAGACAACCTGCATCTTTACTTTCGATGATAATTTCTGCCTTGACCCCATCACCGATGATTTTTAATGCTTTGTCGAGTACTAAACTTTCTTGGTAGAGACCAGGACGTACCAGAATACGCATCCCTGGTTGAGCATTTTCTATGGCTGCACTAATAGTTTTATAGTCGCCACCGCCTTCTTGAGACACAATCAAAGTAGTCTTTGGTAATAATCTAGATAGAGCTAAAGCCCCAGTTAACCCTAGACCACTAAAACCAACTGCTGTAATTAACCGTCGTCTCGTCCATCCTTTTGGTTTTGGTGGAGGTGGTGGAGGTGGTTGCAAGCTTTTTTCAATATCTGCTAACCGTTGCAAAATTATATGGGTATTTTGTGGGCGTTGGGCAGGTAAACGCTCCATCATTTGATCGAGTAAATCTGCAAACTGTGGCAGAATATTAGGGCGATCGCCTACTGTAGGCGTAACACTATTACTTCCAGTAGACAGTAGCCCATCACGCCAGCGTAATTCATCATTTAAATAATTATAAATTGTTGGGTCAGATGGTTCTTTTCCTGTTAATAAATAAATGAAGGTACGTCCCAAAGCAAAAAAGTCTGATTGCTGTACGGCTTGACCGTTAATTTGTTCTGAAGGTGTGTAACCTGCGGAAATAACCCCTGTAACTTGTCCTACCGCTTGCTTGGCTATGTAAGTTCCCGTCACTGACCGCGCTGTACCAAAGTCTATCAGCACCAGACGACCATCCGCCCGTAACATAATATTTGATGGTTTAATATCTCGATGAAACAAGCCTTGCTGATGGACTTGATGGAGAATTATCATGACTTCTTTGAACCATTGCAAAGCTAACTTTTGGTCAATGGGTCGATAATCTCTTTGTCTTAAATATTGACCTAAATCTAAACCCTCAATTTTTTCCATGACCAAACAGTGCATTGGTTCTTGACTATTTCGCGGAAAATACACGAAATAACCATTGGCTTCTACTGTCGGGATTCCGGGATAATTGAGTAGAGCTAAAACTTCGGCTTCTCGTTGAAATAGCTCCACTGCTTTGGGATGATTGTTAATTAGGACTTTGAGGACTTTTGCTGTTTGAGTACGTGTATCGTTGACTGCAAAAGTTTTACCAAAGCCACCACCTCCCAGAACACTAACTACTCGGTAGCGTCCTTCCAGAAGTAATTCTGAGCCACAAGTCTGACAAAACAGGACATTATCAGGGTTTTGTGGTTTTGAGCATTGAGGGTTTATGCAGAGGCTCATCGCTTCGGCAAGTAACAGTTTTATCAGAATAGTTTAACCTGATCAGGATTCTTCATAATAAATTAGGCGATCGCAATAAGCTATTCTGCTTTTAAGTCCCACAATCCTAGTACTTACGTAGTGTTGCTAATTTTCTGGCTTTTTTATCAATAGTCAAAATCAAGGTTTTTGGACTGTGGACTATTGACTATTGACCTTTCTTCATCATGATTTTTCCATTTCATGGTTCAAAAAAGCTCCTACTGTGGCACTCTGAGAAACATAGGCTTTTAAATCTGATATTTTAACTACAGCAAATCCACCTAATTAAGGTTATGCAAACTCTGCCGACACCCACAACATCCAGTAATACAGCCAACCAAAGCACATTTGATACGACAATCAAGCGTCGTAAAACCCGTCCGGTAAAAGTGGGTAATGTCACCATCGGCGGTGGTTACCCTGTGGTGGTGCAGTCGATGATTAACGAAGACACTCTTGATATCGACGGTTCCGTAGCCGCTATTCGGCGCTTGCACGAAATTGGCTGTGAAATCGTCCGTGTCACAGTGCCAAGCATAGCTCACGCCGTAGCGTTGGCAGAAATTAAACAAAAACTCATTACAACTTACCAAGATGTGCCAATTGTTGCTGACGTACATCACAATGGGATGAAAATTGCCCTGGAAGTTGCCAAACATATCGAAAAAGTACGGATAAATCCCGGCTTGTATGTGTTTGAGAAACCCAACACCAACAGAACTGAATATACTCAAGCCGAATTTGAGGAAATTGGCGAAAAAATCCGCGAAACTCTCGCACCCTTGGTAATTACTCTGCGCGACCAAGGTAAAGCCATGCGTATTGGTGTCAATCATGGTTCTCTTGCTGAGAGAATGTTATTTACCTACGGCGATACTCCAGAAGGCATGGTGGAATCAGCCTTAGAATTTATTCGCATCTGCGAATCTCTAGACTTCCGCAACATCGTCATTTCCATGAAAGCCTCACGAGTTCCCGTGATGGTAGCCGCCTATCGCCTCATGGCTAAACGCATGGATGATTTAGGCATGGATTATCCCTTACATTTAGGTGTCACCGAAGCTGGTGATGGTGAATATGGACGGATTAAATCTACAGCAGGTATTGCCACATTATTAGCTGATGGTATTGGTGATACTATTCGCGTCTCCCTAACAGAAGCACCGGAAAAGGAAATTCCGGTCTGTTACAGCATTCTGCAAGCTTTAGGTTTGCGGAAAACAATGGTGGAATATGTAGCTTGTCCTTCCTGCGGTCGTACTTTATTTAACTTAGAAGAAGTACTACATAAAGTACGTGAATCTACTAAACACCTCACAGGACTAGACATTGCCGTCATGGGTTGCATCGTCAATGGCCCTGGAGAGATGGCTGATGCTGACTACGGTTATGTAGGTAAAACTCCTGGTTACATTTCTTTATATCGTGGCAGAGAAGAAATTAAAAAAGTTCCAGAAGATAAAGGCGTTGAAGAACTCATTAATTTAATTAAAGCTGATGGTCGCTGGGTAGATCCTTAGTGAAAGCATGGGTGTAGGGAGTAGAGGGAAATAAGAAATCCGGCGTTGCATAAATGCGGGATGAATTGGGACTTTTGCACAAAGCATAATATTGATTCTTTGCGTCTTTGCGCCTTTGCGTGAGACAAAAATCATCCCACTAATCAGCAACGCCAGAAATCCCTACTCCCACATTTTTCATAAATAAACTTTCTGTAAACAACAGTCGCCTATGTCGCCGGATTACAAAGTATTTTGATGAAGTTAGGAATACATACTCGGTCGTTACACTTTACCCTGTGTTAGATTGAGCATACTGACTATAAATCTTTCCCTCTGACGCAGCTGTCATTATGGTGATTACAAAAAGTAGGCTTGTTTTGGGTGCTACGGCAGTGACACTCTCCACGATCGCAGTTACTAGCCTTGGCATCCACTCGCGCGGTCAGGCTTTATTTAAAGCAAGTCCCAAGGAATTGGTAGATGAAGTATGGCAAATCGTTCAGCGTCAATACGTAGACGGCACTTTTAACCAAGTGGATTGGCAAGCTGTTCGTAAGGAATACTTAAACAAGTCCTACAGTAACCAGCAGGAAGCTTATAAGTCCATACGGGAAATGCTCAAACGCCTGAATGATCCATACACCCGGTTTATGGACCCTCAGGAGTTCAAGAATATGCAGGTGGATACCTCCGGAGAACTTACAGGGATTGGTATCACCATCAGTCAGGATGAAAAAACTAAGCAATTGGTAGTGATTGCACCAATTGAAGACACCCCAGCTTTTAAAGCTGGCATTTTAGCTAAAGATGTCATCCTCAAAATTGATGGTAAAAGCACCAAGGGGATGGATACTAATCAAGCTGTAAATTTGATCCGAGGTGCAGCTGGCTCACAAGTAACCTTGACGATTCAGCGTAGCAATCAAGAAAAACAATTTAAAATCACAAGGGCGCGGATTGAAATTCATCCGGTGCGCTATTCTCAAAAGCCAACCTCTGTTGGTAAAGTAGGCTACATTCGTCTTAACCAGTTCAGCGCCAATGCTGGTAAAGAGATGCAGGAAGCCATCAAAAATTTAGAAAAACAACAAGTAGCTGGTTATATTCTGGATTTACGCGGTAATCCTGGTGGTTTACTCTTTTCCAGTGTAGAAATTGCGCGGATGTGGATGGATAAAGGCACAATTGTCTCTACTGTTGACCGCCAAGGGGAACGAGAAAGAGAAGTGGCGAACGGACGCGCTTTGACAAACAAACCTTTAGTAATTTTGGTGGATAAAGGTTCAGCCAGTGCTAGTGAAATTCTCTCTGGCGCATTGCAAGATAATAAGCGTGCTGTTATTGTAGGTACTCAAACTTTTGGTAAGGGCTTAGTACAATCAGTCCGTCCTCTAGATGATGGCTCAGGATTGGCAGTCACAATCGCCAAATACCTAACTCCCAATGATAGGGATATTAACAAGCATGGTATTGATCCCGATGTGAAAGTAGAATTAACCGATGCCCAACGCCAAGATTTGTGGCTACGTGAGCGCGAAAAACTCGGCACATTGGACGATTTGCAATTTGCTAAAGCAGTGGAAATCTTAGGTAAACAGATTGCTGCCAAAGGTACGCCAACGGCAGAAAAGAAGTAAGGCAGTTAGTGAATGGGGAAGAAATTTCCCCACATTCCCTAAAATTACTGTGGTTGGCACTTGCCAGCTCTAATTAAGCCGATGCGACGGGCGATCGCATCTTCTCTTGAGTCAAAAGGCCCCCATTGTTCAACAAACTCTGAATTACTCTCCCCAAGTTTTTCGCTGGGGATAATGTCACAGCTACCAGTATTTTGCTTGACAATATGCCAAGTTTGTGCATTATTCATATATTAATAAAAATTTTATTTTTATCGGAAAAATTGTCTGGTATTAGCATTAAGCACTCTATCATTTTTGTGCTATGCCCTCACAATTTCCATAAAAGGTAATCAAAAATACCCTAAATGTAGGGTGCGTCAGTGCGATAGATCCCAACTATACTCAGAAATTATTCATACTGACGCACCCTACCAAATCATCGATTTCGGATAATTTATTTTTTGGTGTTCCCTAAGGTAAAATTCAGTATACAAATGCTGAATCCATTATGAATAAACCAAAGATTTTTATTGATGGGGAAGCGGGAACTACAGGCTTACAGATTTACTCACGCCTCAACGAGCGAGATGATATTGAGCTAGTTAGTATTGCAGCATCGAAGCGCAAGGATGCGGATGAGCGAGCAAAATTACTCAACTCCGTCGATGTAGCCATTCTTTGTTTACCTGATGATGCAGCGCGGGAAGCTGTTAGTTTAGTTAA
The DNA here is from genome assembly GCF_963920875.1 of Anabaena sp. CCY 9910. Taxonomy (NCBI): domain Bacteria; kingdom Bacillati; phylum Cyanobacteriota; class Cyanophyceae; order Nostocales; family Nostocaceae; genus Anabaena; species Anabaena sp. CCY 9910. The sequence continues at coordinate 77,254 of NZ_CAWUDJ010000011.1, read as the reverse complement.
CAGTAGTCAGGTGAAAATCCTTGATGCTAGCACCGCTTATCGCACGGCTCAAGGTTGGGTATATGGTTTTCCGGAAATGAACCCAGGACAGCGAGAAAAAATCGCCAATGCTCAGTTTGTGAGCAATCCGGGGTGTTATCCTACAGGGTTTTTAGCTTGTGTACGTCCGTTAATAGCTCAAGGTATTCTTCCCAGTAGCTTCCCCATAACAATTAATGCGGTGTCTGGTTACTCTGGGGGTGGTAAGAGCTTGATCCAAAAATATGATAGCTTCCACGAGCAGCAGAAGGGCGCAACCTCAGATTATCCCTTCGGTATTTATGGTTTACAGTTCGGTCATAAGCACGTTAAAGAGATGCACCAGCATTCTGGGTTAGCATCACCGCCATTGTTTATCCCTGCGGTGGGTGACTTCGAGCAAGGAATGTTGGTACAAATACCCTTACCTCTGTGGACTTTAGACAATCCGCCATCGGGTGAAGAGATTCATCAAGCGATCGCCCAATACTACCAAGGGGAAAAGTTTGTGCAGGTAGCCCCATTTCAAGACCCTAGCCTGTTACGTGACGGCACATTTTTAGACGCAACGGCAGTTAACGGTAGTAATATTGTTCAGGTTTTCGTCTTTGCTAACGATAATACAAAAGAAGCGCTGTTAGTGGCTAGATTAGATAATTTGGGCAAAGGCGCATCAGGTGCAGCCGTCCAAAACCTAAATATTATGCTAGGTCTTCCAGAAGAGTTAGGATTATGACGTTATTGGTTATCAGATTAACTAATGACTAATAACTAATGACTACTGACTAATGACTAATGACTAATAAAAAACGAGTTTGCATTATCTTAGGGACACGCCCCGAAGCAATTAAACTAGCACCGGTAATTCAGGTCTTTCAAAAATCTCCAGACTTTGAGCTGCAAGTGATTTTAACTGGACAGCATCGTGAGATGGTGGAACAAGTGATGCAGTTATTCCACCTCAAGGCGGATTATGACCTAGAGATTATGCAGCCTCAACAGTCTCTAAGTGATATTACTTGTCGTAGTTTACGAGGTTTGGAAAGTTTATTTATTCAAAATAAGCCAGATTTAGTCCTGGTACAAGGAGATACGACAACAGCTTTTGCGGCAAGTTTAGCAGCCTTTTACCAAAAAATTCCTGTGGGTCATGTGGAAGCTGGGTTAAGAACAGATGAATTATTTAATCCTTACCCAGAAGAAGCTAATCGGCGGTTGATTTCCCAAATAACTCAGTTGCACTTTGCACCAACGACTTTGGCTGTGGAAAACTTGCAGCGTTCTGGTGTTTTGGGGAAAATTCACTTAACTGGTAATACTGTAATCGATGCTTTATTGTATGTAGCCGCCAATGCACCAGCTTGCGATGTAGCTGGTTTAAATTGGGATGAGTATCGTGTGCTATTGGCTACAGTTCATCGGCGGGAAAATTGGGGTGAGCCACTACAGGCGATCGCTCAAGGATTTTTGCAGATATTAGATAAGTTTCCTGATACTGCCTTGCTCTTACCCTTACACCGTAATCCCACAGTCCGCGAACCATTGCAAGCATTACTAGGGAATCATCCACGGGTATTTTTAACAGAACCCCTTGATTATTCCGAACTGGTGGGAGCAATCGGGCGATCGCACTTTTTATTGACTGATTCTGGCGGTTTGCAAGAAGAAGCCCCTAGTCTGGGTAAACCAGTCCTGGTTCTCAGGGAAACGACAGAAAGACCGGAAGCAGTCACGGCGGGTACAGCTAAACTGGTCGGTACTGACAGCAAAACTATTGCCTCTGCTGCCAGTGAGTTATTGAGTAATCCAGTAGCTTATAATGCGATGGCTAATGCCATTAATCCCTTCGGTGATGGTCATGCAGCCGAACGCATCTTAGAAATTGTGCAGAATTACTTTGCTAGTTGAAGTATTTTACAAAAGAGATTTGAACACTCTCAATGACGTGAGTTCGATAAATTCGGAAGAACCCCTCTCCATCGCTTGCTACTCTACGAGAACGCCTTACGGCGAACCTGCCGGGTAACTCTCCCGTTCAGTCGAACTCACATTCTCAATGAGGCTAAATGGGATCGTAATAGGAATATACGGCATTTTGTTTACTCGGATGTTCTTGACGCACATCAAGTCCCCTACTTTCAAAAACACAAGCTTTACCATTTACTTTCTTCAAACCAGTACCTATTTCGCCAAATCTGGTTGGTTTTTTCTTTTGAAATGATTCTGCAAGTAAGCGAAGAGCTTGATTTTGTGTTCTTCTAGAAACAAATCTGCTCCACGTCCGTCGCCAAAATGCTTCAGGGCGATATCGAGCGCGTACTACAATCTCTTTACACTCTTTTCTAGGATGGTTTTGTTCTCGCCTTGTGGGACGTAGAGAAAATTCTGCTGATGTCGGGGATGTTTTCTTGAACTTAACAACTTGATATTCCCAACTAGACCCTCCTGCGATCGCCCCATGAGGAATCAAAACCCAAACCAAACATAGCAGAGTTAAAGTAGATTTTTTCATAAAAATCAAAAGGTGGGCATTGCCCACCCTAAGTTAACCAAAGATCCCAGCAAAAAAGTCAATGGTTTCCTTGAGTGCTTTGATGAATACATCAATTTCCTCACGGGTATTGTAGAAAGATAGGCTGGCGCGTGCGGTTCCAGCTAAACCTAAGTGGCGGTGTAATGGTTGGGTGCAGTGGTGTCCAGAACGGATGGCTACACCTTCTTGATCTAATAATGTAGATAGGTCGTTAGCGTGGATACCTTCAATTGTAAATGTGGCTAATGCGGCTCTACCTTCTCCATGAGCATCCGGTGTGGGGCCGTAGAGGGTAATTTGAGGAATTTGACCTAACTTTTGCCACAAATAAGCTGTTAATTCAGCTTCGTAGGCGTGGATTTTATCCATGCCGATATCAGTAAGATAATCTATCGCTGCACCAAGAGCGATCGCCTCACCAATGGCAGGTGTACCAGCTTCAAATTTATGGGGCAATTCCGCATAGGTAGAATGGTCTAAATATACCTCAGCGATCATTTCCCCACCACCAAAAAATGGGGGCATTGCTTCTAATAATGCCAACTTACCATATAAGAATCCGATGCCTGTGGGAGCGCACATTTTATGCCCAGATGCTACCAACCAGTCACAGTCTATTTGCTGGACATCGACGGGCATATGGGGAACACTTTGACAAGCATCAACTAAGAATTTCGCGCCGTATCTGTGAGTAATTTCCGCAATCTCTGCCACTGGATTTATACAACCCAATGTGTTAGAAACGTGGACGATGGAAACCAGTTTGGTTTTTTCGGAAATCAGTTGTTTAAACTGTTCCATATCCAAGGTTTGTTCTGGTGTCAGTTCCACAAACTTGAGAACTGCACCCGTTTTTTGAGCCACAAATTGCCAGGGGACTATATTACTGTGGTGTTCCATCACCGACAGAATAATTTCGTCACCTGCTTGTAAATTGTTCATCCCCCAGCTGTAGGCGACGAGGTTAATCGCTTCGCTGGCGTTGCGGGTGTAAACAATTTCTTGGCGGGAGGCTGCATTAATAAATTTAGCGATTTTGTCCCGTGCGCCTTCATAAGCGTCTGTGGCTTTGGCGCTGAGAGTATGCGCTCCCCGATGCACATTGGAGTTATATTGCTCGTAATAATCCCTGAGTGCATTTAAGACGAACAAGGGTTTTTGCGATGTTGCCGCATTATCTAAGTAAACTAAGGTTTTACCGTTGACTTCCTGATGCAATATGGGGAAGTCGGCGCGGACTTTATCTGCAAGGGTTTTGGTAGGTGTATAAGTCATGGGTAATTAGTCAATAGTCAATAGTCATTAGTCATTAGTCGTTAGTTAAGGATTTAAAACTAGTGACTGTGGTTAGTAATTTATCTCGTAGGGAGGGTACAGGTATTTGATTGATGATTTCGGCGGCGAAGGCGTTTACTAATAACTTCCGTGCGTCGTTGGCATCTATTCCCCGGCTTTGCAGGTAGAATATTTCATCGTCTTCTAACTGGCTAACGGTTGCACCGTGGGCGCATTTTACGTTGTCGGCGGTAATTTCTAATTGGGGTTTGGTGTCAACTCTGGCTTTTGATGATAACAGCAAATTGCGGTTTAACTGGGCTGCATCTGTTAGCTGGGCGGGTTTGGGGACGAAAACTTTACCGTTGAAGACGGCGTGAGCGCGATCGCCTACAATACATTTATGTAACTGCTTACTTGTACCATAAGGATGATTGAGAGCGATCGCACTATGAGTATCTGCTAATTGGTTACTGGCTATCATCGTCAAACCGTTGAGAGTAGTTTCGGTTTGTTCACCAGTCTGCAAAATCTCTAAATTGTGCCGTGATATCTTCCCACCTAAAGTTACGGCGTGACAAGTATAGCGGCTATAACGCGCTTGGGTTACCGCAGTTTTCCCGATATGGAAAGCTTGCTTACTTTCATTCTCAACTCTAGTGTGAACTACTTGGGCATTGTCGGCGATCGTAATTTCCGTAACTGCGTTGGTAAGGTAAACCCCTTCGTCTGCATTGGGGGTAACAAATTCTTCAACTACACTCACCTGGGAACCACTTTCCGCCACCACTAAACACCGGGGTTGGGAAATCGTAGCAGTTTCATCAGCCACAGAAATAAATAATAGATGTATTGGTGTTTCCACAATGACATTCTTTGCCACCAACACCACAGCCACATCAGAGATACCAGCCGTATTCAGGGCGGTGAATACTTCTAATGCACCTTCCGATTGTGCTAAATATTTTTGTACACGTTCCTGCTCAGTGATGGGTAATGCAGATAAATTACCAACGACTATACCTGTTGGTAGATTGGCGACGTTGGATAATTCTGGTGTGTAAACCCCATTCACAAACACCAATCCTTTATCACCTCTACCCCGTAGTAGAGACGTTGCATGCAACGTCTCTACACCCAATTTTGCATGCAACGTTTCTACATCTGTATGCGCCGCCGCGCGATGAAATTCCACCCGCCGCAACGCCGACAAATCTGTAAACCGCCATTCTTCCTCACGGGTGTTGGGAATCACCGAATGACGCGCCCAACTCGTCGCCCGTTCACGCAATTCCCGTAACCATCCCTCTGTTGCTGGGACAGTTACCTGATTTAACAAACTAACCAAATAACTATCTCTATCCAACAAACTCGCTGTCAAATTCACCACATCCGAGTTAGCAATTGCACTAGGAGAAACTTGCATTGTCATTACACACCCACCTCAACAGCAGTATCTTCTAGCAGCCAGTCATAACCACGAGACTCTAACTCTAGTGCCAATTCCTTACCACCACTAGTAATTATCTGCCCCCGTGCCATCACATGAACAAAATCCGGCACAATATAATCGAGCAACCGTTGGTAGTGAGTAATCATAATCGTGGCATTTTCCGGACTAGCGAGTTGATTCACACCATGAGCCACAATTTTTAGTGCATCAATATCTAAACCAGAATCAGTCTCATCCAAAATTGCCAACTTCGGTTCCAGCAGCGCCATTTGCAGAATCTCATTGCGCTTTTTCTCACCACCAGAAAACCCTTCATTCACACTCCGATTCAGGAAAGCAGGATTCATCTTTACCACTTCCAACTTTTCCTCAATCAAGTCGTCAAAATCAAAGGTATCAATTTCCTCCAACCCTTGGGCTTTGCGACGAGAATTATAAGCCACCCGCAAGAAATCCAAATTACTCACGCCAGGAATTTCCAAAGGATACTGGAAAGCCAGAAACACACCAGTCCGCGCCCGTTCCTCCGGTTCCAACTCCAATAAATTCTGTCCTTGAAAAATTACCTCACCACCAGTCACCGTATAAGCAGGATGTCCCGCCAACACCTTAGAAAAAGTACTCTTCCCCGAACCATTCGGCCCCATGATCGCATGGATTTCACCAGAACGCACCTCAAGATTCACACCCTTGAGAATGGGCGTACCATCAACCTCCGCCGTCAAATTCTTCACCGACAGCACAACTTCACTATTTTCAATAATCATGTTCTCTCTCTTCTCTCTTTCTTCTCTCTCTTCTCCTCGTACCTCAGCGCCTACCTCAGCGCTTCTCTGCGTTAAAAATCCCTAACCCACACTACCTTCCAACTTCAAACTCAACAACTTATCAGCTTCCACCGCAAACTCCATCGGTAGCTGATTAAACACATCCTTACAGAAGCCGCTAATCATCATAGAAATAGCGTCCTCCGAAGAAATACCGCGTTGAGCAAAGAAAAATAACTGATCTTCCCCTATTTTGGAAGTAGAAGCCTCATGTTCCACCTTACCCGTATTATTCTGCACTTGAATATAAGGGAAAGTATTAGCGTGGGCATTATCGCCAATTAACATAGAGTCACACTGGGAATAGTTCCGTGCGCCTTTGGCTGTGGGATTGATTTTCACCAAACCCCGGTAACTATTACTAGATTGACCGGCAGAGATTCCTTTAGAAATAATTGTGCTACGGGTGTTCTTCCCGATATGAATCATCTTCGTCCCGGTGTCGGCTTGCTGCATATTATTTGTCAGTGCTACCGAGTAAAATTCACCGACGGAGTTATCGCCAACCAATACGCAACTAGGATACTTCCAAGTAATAGCAGAACCAGTTTCGACTTGTGTCCAAGAAATCTTAGAATTTACGCCTTGACACAAACCCCGCTTGGTGACGAAGTTATAAATCCCGCCTTTACCATTAGCATCGCCAGCATACCAGTTCTGCACTGTGGAATATTTAATCTCGGCGTTATCTAAGGCGATGAGTTCCACTACAGCCGCGTGGAGTTGATTGCTGTCGTACATAGGTGCGGTGCAACCTTCCAGGTAAGAAACATAACTACCTTCTTCAGCGACAATCAAAGTCCGCTCAAACTGTCCCGTATCACCGGAGTTGATGCGGAAGTAGGTAGATAATTCCATTGGGCATTTTACGCCTTTAGGAATATAGACAAAAGAACCATCACTAAATACTGCGGCATTGAGGGCTGCAAAGTAGTTATCAGCAATGGGAACAACGCTACCCAGGTATTTCTTGATGAGTTCTGGGTGTTCTTGTAAAGCTTCGGAAATTGAGCAGAAAATTACGCCGTCTTTGGCGAGTTTTTCTTTAAATGTAGTGGCGACAGAAACGCTATCAAAAATGGCATCTACCGCAACGTTTGCCAAGCGCTTTTGTTCAGATAGGGGAATCCCCAACTTCTCGAAGGTTTCTATCAGGGTGGGATCAACTTCGTCTAAGCTGTTGAGTTTGGCTTTCTTTTGTTTCGGCGCTGAGTAATAGATGATATTCTGATAGTCTATGGGTGGATACTTGACACTTGGCCAAGCTGGTTCCGTCATTTTTTGCCACTGACGAAACGCTTTAAGACGATATTCCAGCATAAACTCCGGCTCGTTCTTCTTGGCGGAGATTAAGCGGACAACGTCTTCACTGAGTCCACGCGGGATAGTGTCGGCTTCAATATCGGTGACAAAGCCGTACTTGTAGGGTTGGTTGACTAAGGTTTTTACAGTGGCACTCATTGGTAGTGTTCTCTCGTGTTCGGTTCTAAATCTCTAGATAAGGATGGGAGACGGGCTTTGGTCTAGCCGAACTCATCTCGTATTACTGAGTGGTGACACGGCTGTTAGAATGGGGGTGGAGAGTAAAACAACATCGATGTTGTTTAAGGTATCTTCATTTTACGCTAGATTAACAACAACAATGTTGTCAAAGTCAAATTTTCTCAAAAAATTTTTAGAAGAAGATGGCGACTACTCAGCAAGCCTCAACTAAGCAAGAGATTTTAGAGTATCTCTTAAAACACTCACAGGCAACAGCCCTGGACTTAGCCACTGTATTAGATGTCAGCCCCCAAGCAATTCGTCGTCATCTCAAAGATTTGGAGGCGGAAGAGTTAGTTGTGTATTCCAATACAACACAAGCGGGAATGGGGCGACCGCAGCATATTTATCAATTAAGTCGCCAAGGAAGAGAACGCTTGCACAAAAACGCCAGCGATCGCCACGGTGATTTTGCCGTATCCTTATTAGATACCCTAGCCGAAACCGTCGGACACGACCAATTCAAGACTATTTTACAAAAACAGTGGGAGCGTAAAGCCCAAGAATACCGCGATCTTGTAGGTTGCGGTTCAATTAAAGAAAGGGTAGCTAATTTAGTTAATTTGCGAAAAGCTGAAGGCTTCATGGCTGAATATCACCCTGTAGATTCCCCTGACTCAATAGAGGAAGAAAGATTTATCTTCATCGAACATAATTGTGCAATTTCCAACGTTGCTGAATCATTCCCCAGCGTCTGCGGTCATGAACTAGAAATGTTTGCGGCTGTTCTCCCAGACTGTACAGTCGAGCGTACTCATTGGTTAATCAACGGCGAACATCGTTGCGGCTATCTAGTCCAAGCCCGCAAACCAATATCTCTTATATAAATTGGTTTTCTCATATCAGTTTAGGTCATGAATCATAGCCGATTGGTAAAAGCGTTTACCAATTAGTCGCTATATAATTACCCAAGACTGACTTCTTAAACAATTTTATGGATTTACCATCTCAACAACCATCAACCCAATTTCTCACTTTAGAAGAATCAGCAAAAGTTGATGCGGCTCTTTTGTCATCTCCGGAAAAATTTTTAACAAGATTGACCATTTCTTCACTAAAACTCTTACAGCATATTGCCCAAGAGTATGGTGTATCTATAGAAGATTTGACAACACAACAAGTTATTTCTTGGTTTGAAAAAGATAGCAAACTTAGAAGAGAGCAAGGTATAGAATCATCATATTTGAAGTGGTGAAGCGCCGATTTTTTCCAAAAAATAACTGAATTATTCTAGTTGATCTGGTGCTGTGAAGAATAATTATCCCAGTTACCAATTAAATGAGTTATACAGATAGGGACGCACTTTTGTGCGTCCCTAAGAAAATTAATATTTATCTGCGGTTAATCTTTTTTCTGTACCTTAACTGTACAAAAATCCCTATATTAAGTTGGTATTAAGCGTTGTAATTGTTAGAGCGAGGATTACGAACTCCTGCTGCTGCACCTATCATGGAAGCAACTAAACCTAATAAAGAACCGAATACAAACCACCACAAACCTCTAGAAGTTGCGGCCGCAATATCACGAGCTTGTTCTGCCGTAACGTTGGGTACATTTTGTGGTATGGCAGCACCTGGTTGTTGTACCTGGTTGATAACTTCTCCTGCGTTAGAAGCCGCAACACCAAAAGCACCCGATACTCCACTGGCTAATAACCATGAGCTAAGTGCTAAAGTGGTCGCCCAAAGAATTGCGCCGTTAAGTAGCGCTGTATTTCGGTTCATTGGACCACAAGCGCGAGCTGTTACCCAACCACCAACGAACAGAGAAAGCAGTAAAGCAACCGTAGACCAAAGCCCTACATTCCCCGCCACATTGGGCGCAATAGTTCTAGGTGCGCCTGAGCCAGAAACTGTACCAGCACCAATGGCACCAAATAAAGCACTCAAGATTAGTTGAGTAGCTAAAGCAACTAATACACCAGAAATTATGGGACCCCAACGCACACGGTCATGGTAATCACCTACTCTTCCTACCACTGTAGGTTCAGGTTGAATAACATCGTCGCCTACTCTATTAACGTATGACATAAGTCTTTATTTCTCCTGACTACTTTAACTTCAGCGAAATTTTTCTTAGTTTTTATGCTTACGTTAAAATTAAATGGCTAATTGCAGATTTTAATATCTATCAGCAGAAAGAGTTATTTGCTCTATCTTGAGTAATAATAAATAGATTATATTTATATAAGTTGATTTATATTTTTTGAAATAAAAATGTCTACTTTTTATATGGATGGTAATTAGATAAACTTAGTAAGATTACCATTATATTTAGGAATTTAAAACATTTTGATATTTAATAATGGGTAATAATAATAAAAAATTACCCATCTTTAATGAATAAGAAACTATAACCGCAGTGTATGTAAATGAAGTATTCAGCCACCCTAACGTACTCTCACTGCTGTACCTGTTGCAGTGATCAATAATAAAACACCTGACTGGTCTACATTAATTGTTCCGGTGTCTATTTCAATACCAATGACAGCATTTGCTCCTAAACGTTGCGCCCGGAGTTCTAATTCTTCTATGGCTTTACGTTGTCCCTGCTCAAATAAACGTTCATAGCTGCCAGTCCGTCCACCGATAACATCACGGATACCAGCTAGGAAATCTCGGAGAAAATTGCTACCATAAACGACTTCTGCGGTAACAATACCTAAGTAAGAATCAATTACTGCACCTTGAATTACATCTGTTGTTGTGACAATCATAAGTTATCCTGAGAAATTGCTGATGAGGGAACTTAGCTCCTAGTTTATCAAGCTGATACTCAATCGGAGGATTGACACTAAATATTTATGTCTTCATCGCTAATTAACTCAGTAGAAACTCTGGTTTTTCTGTATGGAAAATTTTGAGAAAATTTACGTATTATTAATATTTTGTGAAAAGGGATAAATACAGTTTTCAAAATGCAAATTTTTTGTTTTAATAAACAAGAAAAAAGTTCACTATAATTTAGGGAAAATTACTGTGTACAAACACATATCATTCGTGTTGAGTGTGTTGTTGTTGGGTGGTGGCACTGCGACTATCCCTACAATAGCCCAAGGGCAGGTTTTGGTTGTGCAAGCTAACAATGCAGAGTTAAAACGACTGCTAGAGGATGGTAAGAGGTTAGTGGATGCTGGCGACTATAATGGAGCGATCGCAGTTTATCAACAAGCTGCCACAATGGAACCGAGAAACCCCAGAATTCATTCGGGAATTGGGTATTTACACGCACAACAGGGAAATTTCCAGGCTGCACTAGCATCATACCGTAGGGCGATCGCTATCAACCCGAATAATAGTGATTTTTTCTATGCAGTAGGTTACATCAAAGGCAACATGGGCGATACACCAGGTGCAAAAGAAGCTTACCGCCGTGCTATTCAATTAAACCGCAACAATGTTAGCGCTTATGTGGGTTTAGGTATCACTCAATCTCGGATGGGAGATTTCCAATCAGCTAATTGGGCATTTGAGCAAGCAATTAAGCTTGATAAAAACAATGCCCAGACTTATGAGTTTATGGCAGCAATGTATAAACAAAGACGGCAAACTAAACAAGCAAGTAACCTACTGCAAAAAGCCCGCGACTTATACCAAAGGCGAAACGATGCAGATGGTGTCGCTAGAGTAGAGGCGATGTTGCAGCAGTTATAAAGCTCAATTAATTTAATTGTCTTCCTGTTAACTCAACGAAAATATCCTCTAAATTAGAGGGACGAACCATCATTCCTGTTTTATCTGGCTGTTGATTTAGATAAATATTTGCCTCTTCCAAAGAAGGAAAAAATAAATATTCCCAACCTCGTGAACTATCATTGCTTGTTGTGGTCACGCTCAACTGTTTCATAATTAGGCCTTCGCCGTGAGCAGAACGCAATTGTTTTAAAGTCCCCAAAGAAATTAATTTACCGCCATCCATAATACCTATGCGCCCTGGTTTAGTAGAGCCAAAAGCATCACATAAAAATTCCACCTCATCCATGTAATGAGTTGTTAATAACATCGTCATACCTTGTTTATTTAAATCCCGAATAATTTCCCACAACCGACGACGAGTTTGGGGGTCTAGCCCTACCGTCGGTTCATCCAAAAACAATATTTGTGGTTGATGCAATAAAGCTCTCGCTATTTGCAATCTTCGTTTCATCCCTCCAGACAGAGTTTTTACCAAGCTTTCCCGTCTGTCTGCTAATTCAACATAATCCAGCCATTGATTAATTAGTCGCTGTCGCTGTGGGTTAGGGATGTGATGTAGTCTCCCATGTAGTTCCATATTTTCCCACACACTTAAATCACCATCTACGCTAGTTTGCTGCAAGACAACGCCAATACTTTGCTTAGCTAGCATAGGTTGGCGCACTACATCATATCCAGCCACCTCCATCTTTCCTTGGGATGGTTTTGTTAGTGTAGTCAGCATCCGAATTGTGGTTGATTTCCCTGCACCGTTCGGGCCGAGGAGGGCAAATATTTCTCCGGCCTCAATGTTGAATGACAGGTCGTTAACTACAGGAGTGTTGTTATAGAATTTGTAGACGTTTTCGAGAAGAACAGCAGCCATCATTCAGTAAATTGGTTACATCATTTTCTCATCTACACTACCATTCATTAAATGAGGCTTTCAGAATGTGTAACTTAGGCGGTAATTGTTTTTAATCGCATTCCAACTGCTAGCAATTGGCATTCGCCAGCCAGTACCAAAGGCGCGGTCGGTGATTTTTAGTCCTGGGGGTGCTTGGCGGCGCTTAAATTCTGCCCGTGCGACCATCTGGATAACTTTGTCTACCACCATAGGGTCGTGACCGGCGGCGACAATTTCCCCTACTGATTGATGGTTGTGAATGAGGCGCTGTAAGATGTCGTCTAAAATTTCGTAGGGGGGTAGGGAATCTTGGTCAACTTGACCGGGTTTGAGTTCGGCGCTTGGTGCTTTGGTGAGGATGTGTTCGGGGATGACTGGGGACTGGTGAGAGTTTAGCCATTTGCAAAGGGAGTAAACGCGGGTTTTGGGAACATCGGCAATTACAGCCAAGCCGCCGTTCATGTCGCCGTAGAGGGTGCAGTAACCGACTGCCATTTCCGACTTGTTACCGGTGGATAGTAATAGATAGCCAAATTTATTAGCGATCGCCATTAATAAGTTACCGCGAATCCGTGACTGGATGTTCTCCTCAGCCAAACCAAATTCTGTCCCGGCAAATAACTCTACTAAACTATGGTCAAAACTCTGCATTAAATCCCCTATGGGTAAGATTTGGGTCTTAATTCCCAAATTGTCGGCTAATGCTAAAGCATCACTAATAGAATGTTCGGAACTGTAAGGAGATGGCATCAACACACCAAAGACATTTTCCTTACCTAAGGCCTCAGTGGCAATTGTCGCCACCAGTGCAGAATCAATCCCACCGCTTAAACCCAGCACAACTTGAGAAAAACGGCATTTTTGAGCATAGTCTCGCACACCCAAAACTAAAGCGTGCCAAATTTCTTCATCTTCTGATTCATAAATAGAAGCAACAGAACTTAGTTGTAAATCTCGTTGTGATTCGTCAAAATCTACTGTAACTAAATCAGATGCAAAACCCTTAGCCCGACACATCACTTCGCCTTGACGATTTAAGGCAAAACTCCGACCATCAAAAATTAAATCATCATTACCGCCGACTTGGTTAGCGTAAATTACTGGTTGTTGAAACCTGACTGCACTATGTCTAAGCATTGCTTCTCGGAAGCTTTGCTTACCTAAACTGTAGGGCGAAGCCGATAAATTGACAATTAAATCTACACCTAAAATTGCTAAGTCAGAAATGGGATTAGCTGTGTAACTGCGTTTGCCCCAAAACTCCTCATCATTCCATAAATCTTCGCAAATTGTCACGCCGATATTAATATTATCTAAGGCAAAATAATTAGCTTGTTGTCCAGCTTCAAAATAACGATGTTCATCAAATACATCATAGGTAGGCAATAGTCGCTTATGAAACATCTGTTTGACTTTGCCATTTTCTAATAAAGCTGTGCTGTTAAATAAAGGTTTTCCTCCAGTAGTATGGGCTTGATAATTTGGCTCAACTGTCCCTACTAATACAGCCAAATTTACAGGCAAATCCCTAGCTAGCTGCTGTAAAGTTACACTCATTGCCTCTACAAAACTGGGATTTAATAATAAATCTCGTGGTGGATAACCACATAAAGATAGTTCTGGAGTTAGCAGCAGTCTTGCACCTTTTTTTATTGCCTGTTGTGCCACTTCCAGAATTTTTTGAGCATTCCCAGTTAAATCACCAATAATAGGATTAATTTGAGCGATCGCAATTTTCATTGTTTTTAGTTAGTGATCAGTGGTCAGTGGTCAGTTGCCATTACAGAAAGGTTATCTCACGCCGTGTGCAACGTTCTCTCAAACCTAACCCCCAACCCCTTCCCTGCAAGGGAAGGGGCGCAAGATTCAAAGCCTCTCTCCGCTTCGGGGAGAGGTTTGGAGAGGGGTTTCACAAATAAGTCGCACATCGCGTTATCTCTGCATCAACAATTACTAATTACTAATTACCAATTACCAATTAAATAAATACTAAAGGTTTGTCCTTGAAGGGAGCGAAGGCTTCAGCATCAAACTTATATAAACTCGCGGGACGACCTGCGCCGCGTGATACTTTGACTCCGGTATCAGATAAAAATCCCAACTTCAGTAAACGCGCGCGAAAGTTAGAATAATCAGAGAAGTTTTCGCCTAAAACTGTTGTGTACAACTGATATAAATCATTTAAAGTAAACATTTCTGGTAATACTTCAAATGCAACCGGACTGTACTCTAATTTGTTGCGTAAGCGTCTATGCCCATAAGCCAAAATTTCATTATGGTCAAAAGATAATTTCGGTACTTGCTTGACTGGATACCAAGCAATACCAGTAACACCATCAGCAATTAATTCGGCTTCTTCAAATCTGACGAGAGCAAAATAACTAACTGATAGGTAACGTACACCATAACTGCCAGTTGCTTCCCTTGGGTCGCGTTCGGGGCCGCCAAAGGTGTATAGCTGTTCCAAATAGAGATTTTTAACTCTAATTTTTTCTGCCATAATGCGATAAGCAGCGTCTTCTAGAGACTCTCCTTCTCGCACTAAAGTACCAGGAAGACTCCAATAATTTAAAAATGGTTCTTGCTGTCGCATTACTAACAGAACTAACAGCCGATTTTTTTCAGTATCTACAGAAAAAATCACATTATCAACACCAACCTTAAAATCGGCTAAAGGTTGTTGATTTAACGAAGTTGAAAACTTTTTTTGGTTGCGTCCGGGCATTTGTACAAATGCTGTTGATGAATGTATTCGACTATAGGGGGGGTGAGAGCTTCGGTTTCTCCACGTTCACGATATGCTGTTGAAGAAACATCTAGACCAGTAAGAGAAGCGATCGCTATTTTACCGCCCAGTTGTTGCACAGCTTCTAAACTAGTCCCATCTATGGCATATCCTGGTCGTGGCACAATCAACAGTTGCACCTGCTGTAATAATTCTTCAACTCGATACCAACGGGGTAGTTGTTGCAGTAAATCTGAACCAATGATCAAAGTAAACTCTGTTTCTGTACCCCAACGTAATTTTGCTTTCTCCAATGTTTCCAGGGTTCTAAAGCTACTCAAATCCTGCTCTAAAGCTATATTCTGCCGAGGCGCTTCTATATCCGCAATCAACAGCCGCAGCATTGCCGCCCGATGCTCTAATAGTGTTTGATGAGATTTAAACGGGTTATCCGCCGCCCAAACCGCCACCCAATCATAACGCTCAGACAACCAGCGTAAAATAGTCTGATGTCCGGCCGTCGGTGGGTCTGCACTAGTACCAAATAAAGCGATTTTTTTCATTGTCAGTTATCAGTTGTCGTTAGTTGAGACGTTGTAATGTAACTTCTGTCAAATTTTGCAGTGCGGCGGAAATTTCTATAGGTATGGGAACGGGATTATCTAAACGCTTTGTTTGTTCGGGTAAACTGGCGACGGAAGCGGCGGTGCGTTGGCGAATTGCGGACAGCTTTTCTGGGGGTTGTAGGCGTTGACCTTCTTTAACTACCAATTGCAACAAAGGTTTTTCTGTAATTAAGGGTGTATCTGTGATTAACCCCAATCTGTCTGCTTGAACCTGACCTCCCCCGTAGGAACGAAAAATTTGCTTACGACCTGGGTATGTTGCTTTACCACTGGACTTTTTCATCACTGGGATATCGTCAATTTCTACGAGTTTGTAAACTCCATTCACGGGGGAACCTGTAACTAGCTTGGTTCCTAGTCCGTAGCCGTCGATTTCTGCGCCGGCTGCTTGGAGTTTGGCAATTTCCCATTCATCTAAGTCGCCACTGGCAAAAATCGATACTTTCGGCAGGAGCGATCGCACTTGTTTTGATAAACTTACTAAGTCACCAGAATCTAACCTGACACCGGATAATTCCATTTTTCCGGTATTCACTTTTTCTGCTAAGTGCTGGGCAGCTGCAACAGTATCATAAGTATCAATTAACAATGGCGCACCGGGAAAATAGCGATGAAACGCACTAAAGGCTTGTTCTTCACTGCCTTCCATCGCCGACAACGCCATAACCAAGGCGTGAGCCATCGTACCACTTGGCTGTTGTCCCAGTTGTAGCGCTGCTAACACATTGGAGGTGGCATCTAAACCACCTGCTAAAGCTGCTCGTGCTGCCCACAAAGAGGCTTGGGGGCTAAAAGCCCGTCTTGTACCAAATTCTAAAAGTGTTGCTTGCTCACCAGCTATATCACGGAGACGTGCTGCTCTTGTGGCTACTAAGGTTTGGTAATTGAGTGTATTTAATAAGTAAGTTTCTACTAACTGTGCTTGCCATAACGGTGCTTCTACCCGTAACAGTGGCTCGTTAGCAAATACGGCTGCCCCTTCTGGTACTGCCCACACATCCCCAGTAAATCGCGCCTCTGCTAGCAATGACCAAAAGCGTTCCCCTGCATGAGCGAAAATGCCTGTGGCTTGTAATGCTGCTATCTGTTCCGAGCTAAAACGTAACTTTTCTAAATATTCCAGTGCTTGAGTCAGTCCCATCGCAATTAAATAGCCAAAACCCTCTGGCGATCGCCTCACAAATAACTCAAAGCTAGCCCGTCGTTGTTCTACGCCTTCACCTGTATAACAAGCAGCCATTGTCAGCTGATAAAGATCGGTAAGTAGGCTGTAATCAGCCGCAGAGATGTTTAATTCTGGGGTTTGCTGAACATCCCAGATGGGGATAGTTGTCATGCAAGCGCTTCCTTAAAAGAATGCTCTTTTTATTATGGTAGAATTTACCATAAATCTTGTCAACCCCTAAGAAGAAATTATTTATTTACAAGGACACACAAGCTTTTTAGCCTTTCATAAGGTTTAAAATATTCATTAATTAATATTTATTAATAGTTGATTTCGATATTATTCCGATAATGACTATTTTTGCAGAATATCCACAAGAAATTTCGATGCTTTTGGCAGCGAGGAAGAGAAGGAAAATATCAGCTTGTTCTTCCTTAGTTTTTCACCTTTTCTCTGAGAAATTTTTAGGTTAAAATCTTGGTGAAAACTGTCAACTCTCCCATAATTTAAAGTATTGCAAAGCTATCTAAAAAAGTATTGCTTTTGTTCTCAATATGTTGAGAGTAAGACTCAGATCAAGTTATTGGGATTAGAGTAGATAAATCACCAGAAATTGACTCAAATAGGAGTCCAACTTTATGGCTATTACCAAAATGATCGCTGGCGTAGTGCAGTATGTTTCTGAAGCCTTCTTGCGGATTTTTGGCCCTAATGACGACGCTTATCCAACTATAGGCGTACAACCATTTACAGGTGATCCTTATAAAAAGCGTACAGCAGAGATTTGGTAAATATAGCAGGAAAAAGGCTGATGATTATTTTCTGTTCTCATCTTCCTAGATACTGCTACTACGAACTCATCAATAAATGACCAATAAAATTTTGATTATCAGAAAGGCATGGGATAATTATTCCATGCTTTTTTGTGTAATGACTTAATCGTCATTAAGCAACATTTTTTAATGTTAGTCAAGTCGCTTCGCTCCAATTCAAAATTCAAAATTCAAAATTCAAAATTCAAGCCCCCGGATTTATCCGGGGGCTTGAATTAATGTTGTTTCAATTCTTTTTTTCGCCATAAATAAATTTAGGGGCTTGTATCCTTTTTTTGTTCGGTCAAAAGTTATTTATTGTTGAATAGGAATTTCAATGATAAATTCTGTACCCTTTCCCAGGTGGGAATTGCATAGCAGTTTACCGCCATGCTTTTCGGTGATGATTTGGTAGCTGATAGACATCCCCATACCTGTTCCTTTGCCCACAGGTTTGGTAGTAAAAAACGGATTAAATATCTGTTGTTGAGTTTTTTCAGACATACCCATACCGTTATCAGCGATCGCCATCTTAATCCAATTAGAAGCAATAACCGAAGTAGAAATCCGAATTGTGGGAATGTCATTAGTTTGTTGTCCCTTGTCCGTTACTTGAGCATTAACTACTGACCACTGACCACTGACAACCGACTCCTCTAAAGCATCAATGGCATTGGCCAGAATATTCATAAAAACTTGATTAAGTTGCCCTGCATAGCATTCTACTGACGGTAAAGCCCCATATTCTTTAATCACTTGAATGGCTGGACGTTCTGGTTGCTCTTTGAGGCGATGTTGTAAGATCATTAAAGTACTGTCGATGCCTGCATGAATGTCCACAGCTTTAAATTCGGCTTCATCCATGCGAGAAAAAGTACGCAACGACAACACAATTTGGCGGATACGTTGAGTACCCACCTTCATAGAGCTTAAGATTTTTGGCAAATCTTGTTGGATATATTCCAGGTCGATTTCCTCATGCAAATCTTGTAAACCAGGTTCGTAATTGGTATTTTTTTGTTGATAAACTTCAATAATTCGCAGTAAGTCTTGAGTATGTTCCTCAAGATAATTGAGATTACCGTGGATAAAGTTAACAGGATTATTAATTTCGTGGGCGACACCAGCAACTAACTGTCCTAAGCTAGACATTTTTTCTGCTTGAATCATCTGCGTCTGAGTGCGTTGGAGTTCTTGCAGAGTTGCTTCTAAATTTTTCGCTTGCTGTCTGAGTCGGGCTTCAATTTGTTGGCGATCGCGGATATCACGGGCAATAGTGGATAAAAATTCTACTTCCCCTTGTTCATTTTTATGGGCAATAATCACTTGAGAAACCGGGAACTCTTCCCCTTTGCGCGATCGCATTAAAGCTTCTCCAGACCAAATCCCCTGTTGCATAACAAGAGGAATGATCTCAGTCTGAAATTTATCTAATATTGACAATCCTACAGCTTCGCTGATGGGAAACTGGTCAGTTGAGGATATACCAAGCATCCTCTGTCCTGCTTTATTTAAGTAGCAATTCGTTCCATAAACATCAGCAATCCCTACAATATCAGGAGTCGCTTCCAAGATTGCCAGTAATCTTTGCTGCTCTTGCTCTGCCTGTATCCGCTCGCTAATATCCCTCACTACCGAAATTGCATGAGGCTTACCATTGTAGAGAAGCAGTTTTCCAGTCACCTCAATATCAAAGCAAGTGCCATCTTTACGAACACCCACAGCATGATCATGAAATTTTTGTCCAGCTTTAACTGTCCTCATACATTCAGCCAATTTTTCATAAGAATTCGGATGAATATATTCTGTGGAGCTTAAATTGAGAAATTCTGCTTGAGAATAGCCGTGCATCTCGCATAAAGCAGAATTAACAGCAACCATCTTGCCAGTATCCAGATCCAAAACACTGATACCATCATTAACGGTCTCAAAAATGCCGCGATATTGGGCTTCTTGTTGACGTAGCACAGCTTCGGCTTGTTTGCGATCGCTAACATCATTCAACGTACCCAGCATTCGATATGCTTGTCCTTCATTGTTAAACAAAAAGATCCCGGTATCTTCTACATGAATATATGTACCGTCTTTTTTTTGCAAGCGATACTCAACTTGGTAGCGGGTTTTTTGTACCATCGCTTCTGTCAGCAAAGAAGTCGCTAGATCCCGATCCTCTGGATGAATCATTGATTCCCAAGTAGCAATATCAAAAGACTGCAATTCTTCAGAAGTTAAACCCATAACTTTTGTGGTCGTACCAGCCCAGAGGATTTTGCCTGAGAGGACGTTATAGTCATAGACAGCTTGCCCGCTTTGCTCAGTAGCTAGGCGAAATCTTTCTTCACTTTCGCGCAGTGCAGTTTGAAAATTGAGGCGATCGCTCACATCCTGTACCATTGAATAGATCCCCAAGGAATTACCCTCAGCATCCACCAATGGAGTATTAATCCATTCACAGCTAATTAATCTGCCATCTTTGGTAATGTTCTCATTCAGACTATAATGACCACCTTTTTGTTCGAGCAAAGACTTCATTGTTTGAATAACAGCATCTCTGTGGTTTGTTGGTACAATTTCTAAGGCGTGTTGATGCAGCATTTCTGTGACTGAATAGCCAAATATTTTTTCCGCCGCCGGGTTCCATTCAACCACTTCAAAAGACGAATTCCACTCAATAATTGCCAAGGGTGTTTGTTGGAGCAAGAATTTTATTTTTGTCTCGAATTGCTTCAAAGCTTCTTCCGTAGTTTTGCGTTCAGTCACATCTCTAGCCATAGCAAAAATATAGTTATCGTGAGCAACCGAAGTCCACGATAGCCAGCAATAGGAACCATCTTTGCAGCGATAGCGATTTTCAAACCGAAAAACTCGAATTCCTTCACTCAACTTAGACATTTCAGCCAATGTAGCTGCTCTATCTTCTGGATGTACTAACTCCATGAAGGGTAAAGATAAAAGCTCTGCTTGAGAATAACCTAGAATATTTTCACCAGCCTGATTCACTCGCTGAAAATAGCCATTAAAGTCAGCAATACAAAGTAGATCCACTGAAATATCAAAAAATAGCAACGATTTTTTAGATTCACTGAGTTCTTGTTCTAGCCGGAAAATAGTTGCGTTAAATTCATGGGTAGTTGCTGTTAACTGTTGCTTTAATTCAGCATTTTGTCGCTGGAGAAGATTTATTTGCGCTTTTAATGCTTTAGTATCCATAAACTATTGCTCCCATTGACTGGCATACTATGATACCCATCACTAATTTCCTAGTTCGTCTACATAGTAGTATTCCCATTACTGATTAAGAAAATTCCTCTACCCGCACGGGAGTAGAGGAATCGGAAAATCACATAACTTTTTTCGAGGAGTGAAAACTTAGAACTTACTAGAATCCTCGGAGAGAGATTTTTGCTGTAACCAATCTTTGCCTACTTGGATACTAATATCTGAGTTGAGACTACCAGTGCTTTCTACCCGCACTTCGCCAAAACCTAAAGCGTTGCGAATGGACTCAGCGCTGTTACCGTCGCCTTGCTGGGCAATAATATTAGTGACTTCCAACGGTTCAGTCCAAGCATTAGCCACATAAACGTTACGATAGCCTGCTTTTTCTAAAGCATTGATTAAAGGACGTAGTTGAGAGCGATCGCTACCTGTGCTATCTTGAATTGCTACTCGCACAGATGTTGGATCATTTACCGGGTTTTCTGATAGAGATTCCAAACCAAAGTGCTGTGCCATCAGTTTAGCAATACCATTTTTACTTGGTATCCAATAGCTGGCGTTATACTCATTCGGTTCGCTGAAACGTCCCGGAAGCATTAACATTTGCATATTGGTGCGATTAGTCCGCACACCAAAACCTACTAGCGCCACTAATTCTTCAACTGTCAAGTTGGTGTCGATATTATCTTTAACTACGTTGAGAATTTTTGGTAACTGAGCTACTGTTACAGGGTTAAGAGCTTGATCCATTAAAGCACGCATTACCATTTGCTGGCGTTGAATCCTGCCAATATCTCCTAGTTCATCATGACGGAAGCGCAGTAATTGTAGTACTTGGTCGCCATTGAGATGCTGTTTACCTGCCTTTAAATTGATGTATAAGTGTTGGGAATGATCTTGATATTTCATATCTTTGGGGACATAAACTGTCACTCCGCCCAAAGCATCAATAAGTTTACCAACTCCCAAAACATTAATGCGGATATAGCGGTCAATACCCACACCACCCAACAGGTTACTAACAGTTGTGGCAGTTAAAGCAGGCCCACCCTCCACGTTAGCGGCATTAATTTTTCTGACTCCATGCCCTTCTATACGCGTGCGGGTATCTCTAGGAATGGAAAGCATAGCAATTTTTTTGGTCTCTGGGTCAAACTTCACCATGAGCATGACATCAGCAAGACCATCAAAGGAATTGACTTGGGGTAGGTAGCGGAGATTTTGAGCTTCAGCAGGGGGAGTTTGCACATCTGGTGGTAGTACACTCATCCCCATGACTAATAAATTCACAGGCCGAGTTAACTCAGAAAAACGTAATCCACTACCAGAGATGGCATCACCATCAAAGACTGCTTCTTCCTGGGGGCTGAGTTGAGCTTGCTGCAATGGTGTACTGGTTAACGAAACAGCTAATAGCGCTCCGGCTGTTGCTGATACCATCGCAATTCCACCCATACCCATCCAAAACCATAGCCAACGCCCCGGTTTAGTATTGTGCGAATTTTTGCCACTGGAGTTAGGGGCGTTTGACGATGGATTTCCTTCTGCTGAAGTTCTTTGAATGGTCACAGACTTCCTCACACTATACTGATGAATTAAGTAAATTTGCTGAATTACAATAATGCAGATAAATCAACCCATAATAGCTAACTTTTAATCAATTACATTGACATTTTATTTTGCTTTCAACCACAACACTTATAGCAGGATTTTTTGTCATTGTGGCAATTTTTTAATTGATTTATTGCAGTATGGCAATAGTCCGTTCCCTTTGACTAGGCCTATAAGAAAATTATTTGCGATTTTGTTAGCCATTAAGTAAAAATGCTGCCTAATCATCTGAGAAACTCAAGATAAATATTTGCTAAACATCTGTTCTGCAAAGCGGCTTAACCCCGGTAAACGATGGGACTTACCTTGGAGTAAGCGCAAAATTAACCAGATACTTACCAAAAAGTAACCAGATGTGAAAAAGCCATTCAGGATTAACAGGCGCAGTGTGAAAAATTCCGCAGTTGCCGCTCCAGTAGCCAACAAGAGATACCCCAACAACCAAGTAAACGCCAAAGTAATAGACAGACGACTCACCGCTAGTTGTTCCCGGCTACCTTGAGAGCGATAAACGGCCCATAGGGATGGGAAAAAGCCGATAACAGGGATTAGATGTAAAATAAGCTGTGTTTTGGGAATAGTTGACTCTTCCTCGCTCCCCATGATTTTTTGACTTGATTGAAAGTCTTCCATTGTTTTTTCGTCAAATCCTAAACTAGAGGGATGAATGACAATGATGTAGTTAGAGATAATAAGCTATAGATACAGAATTTTTTAGTTCTATCCCGCAATCGGCTCAAGATGCAGACACTCAAGCTACTCAACTGGTGGCAAACACTAACACCAATAGCGAGAATTGGGGCGATCGCTCTGTTCGCTCCTTTATTAGTTCTCAATGGTTGGGCAATTTCCGCAATTTTTGATTACTTCCATTCCTTAATAGTCATTTTAGTCGGAGCTTCAGTTTTAGCATTTCTGCTCAACTATCCTGTTAGTTGGATGGAGCATCGCGGCGCGAGGCGAGAGCAAGTTGCTATTTTAGTGTTTTTATTGGCTCTATCAATTTTGTTAGCTCTGGGTGTGACTTTGTTTCCTCTAGCGCTTACCCAAGCTCAACAACTGGTAGCACGTATCCCAGAGTTAATTGATTCTGGGCGATCGCAGCTCATGATGTTAAACGAGAAAGCCGAAACTGTAGGTTTACCGATTAACCTGGATGCTTTGGTAGTGCAGATCAACGATCGCGTCAAAGGACAACTACAGGCGATCGCCGGACAAGTCCTCAATCTGGCTGTTGTTACTTTCACCAGCTTGCTAGATTTTCTGTTGACGATGGTGTTAACTTTCTATCTTCTCCAGCATGGCGGTGAACTCTGGCAAAGCTTAGTAGAATGGCTTCCTACCAAATTTCGCGCCCCATTCTCGCAAACAGTACGCTTGAGCTTTCAAAATTTCTTTATTACCCAGTTAATTTTATCTACTTGTATGGCATCAGCCCTCATTCCTGCTTTCTTATGGCTGAAGGTGCCATTTGGATTGTTATTTGGGCTAACTATTGGGATTATGGCGCTTGTGCCATTTGGCGGCTCTGTGGGTATTGCTCTTACTACCTCACTAGTCGCATTGCAAGATTTTTCGATGGGAGTAAGAGTTTTGATTGCGGCTGTAATTGTCCAGCAAATTCTGGAAAACTTAATTGCTCCCCGCATCTTGGGCAATTTTACTGGCTTGAATCCAGTCTGGATATTGATATCTGTTTTGACAGGAGCTAGAGTTGGTGGACTTTTAGGGGTGATTGTTGCTGTCCCCACTGCTGTAATTATTAAAACTGCCTTGACAGCCTTACGTCCCTCTAGTGTAAATAATGAAACAGAAGTAACAGACACTACAGAAATAACCGCAACCATAGTACAAAAAGAGAATCCCAAAAATACCCTGAGTATTTCCGAACCAACTACGCCTTAATTTGGGCATTTATGGGAAATGGGTTATAGGGAATATACTTTTCTCTACAGGTGAATAAAATTAACGATTTGGATAAACATGGCGCATTTCAAAGCGGCTTTGCTCCCACAGTGGTAGTAAAGCCTGCTTTGCAGCATTTAACTGGGCTTGGGAACAGCTTATTTTGCCATGTTCGATAATCCAGATAAAAATGCGAGTAATTAAAACTGCTTTAAAACTATTTTCATATTGATAATTATTTATCCTACCTACTTGAGCATCCAAATAATAAATTACATCTTTAAAATTCCATTTCTGGAAATTACTTTTCACTCTATCTTTTGTATTGTCAGACTCCATCAAAGATAAGTTACGGATAATATAATCCATGCCTTCTATTGATGAATCTGTATTCCGTACTAAATTAGTGAATGTCCTGTAATATACTCGTAATAATGTAGTTGAGATATTTTCTATATATATATTTAGCCAAGATTGTATATCTTGGAGATAAGGAATTAATTCTTGAATCTCATGAATTTCTGTAATATAGATCCTGTTATTTTCGGTACTCAATATATTATTTAATAATTCCTCTTCAGACAAAGGATATTTGTCAGAATAATAGTCAATAACTTTAGGAATAAATTGATTTAACAACCATTGTTGAGTATATTTAGCAGTCCAAGTTCCTCGCGGGCCGATATCTTGTTGCCATGTATTCAGTTCACCTTTTTCCAAAGATTGTAAATGTACATCATTGATTTCATAAACTATGTTAATTATGCCATTTGGTAATATGGATAAATAATTGACAGGTTTGGGTAAGATAAAAGCATGATCTCGAATTCCACGACTAACACGAATGGAAATATCTTCTTGCTGAAATAAATGCCACTCTGATTTACCTTGTACATAGTTAAACTCATTGGCGAAATTGTGCATTAATCGCCATAATTTTGCATCTACAGAAAACAAAGTTACTCCGCGCACGCCTAAAAATTCTGTAAATTCAAAATCCCAAGTTTCTAAAGCATTTTCAAAAGCAACAATTGCTTTTTTATATTCTTCGGAAACTATATCGATACATAAACACAAGTCTGCTGTTTCTAAGTCAGACAATATAACTGTTGTTTGACCTAGATTAACTTCAAAAGCGTTATCATCTAATTGTTTAAGAAAACTTCTACAACCCCATTCTGGACGGGTATTTAAGCCTGTCATGAGGTTACCTAAAATATATTGATGATTTAAGCTAACCTTTAGTCCTCTTAAGATAACGCTGCTAAATTGTATTTGACAATTGCCTTCCCCAAAAGCTTTAGGTAAGTTACATTCTATAACTACTTTCGGCTTGACAACAGTCAGGCGATCGCCTTCTCGAAAAGTAGAGGTTCTAAAGTCAGTATTAGCTACAATTTCCTGCAAATTGTACCGTCTTAAGGATTTTTCTATGAGATTATATTGTGTATATTTGGAAATATTAGCTGTGTTCTTATCAATATTTTTAACTAAATTGAAATTGAACTTATTATGGAATTCTGTGGCTATATGAGTATTTTTTAAAGAATCAACACTTTTATCAAAGATTAATTCTTCTTTGTGGTAAATAAAATACTGAAAAATTCTCACATGATAACCATTAGTTACTAAAAAGTATAAGGGTTTTAAATAATTACTATAAAACTTGGCGCGTTCGACAGCTTCTGGAAAATTATGAGAATTTGGCTCTAAATATATAGCAATGATTAAAGCTGTTTCAGAATTTTGTTGAATAACATCATCAGTAGAGAAATATATATAAATACTTTCTAGATTTTTTTCAATGTTTTGAGTATCTAAAGGATAGTTGCCGGTAGAATATGTCCTGGGATAACAGAGATGGCGAAACATGGGTACAATAAAATTTATCTCGACATCATCTTTGTTTTTTAAAACACGATAATCAAAAGATTGTATCCATTGAATAAATTGTTTAGTTTCATTAGAAATTGACATTATATAGTTACAATATGCACTTTAATAGAAACTGAGAAAGGCACAGCCTGACTGTGCCTCTATCTTGTTTAACTATGATGGGTGCGAAGGTCAACATTATGCCAACGCCACCACCTTCTCAAGCAACCCTTGGAATAACTTTAATCCATCGCTGCCACCAAGCACAGGGTCAGAAGCCCTTTCAGGGTGAGGCATCATACCTAAAACATTGCCTTGGCGATCGCAAATCCCGGCTATGTTATTCAGAGAACCGTTGGGATTTTCACCCGCATAACGGAACAGCACCTGCCCATTATCTTCAATCTCAGATAAAGTTGCCTCATCAGCATAAAATCTGCCTTCTCCGTGGGCAATTGGCAGAGTGATGACTTCACCAGGGTTGTAAGCTTGAGTCCAAAGGCTATTGGTACTCTCAACGGTGAGAGGGACGCGATCGCAAATAAAATGCAAATCTCGATTTCTCGCCAATGCACCGGGTAACAGTCCGGCTTCAGTTAAGACCTGAAAACCGTTACAAATACCCAAAACCAACTTACCTTTCTGGGCGTGTTCCACCACCTGCTGCATCACAGGGGAAAACCGAGCGATCGCCCCACAGCGTAAATAGTCACCATAACTAAATCCACCGGGAATAATCACCACATCCAAATCAGCAATATCGGTGTCTTGATGCCAAACCATGCGAGTTGGCTGTCCTAGTAGGTCTCTAGTGACATAGGCAACATCGCGATCGCAGTTAGAACCAGGAAATACAACAACGCCAAATTTCATGATTAGTCAGTTGTTAGTTGTTAGTTGTGAGCCAGTACGGTCTTGGGGGTTTCCCCCATGAGTAACTGGCGAACCCAGAGGGTCGGTTGTCGGTTGTCAGTTGCTATTGTTGTTTTCTTACCTATTCCCCGATCCCTAAAATACTCCGGTCTGGGTTTCGACTTCGATCAAATCAAAGCGGTAATTTTCAATTACTGGATTAGATAACATTTGGTCACAAATGCGGTTTAAGTCTTGACGCGCTTTTGCTTCATCAGAAGTAGTAATGTTGAGTTCAATGTACTTACCAATTCGTACATGATCAACGTTATCGTATCCCATTTGCTGGAGGCCAGATTGTACAGCCACACCAGCCGGGTCTAAAACGGAAGGACGAAGTGTCACGAAAATTTTGGCTAGATACTTAGTTTGCACGGAGTTTTGCTGAAAGCTGCGATCGCTATACTATAACTTTCTGTTCCAACTGAGTAAAAATAAGTTAATCGAGACGTTAAAGTTAATTTATTGCACTGCGTATGTCAGTTGTTAGTCGTCAGTTGTCAGTTGTGGAAATGATCTGGTCTAATACCCCAACCCCTAATGGGTGGTTTTTACATATCTTTGCCACTGACCACTGACTACTGACAAAACTCTATCCCCTTGCGGGTAGAGTTTTTATTAGTTAGGCAGTGTAACAGCTTCTAATCCAGTGGCAAATTTAAATAATAGTCTATGAGAGCCATACGCACCCGCAGTCAAGAGCGCATTTTAAACCTGTTGCAAACCATTAAACAAGGTATTTCTGCCCAGGATATTTATGTAGAACTCCGTAATCGCAATCAGAGTATGGGGTTAGCAACAGTTTATCGTTCCTTGGAAGCCTTAAAACTAGAAGGCTTGGTGCAGGTACGGACTTTACCCAATGGCGAAGCTCTCTACAGCCTCGCGCAGCAAGATAAACACCACCTTACGTGCTTGCAATGTGGTGTATCTATTCCTATTCATCAATGCCCTGTCCACAACTTAGAAGACCAGTTAGAAACTGACCATAAGTTTAAAATTTTCTACCACACTCTGGAGTTTTTCGGTTTGTGTGGTAAGTGCCAAATGAATCACGCGAGTGAAATTAGTCACTAGCAGAAACTACTGACCACTGACCACCGACGACTGACTATCCGAAACAATCGAGCGAATACCCTC
This sequence comes from Anabaena sp. CCY 9910, assembly GCF_963920875.1. Classification (NCBI taxonomy): domain Bacteria; kingdom Bacillati; phylum Cyanobacteriota; class Cyanophyceae; order Nostocales; family Nostocaceae; genus Anabaena; species Anabaena sp. CCY 9910. Next base: position 49,035 of record NZ_CAWUDJ010000011.1, on the reverse strand, counting down.
TAAAGTCGCGGGAATAGTGCGGGGGTCTATAAACATAACTTTGCTACTATCGCTCTTACCGATGGTTGCGCCCATATCGAGATAACCCAAAGCTAATAACACCTCTAGGGCTTGTTCCGCAGTACCGTTGGAATTGATTTTCTGGGCAAGAATTTCTGCTGATTCGGCAATAGCCTGAGCTTTGAGAACTTGTTGCTGACGTTCAGCCTGTGCTTTGAGAACGATCGCTTTTTGTTCAGCTTCTGCTTGCAATATTACCGACTTTTGCCTGGCTTCTGCATCTAATATTTGGGCTTCAGCTTTACCTTTGGCAGAGTTAACGGCTGCTTCCCGTTCACCCTCAGAATTTAAAATTGCCGCCCTTCTGCGTCGTTCTGCTGACATTTGCAATTCCATCGATTCCCGTACAGCTTGGGAAGGGATAATGTCTCGCAGTTCTACCCTAGTTACTTTTACACCCCAAGGATCAGTAGCAATATCTAAATCCCGCAATAAAAGTTCATTAATTTGGGAACGAGCCGTAAAGGTTTGATCTAACTCCAACTGTCCCATTTCCGAGCGAATTTGAGTCAGTACCAAGTTCACCATCGCCGAGTGGAGGTTTTCTACTTTGTACCAAGCCTTCTCCATATCGACAATCCGCCAGTAAACCACTGCATCTACTTCAATCCCTACGTTGTCACGGGTAATACATTTTTGCGGTGGAATATCTAAAACCTTTTCGCGGATAGTTTCTTTGTAGACGGCTTTATCAATAAAAGGAAGGACAAGATTTAGTCCAGGGCCGAGCTTTTTGTGGTAGCTACCTAATCTTTCTACTAAAACTTCATTACCCTGATTAATCACCTTCACAGACCCCGCAACGGCAGAACCACCGAGTGCTAGAGCAATCAATAAAAATAACTGTTCCATTACCAACCTCCAAATATTTCTGTATAAGTTATAACCAACTCTTAATTAAGACTTACGCACTGAACCAAAAAACCCTTCTGAGGGCGGTCAATAGTCCACAGTCTAAAAACCTTGATTTTGACTATTGACCCTTGACTCTTGACAAAAAAGCCAGAAAATTAGTAACACTGCGTAAGTCTAATTAATGACTAATGACTAAAAATGCAGCAGATTTTCTGGCATCACCACTAAAGTAGTCCCTTCCCTCCTGACTACATAAACCCTTTGGTGCGGGGCGATAGTGATTTGCTCGTCATCGCACTTTGCCCGCCAAGAATTTCCCTCGTATAATACTCGTCCTGCTTGTCCGGGAAGAATTTCTGTTAAGGTTTCTGCCGTAATTGCATCTTGAATTTTTGACTTACGTTGTCGTGGTTGCAAAAATCGACGGGAAAGTACAATCAAAACGGTAGAAAGAAACAACCAAGCCACAACTTGCAGCCATAAAGCTAACCCCAATTGAGATAGTAACGCCACCATTAAGGCGCTAATTCCCATCATGAAAGCGATAAACGCCGATGGTAAGAACAATTCTGTTAAGCAGAGAACTGCTCCAGCCAGTAGCCAAATTAAGGTAGATATTGGCATAGCGCCATCCTAGACACTACATTCACACAAACCAGCTTAGTTGCTGGTTATCTGGATTTGGTAATTGGTGATCAAACATAACTCTTACCCATTACCCATTCCCTTTTTCCCAGCAATTTTGATTAAAATCAGTAACAATGTGTAGCCACAGGTACACAGAACCAGTCTATTCTGTCCTTCAAGCCTTTGACTGCTAAAGTTAATCGAACTTCACCACTTAATTTATTTTTTAAATTTATACCTATATGCTTTCTATCGAACGGATAATTTATTGCATAAATAAAAACTGTGATAACCCAATTAATTTTGCGGGAGAACGTGTTTGCGCTAGTTGTCAAACGCCTTTAGTTCACCGTTATCTTTGGGCTACTGGCTCATTAGTAACCGAGATTCCACTAGGTACAAAAGTATCAGATAGATATGAGGTAATAGATCGACAGGTTTGGCTGGACACTCGACCGGGATTATTACCAGAAGTACCTCAAGAATTGCCGTCGGATGTTATTCCTTATCTTCGCTTATATCCAGAGCGATCGCATCTCCCCCAAGTTTATGGTTTTGTTACCTCTTTACCAGAAGGCACAGACCATATCTTGTTACTAGAAAACGTCCCTATCGATGAAGAGGGGAATATTTATCCAACTATCATTGATGCTTGGCAAAAAGCCAAACCAGTCAGACAAGTTTACTGGTTATGGCAGATTCTCCAACTATGGACACCTTTACTGGAGTTAGGACTAGCTCACAACTTGCTGAAAGCAGACAATTTGCGCGTCCAAGGTTGGTGTGTGCGATTGTTAGACCTTAACGCCACAACACCGACAGAACAGCCTAATTTAAAAGATTTGAGCGATTCTTGGCAGCCTTTACTAGAGTTGACAACAACTTCGGTTACGCCAAAGTTGCAGAATATCATCCAGCAGATGGCTAACTCAGAAGTGGAGTTAGAAACTATTGCGAGTCAACTTAACGCTTTACTACTCGCCGCCGCCGGAGAATTGCCATTAACTTTAACCATAGCAGGGGCGACAGATGCAGGCCCCCAACTCAAACAAAATGAAGATACTTGCTATCCCAATACTGCTGTTGACTCCCATGAATTATTAGTACCAAATTTGGCGATCGTTTGTGATGGCATTGGCGGACATCAAGGGGGTGAAGTCGCCAGCCAATTGGCAGTACAGTCTCTAAAGTTACAAATTCGTGCATTATTCGCCGAAGTGGCGACACAGCCAGAAATTGTCCCACCAAATTTGTTACAGGAACAACTAGAAGCTAGTCTGCGTGTGGCTAACAACCTCATCAATTCTCGTAATGATGAACAAAAGCGCCAAGGTAGAGAACGCATGGCCACAACGCTGGTAATGGCAGTACAAGTACCGCAACGAGTATTAACTACATCTGAGTGGCAATCAGATAATGCCCATGAGCTTTATTTGGCTAACGTGGGTGATAGCCGTGCTTATTGGATCACTCGTGAATATTGCCAACAGCTGACAGTAGACGATGATATAGTCACAAGGGAAGTCCGTTCTGCCCGGAGTTTGTATCGGCAGGCACTCCAACGACAAGATGCCAATGCTTTAACTCAAGCCTTGGGAAACAGAGATGCTGAATCTTTACGGTTGGCGATTAAGCGATTCATCATCGATGAAGATGGGATTTTATTATTATGTTCTGATGGGTTAAGTGATAACAACTGGGTAGAAAATTCTTGGCAAGATTACGCTGTACCAGTATTAACTGGTCAAATGACTGTTGAAGATGCTGCCCACCATTGGATTAATCTAGCCAATGAAAAAAATGGCCATGATAATACTTCTGTTGTGCTGACTCTTTGCCGTGTTTCCAAAGAATATTTAGTGCCAATCACACCAACGCCGCCACTGGTAGAGATTCCAGAACCAGAAATAGCAGAACTGGAAAGATACCCAGAAGAATCTGTCTTGACGGAAAGTTCTCAAGCATTGCTGGACTTGGAACTCCCTGATGAACCCAGCCCAGCCCCAATTAAACAACCAAACCGCCGTCAACCTTTATTATTGGTTGGGGGATTATTGGCGTTAATAGTAGGAGGTACAGGTATAGGATTATTTGCTTGGTGGCAACTTAGTCCCCAATCATTTCAGCAGATGTGTCAGAAACTACCCCCATCATTGCAGCAATATTGTTCACCCAGGGGCAGATGAGGAGCAGGGGAGGCAGGGGAGGCAGGGGAGCAAAGAAGAAGACCATAAACTATTGACCAATCACAACTGGCAACTGGCAACTGACTAATGACTATGGACTAACGACTATTTATTGTAGAATTGATTCTGTCGTTAAAGCGCACAGCAAAGGCAATTTTGCTCACTAATTGCGCTCAAAGCCTGCGTAGGTAAGCTTTGTTTGTATATAAGTTAGAGAGTTGTGAAACAGAGCATCTGTAAATGTTGAGTGCTATGGGAGTTGCTGTTGTAAACAATACTTTTTGTTAAAAAAGCAAGTTAGTTCAGTGAGGATGGCCGTGGAGATACTTGTTGAAAAAGGTGTGAATGTTGTTATGAAAGTTGGCGATCGCGTCCGTGTAAAAGAATCGGTAGTAGTTTACCATCATCCTGAACATCGCGGTAAAGCTTTTGACCTCAAAGGCTCAGAAGGCGAAATTGTGGAGATTGTCACCCAATGGCAAGGTAGACCTGTTAGTGCTAATTTACCTTTTCTCATCCAGTTTGGTAAAAAATTTAAAGCTCACCTACGGGAAAATGAGTTAGAAGTTATCTAAAGTATCCAAATCTTTCAGGAGCGGCGGAACCACGAGAAAATATTAACTTCGCCGCGCATTCTTTCTAACTCCCGGCGGTGCTGCTCGGCAGTTGTACGATACCATTCACAATGGCGCTGAAACTCAGAACGTTTTTGCACTTCATAATAAAACTGATGAGTTGTCTGATAAGCTGCAAAAGTGTCCTCGCCTTGAGGTTGGGGTGCAGGCAGAATATAAGGTAAGTTTTCGTTCATAGATTTTAGGGAGCAGAGGGAGCAGGGGAAGCAGGGGAAGGAAAGAAAAATTACTATTGACTATTGACTATTGACTATTGACATCGCGTCTCTAATTACACCCAACCTCTTAACCAATAAATAAAGCTACCAACATATTCTTTTAAGGCGTTGGTGAATAGGTGTAAGTTGTAAGTATCTGGTAGTAAATTCAATATAGCGGCTTTGGGGGTGTTGCCGAGTTCTTGGAGTTCACCTGCGCTAACTAAAAAGTCGGTGGGTGCGGGGATAACGTTCATACCTTGACGCTGGAAAATTTTCAGCGATCGCGGCATATGCAATGCTGAAGTTACCAACAATACTTTATCAATACCACGAGATGCTAGTATTTTCTTGACATTTACGGCATTTTGATAAGTATTGAGTGAATCGGGTTCTTCAATCAACACACTAGCCGGAATACCTAGAGAGGTGAGGATATTTGCCATATCTGTTGATTCTGATGAACCACTTCCACGCCAATCGATGCGTCCCCCACTGAGGATGATGAGCGGGGCTTTGTTTTGGCGATATAATTGGGCAGCATAGATGACGCGATCGCCTTGTTCACTTAAATCTGGTGTAATCCTTGGGGGAAAGACTGATTTAGTCGCACCACCTAAGACGATAATGGCTTCAGCGTTGGGTAATTGTGCGGGAGGTAGATTTTGCCATTCTAGCGATCGCACCAGGTATTTAGCAACCCAGGCGTTACTGCACAGTAGTAATAAAGTTAACGATAAAGCTATGGCTGTAGTCGCTATACGTGGACGTTTCCGCAAAGTTACTAGTGCTACTACTAAACTGACACTAGCTAATCCCAAAGGATAAAAAAATAAAGGCAGTAATTTAGATAAATATAAGAACATATTTATGGCTGTGGAATTGGGTATCGCGGGTTGAGTTTTGGCTGTGCTAAGACAAGGTAGCAGATGAGTCTTAGATTTCCATGAAACAGCAAAAAAATCAATTCAGCCATCTCACCGCCATTGAAAGAACTTATCTATCATTTCCTGCACAGTTTTTAATCAATCAAAACCTGCTACAAGGACAAATATTAGACTTTGGTTGTGGATTTGGTAATGATGTTAAATTATTGCAGCACAAAGGCTTTGATATTAGAGGTTACGACCCTTATTATTTTCCTCAATATCCTGAAAATAAATTTGACACTATAATTTGCTTGTATGTTTTAAATGTTTTATTCCCTGAAGACCAGGCTAATGTTCTTATGGATATATCCCACTTATTAAAACCAGGGGGTAAAGCTTATTATGTAGTGAGAAGAGATATTAAAAGGGAAGGATTTCGGGAACATTATATTCATAAAAAACCTACATATCAATGTCTTGTTAAACTACCTTTTCATTCAATTCATTTAGATGAAAGCCGAGAAATATATGAATACACCCACTATAATAATCAGCGCCATTCATCTAATTATTGTATATTTTGCAATCCCCATAAAAACTTAAAACTATTAACAGAATCAGCAACCGCATACGCTATATTTGATGGCTATCCAATCAGCAAAGGACACATATTAGTTATTCCCAAACGCCATGTTAGCGACTACTTCGAGCTACCCCAAAAAGAGCAATCAGCCTGTTGGTTAATGGTGAATAAAGCACAGGAATTTCTAAAAGCCGAGTTTTCCCCTGATGGGTTTAATATAGGTATGAACATCAATCGAGCCGCCGGACAAAATATTATGCACGCGAGTATCCACATCATCCCACGTTACAAAGGCGATGCGATGGGTGCGAAAAGTGGCATTAGAAACGTCATCCCCCAAAGAAAATAGTTAAAACTTTGCGTTCCTCCGCGCCAACCTCCGCGATACTTTGCGTTTAAAAAAATTAAACAACCTCTCTAGCCTTTCGCCTTTCCACCTCCTCCGTTTCCTTGCGATAACCATCCAACCACTGAATAATTTCCGTAGATAACTCTTGCTTACTTCTAGTATTAGCATCAATACAAACGTGTCGAGTTACAGCCTTAGCCACTAACACATCTGCCAAATAAATTTCATAATTAATCTCAAACTTTTCCGCACCAATCTTTTGTGGTACTAAGCTAATTATCACCTGATCTCCACAAAATAGCGGACGCAAAAAATCTACACTGGCATGGACAATAGGAAAAGCCATATTAGGATTAGTAAAAAACTCCTTGAGACTAATTCCTGATGTTCTCAAAGACGCTTCATAACCTTCATGACAAATGCTGAGGATATTAGCAAAATAAACTACTCCCGCAGCGTCCGTATCTTGAAAGTGAATTGTCCGATGATAAGTAAAAGGCATATTGAAAATTACCAAATAAAAAAAGAGCAGACTAGAAGTCCGCTCTACAAAATCATATTACTGTGCAAGGAAAATTTATAACTTTAATGGAGAATATATATCTTCAGAAGTAGGGTTAAGATAAGGACGCTGTAAATCTATAGAATGATGTTGAAAGTGTTTGTTAATCGTCTTCATTCTTTCTTCGACTGCATTCTTACCCTTCTGCCAAGCTTCTAACAAAGCATTCGCCACAATTTGACAACGATTCATACCAAAAGTTTCTTGTGCGGCAAATTTTTGCGTAGGTTCTTCAGCCAGACTCAACCCAGGTGCTAGGAATTTGGTAAACAGGGGTATTTCTGGTTGAAAATAAGCTTGATACTCTTGATATATAACCTGAAGAATTTTATGTATTACTGGATAGTTTTCGTGTTCAAAATAGAGTACGCCTGCGTCATAGCGTCCATAGGCGCAGGGATTATAGAGAACTTGAAAGGTAAAAGGAAGTGCGGCGGCGTTGAATTGTTGAGTTAAACTATCCATGAGTGCGATCGCACCAGCTGCACTGAAATTAAAATAGATTCTCCCTGTACCTAAATCAGCATCCGGGTTACCTGACTTTTCCTGTCCCACATCACTCACAGCTAAGTAGTAGCCGTTTTGCAATCGATTATTAGGCATCCAAATCGCTACTGATTCCCCCACAGTGGCGGATTTTTTACCGGGTTTGAGATGGCAATCGGGTTCTATGTATAAAGTTAAACCACCTTTAGTCACTGCTATACTACCATCTGGTTCCTTACGTAACACCTGCCAACTAGGGTCAAAATAACCCCGTCCGTGATTACTGGCTTGCAGTTGTTCGTAAAATTCCCAATCGATACCCACATTGGTATTAGTTGCTAAATTTTGTGGCATCGAGTAACTAGCATAGTTATCATTTGCCAAATTACTTTGCAGTACACCGTTGTAATAAATTCCATAAAGGAAGTTACGCAGTAATAAGGCGAGATATTTATTTTGTAGAGCAGGAGAGTTGTGCTGAAATCTATCTGCTACTTTGGTTGGTAAAGCAAAAGGCTGATAACTGGGATGGTTGATACAAAAGTTCGGCTCAATTCGGATATTAGTAGCAATATCCATCAGGGAATTAAACAGTGGGTTAGCAGAATAATCTAGCATCAATCAATTCCAAACTCAAAATTGATAATTTAGAAAAACCCTACAGGGTAAACATCCTGGCTCTAATATTAATTCTTACCAAATCGATGACAAATTCAAAATTCAAAACTGATAATTTTGCTTTTTGAATTGTTCATCATCTTGCTTTTAGCAACCACGTAAGCGGGTTTTTTCGTAATACAGGGGAACTAACTGTTTTTCTTTCTCAGGATGTGATACTTGAGGAACCTTTGCTACCGGAGAGAGAATTTCTGCCTCCGAGATACCAAAAATACTCAGTATAGATTGCTCAGGCATAGTCAGTAGATTTTTAGCTACTTGCAGCATATAAAGGTGGGAATTATCAAATAATTTATAGTTATTAATCTTGTCTTGAATTTGGTGAATTAAAGCCAAGCCGATAAACTTGATAACTCGTACCAAAAAATTAGGATGGTATTCCAAAATCATGGGAAAGGCTTGCAAATAAGCTTGTAATAAAGCCACTAAAGATGGTTGAATCTCCTCTAGTGGTATCATTACTAGTTCTAAAGACTCTGCTAATTCCAGAGTGGGATCTACAACTAAACTCTCAAGCCAAATTTCTAAATAACTAGCTAAAATAGTTCCTAAATCAAAAGCCGGATCTCCCCAAGTACAGGTTTCCCAATCAATCAATCGCACTAGGCAATTATCTAATTGGTTCCATCGGGAATGAATTAATATATTGTTGAGTTTGAGGTCGTTATGAGTTAAACAGCAAGCATCCCACTCATAAGCTAAGTCAGCGATCGCTGCTTCTAAACTCTCATAGCATTGATAGAGAACATGAAATTTTAAGGCTTCAGTAGGAATTTTACCAAAAATCTCTGGATTCAGAGAACTTATTCCTTGTGCCGGATTGTAAAAATGATAACGGAATTGTCCTTGAGGCGCAGTCGCCATGAAATCACGATATTCTTTCCCCTGGAAGGTAGTACGGTGTAAGGCTGCTAATGTCGTCCCAATCGCCGCCGCAATTTCTTTTGGGAAAACATTCGGGTTTTGATAAAACTCAGCTAAATCCAGGTACTCGCTTAAATAACTGCGAACGAGGATGGAATTTTCCTCATCAAAATGTACCACCAAAGGAGCGATCGCAGAAATATTACCTAGAATGGGAAACTTTTGTAGTAATTGGTGAAATAGCCATTCATTAAACAATTCATGGAGAATTCCGTCATCTTCAACACCACGTTCTTGTTTAACTAGCAGTTTGCGATTATCTGCTAAATTCACCACTAAATTGTAGTTCTTCTTGCTAATTGGCAATTCAACTATGTCTGATTTGCCATCTTCTGAGCTACACAGGTCTGCTGCTTGCAGATGCTGGATAACGTTTTGAGAAGACAGTGGTAATAACATTGATTATTTCCTAGTTCGTAAAATTGCTGAGATAATCACCTAATCTCAAGATCGGTCTCGTTTTATTCGTCTAGGTAGATAACAACAAGGATATAAATATCAATCATGATTGCTTTAATCTATAAATATCTCATCTCCTTTACTAATACCTGCCAAAATGGCAAAATAGCCTTTATTTTTGCTTTAATTTTTGATGTAATCGCCACGAAATCTTTAAAATAAATATTCATTTTTTGGAAAAATTATGGCAGATTATTTAATTTCTTTTATAAAGTGATGATTGATTGTTTACTGGTTATTCCTAAACCATAATTGATTGCGCTTTGCGTGTCAGTTGTCAGTTGTTATTTATCATTTGTCTAAAGGATCTGGTTTAATACCCTATTCCCTTATGGGTGAAGTTTTTGATTAACTGAAGCACCTATCTAAAGACAGATTTATACTTCTTCATATATTAAACATAGGATTTTTTATAGGATAAATCTATCAGAAGTAAGGTACATAAAAAACCATATCATGCCCACTATGGCATCGATATGCAAAAGCTGATTTCACTTACTACGTTAGATAAATAGGAAATCTAATTTTAAGGCATTAAAATACTTTGTAATAATTAATACATTTTCACTCTCGGCTTTTCAAAGCTATTAATTTAATATGTGTATTATTTTTATTTATCATCACCAAGTTCACAAAACCGGATACTTTGGGTAGTCGGCAATGATTTTTTGAAAAAACATTAAAATACATTATGTAACACAATGATGTTTCGTCGCTTGCGTCTCCTAAAGCGGAGTTTTTGTATAAACTCCTGATGAGTAAGCAAAGAAACAGATATATTTCACCTTTTCTAAATAAGCAAAAATTATGTCATCAGTAAAGATTTTTGCTTAATTTCCTTTGTTATTTACAATACAGCATATACTTAATAAGCCGACATTTCTAGAGCAAAAGATTTTCGTTACGTGAGATACACCTAATTTCACTAGATATGCTGTCAGAGTCATTCACATATTATTAATACTGATGTACTATGATGAGGACAATCCTCAATCAATTTAAAATACATTTTGTCGCAGTCTACTAAACAAAATCCCCAGCCACAGGGGGATGGAGATTTTTGAAACTATTTAGGAGCTACCATTTGATTGACTAAAACTACTAGTGACAACATCCCTAAAATAGTCATTAATCCCGCAGGCATAAACTTGCGTGTTCTAACCAACCTTAATGCAAAAAAGACTACCAGTGCAGCAGTTACCACAGTTGCTAAAATTAAACCCCAAGTTTGTCCTTGGAGTTGCAAGTAAGCAGCAACAAATAGTAATAAACCACTAACAACACCACTAAGGAGAGAAACTTGACTATTAGCCTGAAAGTAGCCAATAATGCCACCAATAAGCGCTAACATACCATAGGCGATCGCAGCAGTTACACTTAAATTCATTGTTAAACCTTATCTAGATGTTGATGATGTGGTCAACAGTCAACAGTCAACAGTCAATAGTGAAGGTTTTGGACTAATGACTACTGACTACTGACTAAGTTAATTGATGGATAATCCAGTAATGTCGGCAATTACTTCTCTATATCCCCAAGTACAATTTCTCCAACGCCAAGCAGCGTCCCTTTTACTGTACCAATCAGTCCTACAAACTGATGTCGGGATTGCATTTCAAGAACTATTACAAGCCATACGTTATGCTGATGCTGATGCTAGGGGTTCTCTTCAAGCCTATGGCAATTACTTTCACGCTTTAGCTACGAGAAAGCAAAATTGGGAAGATTATTTAGTTTCGCAAATTTTGATAGCCGAGAATCCCTTTAGCAAACTTACTCAACAGCAAGACTTTAAAGATTTACCCCCGGCTTTAATCTCAGCCGTAAAGCATGATTTACAAGTCTTACAAAGTCTTTATGAATGTAATAGTGCTGTTTTGAGTCAATGGGTGCAAGCCGTAGCACATTTACCTATTTCACCTGTGGTATGGTATTTGGAACAAGATGATATGGGGTCAGAAACAGCATTATCTTTACATCATTTAGAGCATTGGGCAGATGCAGTCGAAGAATTAGCCATTTATTATCAGAAATTTGGGATAGGTTTATTTGCTCAATACCGCGCCTTACGCTGGCAAGATGGGGAATTTGTTGGTATTCCTTACCCTGACCCAGTTAAGCTAGGTACACTCGTGGGCTATGAGTCACAACAAGAAGCCTTATTGAAAAATACAGAATTTTTATTATCGGGTGAGAAAGCGCTGCACGTATTACTTTATGGTAGTCGAGGGGCGGGGAAATCTTCCTTAGTCAAAGCCTTATTAAATGAATATAGTCATCGCCAACTCCGTTTACTGGAAGTGTCAAAAGCAGACTTAAAAGATTTACCCAAGATTGTGGAACAGTTACGCGGAGTGCCACAAAAATTTATCATTTTTGTTGATGATTTATCCTTTGAAGAAGACGATGATGCCTTCAAAGCGCTGAAAGTTGTTTTAGAAGGAAATTTGACAGCCCGTCCCCAAAATGTAGTGGTTTATGCTACCTCAAATCGCCGCCACTTGATTCGAGAGTTTTTTGCCGATAGACCTAGCTTGAAAAATAATGAAGAAGTCCATGCTGGGGATACAATGCAGGAAAAACTTTCCTTTAGCGATCGCTTCGGCTTAACCCTCACCTTTGAATCTGCCGATCAAAGCACCTATCTAAAAATTGTACGCCATCTAGCAGCCCAAGCAAGAATTAGTATCAGCCCAGAAGAGTTAGAATATCAAGCATTACAGTGGGCAACACGCCATAATGGACGTTCTGGGCGTACTGCACAACAATTCATAGATTTTCTCAAAGCAGACACATTTGTGTTTGCTGCAAATAACAGTATCTTAGATACCCAATCATGAAAATAATTGTTGCGTGATTTCAATATTTTGTTACTTTCACAACAATCTTATCCACAAACACTTACAACTAGAGTGACTAACACCAGAATATGAAGAGTAATAATTGGCAACGCTGCTCAGTCAAAAAGCTTAACTAAGCTAAAAATCAGCAATATGCAACAAGTCATAGTAAGTAATCGATTTATTTTAGGCATAGTTGCCTTTAGTGTCAGTTTTGGTTTGAGCCTAGTTCCCAAATGGAATTTTAGTCAAGCTTTTTTCACAGGTTTAATTACAGTAGTAGCTACTTATGCAGCAGCCTTATTTGTAGATAAGCGACGGAGGAATTATGAACTATTACTTTTAAGTTCACTCCGCAAACGCATTCAAGAAACCGAGGGTCTGAAGTCCAGGCTGGCCAGAGAAATTGAACAACTAGAGACCCATCGCAGTTTATTATACACAGAGTCACAGCAGCTAAAAAATCAAATTTTAGATGGACGTAGTCAAAGAGATAGTTTACATCGGGATTTAGGAGTTTTTGCCAGTCAAAGAAAACAGATAGAGTCGGAAATCGCTAACCTAAAATCTACAATTTGTAGCTTAGAAGAAAATCAAATAGAATTGAACAATTCCTTATCTACACTAGCATCGGAAAAACGTAGATTAGAATCTAACCATCATGTCTTTCGGACAGAAATTACTCAGTTACAATCCCAAATTAGTGACCTGAATCAAGAAAAGCAAGAACTTGAAAACAGTATTACTTTGCTGGAAAGGATAAAACCTCAATTAGAAGAAAAACTTTATGAACTGCGAATTACTATACAAAATTTAGAGTCAGAAAAAAACAAGCAATCTCAAATACTTCTAGATACTACCAACGAACATGAAAGACTAGCTGCAAACATTGACTATTTACAAAGTCAAAAAACAGAACGCCACAACGAACTACAACAAATCCAAAATGAAATCTTTTTGTTGCAACAAGAACGAGACAGCCTGCAAAATCAAGTCTGGGAACTCTTACAACAAATAGAAACATTTAATCAAGAATCTATTTCTGTTAATACATCAGAACAAACAGGAACATTTTTTCCCTTTTCAGATGTTCTCGAAAATTTAGATAAATTAGATGCTGAAAATGATACTACATCCCCAGATTTACCCGAAGAATGGCATACATTATTAAAGCAATTACCTAGTCATGAAATTCAGGTATTAAAAATTATCATGGAGCAAGACAATCCCCACGCATCGATCAAAAAAATTGCCGAAGCTAACATCACTATGCCGAATTTGTTGATTGATTCCATCAATGAACGTGCTAATGACACTATTGGTGAATTAATAATTGAAACTGACATAGACGTACCAAAAATTTATGCAGAACATATAATCAATGTCAGAAACATAGTTGCATTGTACGAAAACTTCATAGCTAGACACGCATCCTCAAATTAAATATCCCTATCTCATTGTAAAATATATATAAACATAATGTGATCATTACAAAATCTATGTACGTGGGGCCTAGAAATTATCCAAAAAACATGATGTTATTCTGATTATTTAAAGCTTTACAACACAACATACAATAAAAAGCGGCTAGGGACTAGAGAATAATAAATTTACCCCCCACTCAGCGCTATAAAATTGGCATTGATATCCCGTACATCAAAATACATGGCAAAGCTCAAAATCCCGAAAAAAACCTCAACTGCTTTGATTAATTCACTAGGTGCAGGAGTAGTACCCAGATTAGGAGTAGAACATATAGCAGTTGGTCGAGAAAAAGAACTTAAAAGCCTATTACAAAATCTCAATGATATTGCCGAAGGCGTGGCAGCATTTCGTTTTATCATTGGTAACTATGGCGCGGGAAAAAGCTTCATCCTCCAGATGGTTCGTAACCGAGCAATGGAGCAAGGTTTTGTAGTTGCTGATGTTGATTTATCTTCTGAACATCGCCTAGCAGGAAGCAACAATGAAGGTCTAGCAACCTATCGAGAATTGATGAGTAGCCTTTCGACCAAAACCCGTCCTGATGGTGGTGCGTTAGTTTCAATTCTAGAAGGATGGATTAACAAAATTCAACAAGAGGTCGTTAAAGAAACTGAGCTACGTCCCAATGATGAGGGTTTTGATGACCAAGTGGAAGCCAAAATTCGAGAAGTTGTTCAGTATATAGAAGACTTAGTTCATGGATTTGATTTTGGTAGCATTATTATTGCTTATTGGCGTGGCTACCGCTTAGACGATGATGATTTAAAAAATTCTGCTCTGCGCTGGTTACGGGGAGAATTTAATACTAAAACTGAAGCCAGGACAGCTTTGGGCGTAAGGATAATTATTGATGATGATAGCTGGTATGACTATATTAAACTCCTAGCTAAATTCGTGGCAGAGATTGGTTATAAGGGATTACTAATTTTAATGGATGAAGCAGTTAATCTTTACCAAATATCTACTACAGTTACTCGTGAGAAGAACTATAACAGATTACTAGCAATGTTTAATGACACTATGCAGTGTAAAGCAGAACATTTAGGTATTGTTATAGGTGGGACAACAAAGTTTTTAGAAGACCCTAATCGAGGACTCTTTGCAGACCAAGCTTGGCGTAGACGCACAAAAGAGAGCCGCTTTGCTGCACAAGCAGATATGCAAGAGTTTATTGGGCCGGTTATCCGCCTGAATCCTTTAAGTGAAGCAGAAATTCTGACACTTTTGCAGCGTTTAACTGAAATTCATGCCCTTCATTTTGGTTATGACAAGATTTTGACCAACAAGGAATTACAAGAATTTGTCAAAGAAATTGTCAGTCGTTTAGGCGCAGAAGCATTATTAACACCAGGAGAGATTGTGAGGGATTTTATTAGTGTGTTGAATATCCTACACCACAATCAAAACATTAAGTTTAACGAGCTAATTCATGGTTCTAGTTTTAAACCTACTGCTGTGGGTAAAGATATCGGTGTAGATGAGGATAATGCAGCCGAATTTAGCTTGTGATTTTGAAGTTTTTTTCAACACTAAGCCAGGACTTACGCAACTGGCATAATAGTAGGGTGCTTCAGAGGCGAAAAATCCTCTAATGCGTACGAAATTATTGGGGCTGACGCACCCTACAGTTACTAAAAATTTGACGATAAAAATTTAGATAATAAAAAGGGCTTCGGGAATAGTACTTATCCCCAGCCCCTCTTGTTACTTTACTAATCTATATGCGGATGAAAGGACTTGAACCTTCACTCCTCTCGGAACTAGAACCTAAATCTAGCGCGTCTGCCAATTCCGCCACATCCGCTTATGCAACTATACTAGTGTAGCACGTTATGTAAGGGAATAGGCAATAGGAAATAGGAATTAGTTAAAAATTCGTAACAATTACCAAAGCCCTATTTGATTACATTACTCCTACACGAGGTAGGCGATGTTTAAATCCACAGAGAATTTCCCAGGAAATGGTATTTAACTGTTCTGCCCAATCATCAGCTGTGATTTTTTCTTTTCCTTGTTTCCCAAGTAAGGTGACAATTTCCCCTTCTTGTAGGTCTGGTAAAGCACTAACATCTATCATCAACTGATCCATCGTGATAGCACCGATTTGTGGTACTCGCTGACCACGAATTAAAACCTGCATTTTGTTGGATAGATTACGCGGTACTCCATCAGCGTAACCAATACCGACAACGGCAAGGCGCATTTCATGGGGGGCGATAAATTGGTGTCCGTAACTTACGCCAGTACCAGCAGCAATTGTTTTGACGTGGGTAACTCGCGCTTGGACTTGGATGACTGGTTTTAGGCTGATTTTCTGCTGTAAATGAGGGGCTGGATAGAGTCCATACACAGCTAAACCTACCCGTACCATATCGTAGTGTAATCTTGGATCTGCCAAGGTTGCAGCCGAGTTTGCTAAATGCAGGCAGGGAATTTTAATACTCAAAGCTTTGATTTGAGCGATCGCCTCCTCAAATCTTCTATACTGTTCTTCCATAATCCTTGGATCTGGGCTATCTGCTGTTGCTAGGTGAGAGTAAACGCTAGCAATATCCAAATGGGGTAAACGCTCTACTAACTGTACAAATTCCCCTGCTTGTTGCCAGTTAGTCCCAAGTCTAGACATCCCTGTATCTAACTTAATATGTACAGGTATGGGAGAATCATGCTGGATAGTCTCCAAGGTATTGGAAAATATTAAAGCTTGTTTAGGACTACCAATAGTTGGTTGCAGTTGCCATTGAGCGATCGCCTGAATTTGTTCTGGTGTATGGGTAGCCCCTAAAATCAAAATGGGCGATTGAATACCCGCCTCTCGCAGTTGAATACCCTCCGGAACAGTGGCGACACCCAAACAACTAGCACCTGCTTGTAATGCTGTCTGCGCTACCGTTACAGCACCATGACCATAAGCATCTGCTTTGACTACCGCCATTAACTGAGTACGCGGTGATAAAAACTGCTTCAGTTGCTGGACATTGTGCGACAACGCCTCTAGGTCAATTTCCACCCAAGCGCGTTGTGAAAACCAAGCATAGGTATCACACTGTTGATGAGCAGCCATACTTGAGGCTTGTTGGCGACTTAACATTTTACTCCCCCTTATTACACCACTGCTTTTTAACTGCGTATTTATGTGTATTTCCACTTCTGATAACCACATCAGAGTTAATCAGGAAGTTTAACGCGCATTTCGCAACAGATACAACATACTGGAGTAAAATTTTGAAATTTTCTCGCTCAGGTGTTGATCAGGGAGGGGGTTATAGACTCAAACCTAGTGTGTTTTACTCCAGACTCCACCTCTTAATTAAAATTAACAGGTTCTTTTTGCTACTAATAACTAGCACTAAGAAGAGCTAAAATTCTGTTTTCGACTGAGGTAATAGGCAATTAAGAGGGGTTTTGAGCCATCATCAATAACCGACAGGATCAATTACTCAATTATTGCGGAAGTATACTTTAATCTCCTCTCCCAAGGAGAGGAAAATCGTGTTAATATATGTAAAACTAATACCTTGAGCGCTGATCAATGGGTAAGGTTTTAGTCCTAAACGCCTCTTACGAACCGCTCAACATAACGAGCTGGCGACGCGCTGTAGTTCTGTTAATCAAAGGCAAAGCAGAACGCGTTGAACATAACGGTAGTTTTCTTTACTCAGACTTTCCGTTACCAACTGTAATCCGGTTGCGTCATTACGTCCGCGTTCCATACAAGGAAATTCCTCTGACCCGTCGCAACATATTGCATCGTGACGGACATACTTGCCAATACTGTGGCTATACTGGGGACGAACTGACATTGGATCATGTAAATCCGCGATCGCGCGGCGGTGGTGATAGCTGGGAAAATATTGTAACGGCTTGCGTGCGTTGCAATGTCAAGAAAGGCAGTCGCACACCCCAAGAGGCACGTATGCCTTTGCGTCATCTTCCTCGTCAACCCTATAGCAGTCTGTATTTTGAGGTCAGCAAGCATCTCAAAAATGGATTGCATCAAGAGTGGCAAAAATATGTTATAGGACTTTGACACTAACACAGTAACCTTTGATACCCAGTTTTTTGTCACCTAAAAGTAGGTGCTATATTTACTTGTCTATTTGATTGCACTTTGTCAGCCTGATTTTAAGCCTTATAAAGTGCCAAACTGGGTATAAATTCGATTTGTCCTTTATCCTGTGATGGATATTTTGCCTACGAGTGGTGTAGGGGAGTACTCAATTAACCAGTTAAATAGCCAACAGCCTCCTATGATAACACACAAATCAGGAAAATAGTAAGATAAATCGTGAAAGCAGTTTTTTATAGAATAGTTTTCTTTCAATCTTTACATTTACGCTGACGCAAGCAGTCTCCTGTCTGCTCGTCCCTAGCTGATATTTGCCACGGAATCATCTGTGACTGAGTATTTTTGCTGTAAGTCATCACAGCAGTTGTACTCACAGTCTGAGTCATGAAACTGGAAACATTACTACCACTAAAAATATTCACCCAGGCATGAAAGAAACACATAGGTAATGCCATGAGGCTAATGTAAATCTGCCTATTCATCCCAACCTCAGCAAAATTTTTAATCATCTACGGTGGAAGCTCTGCGAAAATAGCCAGAAGAGCTTAGTTTTACGTTCTGTAGATGCCACCTGATGAATCGGAGTTTAGAACTGCATATTGTACGACTGATGCTATCTCCCGTGACTTAATGATGCTGTTCCCACAGACGTGATGAAAAAATTAATTCTTCCTACTTTTGTCGTAGCAGTTGCGATCTAAGCTTACGGAGCAAGTATTTTTTCCCAGTGCAGAGTCAAGAGTGGATTACTTCCCCATATTCTTATAGTCTGACATATTTTTCTGTTCATCCTCACCCCATCTGGAAATTTTCGCTTTGAGTGGGTTTCTCCTATCGTGGTAGCTGCTTCCCCAGATACAATAGTTAGCAAATGTTGCCTACCACCTGAGCCATGACCCCCTCACAAGAAGTAGATACAATAAACACTCCTGAGATTGATACAGAAGGATACGGCAACTCAGATATTGATTCTCTCGATGAGTTGCCTGGTGAAGTCGAAATGTCCCTATTCGACCACCTAGAAGAATTAAGACAGCGCATCTTTTATTCACTGATTGCCGTAGCAGCGGGTGTAGTTGGCTGCTTCTTCGCCGTCAAGCCAATTGTTCAGTTACTAGAAGTTCCAGCCCAAGGCGTTAAATTTCTCCAGCTAGCCCCCGGAGAATATTTCTTTGTTTCTCTGAAAGTTGCAGGCTACACTGGCTTGTTACTTTCTAGTCCTTTCATTCTCTACCAAATTATTTTGTTTGTTCTCCCTGGATTAACTCGGCGCGAACGTGGTCTACTTGGGCCTATTGTTTTAGGGTCAAGTGTGCTGTTTGCCGCCGGTTTAGTCTTTGCTTATTTACTTTTGATTCCCGCCGCTTTGAATTTTTTCATCAGTTACGGCGCGGATGTAGTCGAACAACTGTGGTCTATCGACAAATATTTTGAATTTGTACTATTGCTTTTATTTAGTACTGGGTTGGCTTTCCAAGTTCCCATCATCCAACTTTTACTAGCTAATTTAGGTATTGTTTCATCCCAAAGAATGATTTCTGGCTGGCGATTTGTAATTATGGCAGCCGTGGTTTTAGGTGCTGTACTTACACCTTCCACAGACCCCCTAACTCAAAGCCTTTTGGCAGGCGCAGTACTTACCCTTTACTTTGGTGGTATTGGTTTAGTGAAGCTGACAGGTAAATGAAAAACCTGCGATGTGAGAATTCAGGAGTCAGAATATATCAGATTTTGGTATTTCAGTTTAGTACTTTGAAGAAAACAAAAGCCATCAGAATTTCTTGATTTTATATCATTTTGAATTCTGAATTCTGATTTCTGAATTCCTCCTTCGCTGGGATTCATAACTTGAAAAATTATGCAAATTAGTTATGAAAATTTAGCAAAGTGATTATTATAAATAATTATTTTAATACACCTTAATAATCACCATTTTCTGCTACCAATATTTCAGATAATCCATTCAGATGCACGTTCACCCAAATCTAGAGGTATGCTGACAGCTTTACCGAGTCGAGGGCGCTCTTTTGTTTGTGTAATAAATGTTTTCACTTGGACTGCACCACCTAAAGCATGAAGGTAATTGGCGACACTATCAAGATGCTCTTGATATTCGGTTTCACTCATAGGGAAAGAAGCTTGCTCCAAGTATTTCCACATGACTTGTAAAAATATCTTGCCTTGTGTCCGGCGAAACTGGACATCATAAGAGTATCCCCATTTATCCAGCAATAGTTGGCGTAATTCCTGTCCTGTCATAGTTTTTCTCAACTAGATTTTACATTTAGTTATGACGTTAAGTTCCGTAACTCAAGTATGATAAGGATATAAAGAAATGTAATGCTAGCAGAAAGGATGCGAGATATATCTTGAAACAAAGAATAACAGCATCGTTACAAGCGTTAGCATTTCAACCAGACAGGAGTTGCTCAAGCATTTAGCGCTCTTGTCGAATGCTTAACAAAATACACGAAGAGCGCGTAGATTATGGCTCAATTTTCTGAATCCGTAGACGTTCCCGATATGGGGCGACGTCAGTTCATGAACCTGCTAACTTTTGGAACCGTCACTGGTGTGGCTCTGGGTGCATTGTATCCCGTTGTCAATTACTTTATTCCACCTGCAACTGGTGGCGCTGGTGGCGGTACAACAGCAAAAGATGAGCTGGGCAACGATGTTAGCGTCAGCAAATTTCTAGAAAGCCATAATGTAGGCGATCGCACTCTAGTTCAAGGACTCAAGGGCGACCCCACCTATATCGTGGTAGAAAGCAAAGAAGCCATCACAGATTATGGCATCAACGCCGTCTGCACCCACTTGGGTTGCGTCGTCCCCTGGAACGCGGCAGAAAACAAATTTAAATGCCCTTGCCACGGTTCTCAATACGATGCAACGGGTAAGGTTGTTCGCGGCCCAGCACCAAAGTCTCTGGCTTTGAGTCACGCTAAAACCGAAAACGACAAAATCGTTTTAACTCCTTGGACTGAAACCGACTTCCGCACCGGTGAAGAACCCTGGTGGTCTTAATGATTTCGTTCTGTGTCAGTAGTCAGTTGTTAGTTGTGAATTTGCCACTGACCACTGACCACTGACCACTGACTATTGACTCTTGACTAAATTCAATCGTTGCCCCTATAGAGATGAGAAATGCTTGTACAAGAGCGAGGTTAACTCGCACTGCTAGAGCAATGGTAAAAACATTGTTCATAGCGATCGCCAGCGTGACATTTTTCTTCACCAGCGACTTAGCCCTTCCCCAATCAGCTGCTGCATATCCTTTCTGGGCGCAGCAAACTTACCCAGAAACCCCCCGCGAACCGACAGGTAGAATTGTTTGCGCTAACTGTCACCTAGCAGCGAAGCCCACAGAAGTAGAAGTTCCTCAATCAGTACTACCCGATACCGTATTTAAAGCCGTTGTTAAAATCCCTTACGACACCAGCGTGCAACAAGTTGGTGCTGATGGCTCTAAGGTCGGCTTAAACGTCGGTGCTGTACTGATGTTACCCGAAGGCTTCAAGATTGCTCCTGAAGACCGCATTCCCGAAGAACTGAAAGAAGAAATCGGCGATGTTTACTTCCAACCCTACGGCGAAGATAAAGACAACATCGTCATCGTCGGGCCTTTACCCGGTGAACAGTACCAGGAAATCGTCTTCCCTGTTCTTTCTCCCAACCCTGCCAACGACAAGAACATTCACTTCGGTAAATATTCAGTTCATGTTGGTGGTAACCGGGGACGTGGACAAGTTTATCCCACAGGTGAAAAGAGCAACAACAACCTTTATAGCGCTGCTGCTACCGGGACAATTAGCAAGATTGCCAAACAAGAAGGCGAAGATGGTAGCGTTAAATATCTAGTAGACATCAAAACTGAGTCTGGAGAAGTTGTCAGCGACACTATCCCCGCAGGCCCAGAATTGATTGTTTCTGAAGGACAAGCTGTCAAAGCAGGTGACGCGTTGACCAATAACCCCAACGTTGGTGGTTTCGGTCAATTAGACGCAGAAATCGTTCTCCAAGATGCTAATAGAGTTGGCTGGTTGATTGCTTTCGTTGCTCTGGTGATGTTAGCTCAAGTCATGCTAGTTCTGAAGAAGAAGCAGGTGGAAAAAGTCCAAGCTGCGGAAATGAATTTCTAATACTCTCTGATAAATCAATACTTTTTAGACAGGCGATCGCCTGTCTTTTTTATGTCTTAAAGTCTCAATGAAGCAAATTTCACAGTCAAATATGAAAGATGTCTTTCTCCCCCTGCTCTTTCAAGCTAGAGGTGGGAAATACCCTACCGGACTAGTCGGCATACACACCTCTAGATATATTGCAAATTTTGTTGCAATAAAGTTATATTTATTTACATAAAGTTACAAAAATATAAAAAAGAGGTTCGTGATGGTTATCTTATTTGCAGTATTACTTTTAGGTTGGGTTGCAGCTTCGGTTATAGGTTCTCTAGCCTACTTCCTGGGAGAACAGAAAAAGCCCATCCATGAGCGTAACTGGCGTTCTGAGTCTTTTGAAAAGTTGGCTAAATCGATCACTGGTATGGAAATAGATTACAGCGATCGCGCTCCTGCTTATGCAATGGATGCGTATACCAGCCGGACTCTGCCCCAATAGCAGCAAAAATGCTCACACCCAGACAAATAAAACCCCCAATCATTGATGTTGGGGGTTTTGCTTTTCATGAAAAAAAGGAAGTTCCAGGCTTAAAACTCATACCAATTCAATTGATGATTGCAACACATCATTGGGTGAAGACGCGATTTATCTCGTCTCTACGGATGGTTTATTTGTCGCATTCTTTTTTCAAATTGGTATCAGCAATTCTTATAAAGGACGGTAAACCCGATAATTAATATTGGGGAAAATATTATCCATCACCTCAACTTTTTCTAACCAACCACTGTCAAACTTGCCGGCTTTAGCATCTTCGTATAGCTTATTAAAACGCATGAGGTGCGATCGCGTCCGTCTCACAGCATAAGGAACCATTGTTCCCGTCCGCATAATAAACGCCCAGTCAGAAGATTGCGCCAACAGCAGTTCTCTTGCTGCTTGGTTAAGCGCCCTCCATCCTAACTCATCTTCTGGTTCTAGGGTAGATATTTCGATCATGCGTTCAGCCGCTTTGTGCAAATGTGGATAAATCCAAGCATTTGTTTCATTCAACCAATATTCATGGAAACCCTTATAACCCCAGCTTGATTGGGAAGGACGACAGACTTGTTGTGTCGGTTCATTCCGTAAATAGTCTGCCAAATGAGTCATCGCATAAGTTCCTTGGTCATACCAAGACTTGCGGAACAGGTAATCGATGAACCAAGGGCCTTCATACCACCAATGACCAAACAATTCTGCATCATAGGGCGAAACGATAATCGGCGGACGCTGCATAATTCCATACAGATGCTCTGCTTGGCGTTCACGATTATACATAAAATTGGCTGCGTGTTCTGCCGCCTTTTCCCTTGCCCAGTAAGGATCGTATAGTGCTTTATCTGATAAACCTAAACCGCGCCCAGTAATCTTGTGATACTTAATACCTGTATTTTTACGTTGGCCGTTGGGCATGATGTAGGGCTTGATATATTCATACTCAGCCTCCCAACCCAAATCTTTATAAAATTCTCGATATTCTGCCGCACCTGGATAACCAACCTCAGAAGACCATACCTGCTGAGAAGATTCATGATCTCGACCAAAAGCAGCAACACCAGTTTCCGTAAAAATTGGCGCATAAGTGCCGAACCGAGGACGAGGACGAGCATACAAAATACCATGCCCATCAGTAAGGAAGTAACGTAAACCAGCATCAGCCAGCATCCGTTCCAAACCTTCATAGTAGGCGCATTCTGGCAACCAAATACCTTTGGGTGGACGACCAAAAGTTTCCTCGTAGTGTTCACAAGCCACCTGAATTTGCGCCCACACCGCTTGGGGATACATCTTCATCAGTGGCAAATAGCCGTGGGTAGCACCACAAGTGATAATTTCTAGGTTGTTAGTATCTTGGAACTGCTTAAAAGCTGTTACCAAATCACCGTTGTAGCGCTCCCACATCTGACGCGCTTCGTTAAACTCAGTGGCGTAGTGTTCAGCTAAGTAACGCAGGTGTCCATTTTGGGCATTACGTTCGGCTTCCAGTTCTATCAGTTCTTCGAGTTGGGCTAAGTGTGCGTCATAGCGTTCTTGCAATAGAGGATCGCGGAGCATGGACACAAGAGGCGGTGTCATACTCATGGTGATTTTAAAGTCGATACCGTCTCGCTTTAAGCCCTCAAATACTTTCAATAGGGGAATGTATGTTTCGGTGATGGCTTCATAAAGCCATTCTTCCTCTAGCACGTAGTCACTTTCTGGGTGACGAACGAAGGGTAGATGTGCGTGAAGTACGAGCGCGACGTAGCCGATAGCCATAGTGTTCTGGGGTGATACTTGTAAAGTGAAGGTCGAGGGATAAGGGGGAAATTAACAATATTTTAAGACCTTCTGGGGATCGTATCCGATTGACTTGAAAAAGTACTGACTAATGAGTCCCCATTACCCATTACCTACTCTTCCTCTTGATACAAATCTTGCAAACCTTGTACTTGAGTGCGTCGGGAGGTGCGGCGATATTTTTTACTTTCTAGTTTGGGTTCGTATTGGCTTTGACCTTTGCCTTTGGTTTTGAGCTTTAATGTAGATTCGGGATCGGCTTGTTGGTAAAGTTGAGTTTGCCGGGCGATCGCATCTGCTAAAAATTCTAGATAATGTTCGTATCGTTCCCAATCACCACGCACAGCACAATCTGGCTCGTCTCGATGTAAGCAGTCGTTAAACCGACAACTAGCAACAGCTAAACGTTCTCTGGCTTCTGGGAAATAATGTACTAATTCTTCTGGGCTACAATCCACATCAGGCTGATTAAATCCCGGCGTATCTGCCAGTAAACCACCGTTGGGTAACTCAAATAACTCCACATGGCGGGTGGTATGACGACCACGAGCCAGTTTACCGGAAACTTCCCCCACGCGCAGGTTAATGTCGGGAATCAGAGCATTAATCAAGCTAGATTTACCCACACCGGAAGGGCCAGCAACTACAGTAATTTTATTGCTGAGATATTTGGCGATTTGGTCAATATTTATCTGCTTTTCGACGCTAATAAATAAGGGTTGATAACCCCAAGCTAATAAGCGATCGCTAATTTGTTGTTGTATTTCTGGTGAAACTAGATCGCTTTTATTTAAGCATAAAACCACATCTAAACCAGTGGTTTCCGCCTTCACGAGAAATCGGCTGAGTTGATAGGGTTCTAGGGGAGGATCAGCCACAGCAAAAACCAGTAGGATTTGGTCAGCATTGGCGATTGGCGGTCTATCTAACTGAGTTTGCCGAGATAAAACCTCAGCGATCGCCCCCCGTCCTCCTGCCCAATCTGGCTCCTCTACGACCACGCGATCGCCCACCATCACCTGTTGCCCGATTTTTTTCAATCGGGTTCTGCGAGTACAAAGAAGAAGAGGCAGGGAATAGAGGGGCAAAGGAGAATCTAAATGCACCTCTTCCCCTGCTCCTCTGCTCCCCTGCTCCCTCACCTCTTGGTCTAACTGTACTTTGTAAAAATTGGCTTGCACGGCTACAACCGTACCCAATAACTGTCCAGTGGTGAAAACTCTCATTGGGCAGTTACAGGACGGCGGATTAGTAAAGAAAAATAGCCAGTACAATCTGTAATTTGTTCTACCTGATAACCTGCCATTGTCAAGCTATCAGGGACTTGCTCAATTGGTTCCCCTGGGTCTAACCAGACTTCCAATAATGCTCCTGGGGGCATTTTCTCCAAACGGAGTTTTGTCCGCACGAAGTTAAGCGGGCAAGGAGTGCCACGCAGGTCAAGTTGAGCATCAGGAGTTGAAACAGAAGAGAGCGTCATTACTTAAACAAATTTCCCAAAAATCCTTCCAGACCACCTTTACCGGTACGGTCTCCCTTAATTTTAGCTAGCTTCTCTAGCAATTCTCTCTCCTCAGGGATTACTTTAGTAGGGATATCAATTAACACCGTTAACAGATGATCGCCCCGACTAACAGGATTCCCCAAGCGAGGTACACCACGATTTTCTAGTTTCATCACCGTATTCGGTTGAGTACCCGCCGGAATAATCAACTCCACAGGCCCATCTACTGTGTTTACTTCCAGCCGACAGCCTAAAATTGCTTGCAAGTAGCTAACTTTAATTTCCGAGATCACATTAATGCCATCCCGTTGAAATTCTTCGTCTTCATTGACGAACAGATATACATACAAATCCCCTGGAGGGCCACCACGTTGACCCGCATCACCTTCCTGTTGTATGCGTAAGCGCGTACCATTGTCCACGCCTGCGGGAATGGTAATTTTTAGTTTTTTGGTAACTTGATTTGTCCCCTTACCATCACAAGCATCACATTTGTCTTCAATTACCATACCTGTACCATTACAGGTAGGACAAGTAGAGACTTGAGTGAAGCTACCAAAGGGGGTTCTGGTGACGCGGCGGACTTGACCGGAACCGCTACAAGTCGAACAAGTGCGGGGACGGGTTCCTGGTTTTGCGCCTGAACCACTACAGGTTTCACAGGTTTCTAAATGGGAAATGCGAATTTCCTTTTCCCCACCAAATACCGCTTCTCGAAAGTCTAACTTTAGGTCTAGCCGTAAATCATCACCCCGCGCTGGCCCACCGCGTCTTCTTTGCTGCGTTGGGCCACCCATACCACCACCAGCAAAACCACTGAAAATACTTTCAAAGATATCGGCGAAACCACCCATATCGCTCATATCTTGGAAGCCGACACCAGCACCTGAAACACCTTCCGGGCCGAAGCGATCGTAACGTGCGCGGGTTTCCGGCTCAGAAAGTACTTCATAAGCACGGTTAATTTCCTTAAAACGCTCTTCGGCTCCCGGTTCTTTATTCACATCAGGGTGATATTTCCGGGCTAGACGGCGGTAGGCTTGTTTGATTTCTTCTTTGTCAGCGTCACGAGCAACGCCTAGAATCTCATAATAGTCGCGGGCCATATAGCAAAGGTAAAGGTTAGGAGGAAGAAAGCAATAGGCAGTAGACACCACAAGGTCAACTTGCCGGGGGCTAGATAGAAGGCAAAGTTAAATTATGTTAATAACTGATTTTACCTTTTACCTTTAACAAAAATCATTAACAAGTCAAGTAATGAGTACTTTCCTCGTAAAACGGAAAAAGCAACCGAAGCTAAGAGCAGGGTAACCATAAGTTTGGGCTGGCACTGCTAAGTCGGCTGTCCCTTTTACAATTGTGCTACGTACTACGAGGAAACCCCCTAGTGAACTAGAGGGGCTAGCCGCACGATTAGGTGTGGAAAACCCTCCATGTTGGAGATTAGGGACTGATAATTGATTTACTATAGGGTTAATACTTGATTTTTGAAGTGTATGTAGGCGTTGCCCACCACATGCTTGATACGGTGGGCTGCACCTAGATTTTTTCAATCATCAAATCAGATTCCTACATTTATTGCTCAATACCTAATACTTAATCGCCGAAACCAATCTCTAATCTATCGCTTCATAATCAGCTTGTGCTGTACTTTCATCATCAAAATCAAAGTTAAATTGTGGTATTAAGGTTCCACTGATGGGGTGTTCTATATCTAAAGGTGATGAACCATCAGATATTACCTCTACTTCATCATCAGTTTGAGTGTTAGCTCGTTGGTAAACATTAGCACCGATAGAAAAGAGGGTTTGTTGGAAATCATCTAAACATTGTTGAAACTCTTTCAGGGAAATGGCAGGATTAGTCATTACACTCTGAATTTGTGCAACTTTTTCGTTGGCTAGAACTTTGATTTGTTCTCCAATTAATTCACCATTGTCTTTTAAGGTAGATTCATAAATAATCAACAAATTATCTGCTTGATTTTTTAGTTCGACCAGTTCTTTGCGTCTTCTATCTTCTTCGGCAAAAACTTCTGCTTCTTGCCGCATTCTTTCCACTTCATTGGTACTTAATCCACCAGTATTAGTAATTCTAATACTTTGTTCTCTGCCTGTGCCTTTATCTTGGGCAGCAACTTTGAGAATGCCGTTGACATCAATTTCAAAGGAAACTTCGATTTGTGGGACTCCACGGGGCGCTGGGGGAATACCTGCCAAAAGAAATTTGCCTAAGCTCTTGTTATCCCGTGCCATTGTTCTTTCACCTTGGAGGATGTGAATTTCTACCGAGGTTTGACCATCAACAGCAGTGGAAAATATTTGAGATTTGCTGGTAGGTATTGTGGTGTTACGTTCAATGATTTTGGTGAATACTTCTCCTAAAGTTTCAATTCCTAGAGATAAAGGTGTGACATCTAGTAGTAGGAGATTATCAACTTCGCCACCTAGTACCCCAGCTTGAATTGCTGCACCCAGGGCTACGGCTTCATCCGGATTAACCGAACGGTCTGGGGCTTTACCATTAAAAAACTTGATTAAGGCATTCTGCACCGCCGGAATACGGGTAGAACCACCCACCAAAATAATCTTATCTATATCTTGTGGTTTCAGGTCTGCATCTTTGAGGGCTTGAATCATGGGCTGGATGGTAGCTTCAATTAACTGCCCTACCAACTCTTCAAACTTAGAACGGCTAAGTTCCATTTCTAGATGCTTGGGTCCAGTTTCATCGGCCGTAATAAAAGGCAAGTTAATGGAGGTACTTGCCATGCTGGAGAGTTCTATTTTGGCTTTCTCGGCTGCTTCTCGTAAGCGTTGCAGCGCCATCTTATCTTGGGCTAGGTCGATTTTTTCCTGTTGTTGGAAGCGTTCAATCATCCAACAGACGACACAGCCGTCAAAGTCATCACCGCCTAATTGATTATTACCACCGGTGGCTTTGACTTCAAATACACCGTCTCCTAATTGGAGGATTGATACGTCAAAAGTTCCGCCGCCCAAGTCAAAAACTAAAATTAGCTGTTCTTGATCTTGCTTCTCTAGTCCAAAAGCTAAAGCCGCAGCCGTTGGTTCATTGATAATTCGTAAGACTTCCAGCCCGGCAATAGTACCAGCATCTTTAGTGGCTTGTCTTTGAGCATCAGTAAAATAGGCAGGTACGGTAATTACTGCTTGTGTAACTGCTTCACCCAAAAAATTTTCTGCATCTTGCTTAAGTTTTTGCAGAACCATAGCAGATATTTCTTGAGGCGTGTAATTGCGTCCACGAATCTGCACATCAACAGTATCGTCTCGACCTTTGACACAACCATAAGGTACACGATCGCGTTCTATTTCTGTATCTTCCCAACGACGACCGATAAACCGTTTAATACTAAAAATCGTATTTTCGGCATTAGTTACAGCTTGGCGTTTTGCTAGTTGACCGACCAAGCGATCGCCACTTTTGCCAAACCCCACAATACTTGGTGTAGTTCTTCCGCCTTCAGAATTAGCGATCACTATCGGTTGACCACCTTCCAAAACCGCAACACAACTATTTGTCGTGCCTAAGTCGATCCCAATAACTTTTCCCATACGTAAATATTTTTACTTAGTGCTTTTGCGCGGACTATCTTTTTTTGGGTACGAACTTAGGCTGACTTGAATGTTAGGAGGCTAAGTCAATTCAAAATTCAAAATTCGTCTTGGAAAGTTTGCTCAACAGGGGGAACCCCCGCACCGCAACTTTCCGCAAAATTCAAAATTAAGAATTGAAGAAGACCGGAGGTAGTAGCTGAAGGCAAACCGCAGGCGCTAGGCAGAAGTTCTACTATTACCCAGTCCCCAGTCCCCAGTCTCCAGTTCCCAATCCCCAATCCCTAACAATGCTCGCCTCTTCTATGACCTAAGCACTATTGGTCAGCGAGGCGAGCTGATACAGCTTAACTGTCGGCTGGACTCGACTGATTTTCTTGTGCAGGGAGCGTATCTTCCTTTGGAGCAGCCACCTTGACCATAGAATGGCGTAGCACGCGATCGCCCAAGTAATATCCGCGCACTAACTCTTCTAACACTGTTCCTTCAGGATGTTCATCCGTAGGTTCCCGCATTACTGCTTCATGAAGGTTGGGGTCAAACTCTTGTCCTTCGGGACGCATTGGTGATACACCCAGGCGCTTCAGGGAATCTACTAGTTGTTTGTATACTCCTTGATAACTTTTGTGAATTGTCATCTCACTTTCAGTTTGTGGCTTAAGATGCGATCGCGCCCGCTCAAAATTATCGACAATAGGTAGCAATTCCAAAATTGTGTTGCGTTTTACCTGTAAGTCCAACTCTTCTTTTTCTTTTTGAGTACGCTTGCGGTAATTTTCAAAATCTGCCGCAATCCTCATATATTGCGTACTGCGTTCATCTAACTGTGTTTTGAGAGAATTGATCTGTTGAGTCAATTCAGCCAAAGCAGCTGTATTCGCTTCCTGTATCTGTGTTGCTGTGAAGCCATTATCTTCTGTAGCTGTAGTGTCTCCCACTACATTTGTGGGGATTGCCACTGACTCAGTTACTTCGTTAGTAGATTCGTTATTGTTAATTTGGGCTGGGGATTCACTCATAATTGCTTGCTTTACCTCTGTTGATTCACCCAATTGCTGGCTTGTATGGTTTACCTGTTTATTTTCGTCGATCATTGTCCAAGTCTACTCACCCCCAAGAGGATTTACGGCAGTATTTCACCACAATGAACAACCCTAACAATTGATGGCTGTACACTGAGACTGATTTCTTGCCGAAATTTCTTTAGAGATGAGGGTAACATCATCTTATTTTTACAAATGGTGAACAGATTAGCGTCAACATTCTAGGGGCGGTATTCCGAACGAGGAGTTAAGGTGATACGCACCTAAATCAAATATTCTTGTGTCAGGACTGTCAATAGTCAATAGTAATTCTTCTTTGCTTCCCCTGCTTCCCCTGCTTCCCCTGCTCCTCTGCTTCCTCTCGTCCCCAATCTCTTCGTAAAGTTTTGGCTGGAATTTACTAAGTGTGGATGAAAATTTTTAGCCTCTGGCTGGGAATACTCTAAATAGAGGTTTTCCCTACTCATTGCTCACCTATGACTTACTCGTCACCACAACGGCGCAGTACCGCTCTTACTACAAGAACAGAGTTTTCACCTTTCGGTAATAAGCTAGTGCAGTCTGGCTACATTAATACCGAACAGATGAGACAGGCGCTGATTGAAAGTCGCAAGTCTGGTAGACCCTTAACAGAAGTTTTGGAGTCAATTACTGGGCGACAATTATCACCTGAGTACCTCAGGCAGTACAAGAAACAACAATTATTTGAACTGAAAATACTATACGGTGTTGAATACCTCGATCCGGAGGTCAACGATATCGGTAGCACGATGGTGGGTAATTTAATTGAAACCCTCATCCCAGTTGATATCTGCCGTCGTCATCGTTTAGTACCACTATCTAAAAATGATGAACACACCCCGCCTTATGTTTTAGTGGCGATGGTTGCTCCGGATAACTTGGAAGCTTCGGATGACCTAAACCGCATCTTGCGCCCCCAAGGTTTAACATTACAGCGTATGGTAATTACCCAGGAGGATTACCAACGGCTAATCAACCAATATTTGGATGAATTGGCCGTGCGGCAAAAGCACCTGGAACAAGAAAAATTTACAGATATTAATCAGGATTTAGAAAATCTTGGCAATCTCGACCTAGAAGATGCTCCTGAAGAGATGGAGGCTGATTTAGGTTCAGCGATGAAGGGTGCAGAAGATGCACCTGTCATCAACCTCGTTAACAGAATTTTAGCGAAAGCTTTGCATGACAAGGTTTCTGATATCCACATTGAACCCCAAGAAGAAAATCTGCGGATTCGCTTCCGCAAGGATGGGGTACTACGGGAGGCTTTTGACCCCTTACCGAAAAAAATTATTCCGGCGGTAACAGCCAGATTTAAAATTATCTCCAATTTGGATATTGCCGAGCGACGTTTACCCCAAGATGGACGCATCCGCCGGATGTTTGAGGGACGGAAAGTAGACTTCCGGGTCAATACCTTACCCAGTCGCTATGGGGAAAAGGTAGTACTGCGGATTTTGGATAACTCTTCTACGCAACTGGGACTGAATAAGTTAATTACTGACCCAGAAACATTGCAGATTGTCCAAGATATGGTGAGTAAGCCTTTCGGTTTAATTTTAGTGACTGGGCCAACTGGTTCAGGTAAAACAACTTCCTTATATTCAGCACTGGCGGAGAAGAACTCACCAGGTATTAACATCAGTACGGTAGAAGACCCAATTGAGTACAGTTTGCCAGGGATTACCCAGGTACAGGTAATTAGAGAAAAAGGGCTAGATTTTGCGACGGCATTACGGGCTTTTTTGCGGCAAGACCCCGATGTGTTGCTGGTGGGTGAAACAAGAGACAAAGAAACAGCGAAAACAGCGATTGAAGCGGCTTTAACAGGTCACTTGGTATTAACTACATTACACACCAACGATGCCCCTGGTGCGATCGCTCGTTTGGGTGAAATGGGTATTGAACCATTCATGGTTTCCAGTTCTCTGATTGGGGTATTGGCACAACGTTTAGTGCGCCGTGTTTGTGGTGAGTGCCGTATTGCTTACACTCCCACCACTGAGGAGTTAGCTCGTTATGGTATGACGGCTTCTCAAGAAGTGTCTGTCACCTTCTATAAAGCTAACACCATCCCCGCAGAAGCGATCGCCGAAGCTAAAGCGAAAAACCAGCTTTGTCCAGCTTGTAACGGTGTCGGCTACAAAGGACGCTGTGGTGTGTATGAAGTGATGCGGGTTACAGAAAACTTACAAACTTTAATCAACGAAGAAGCACCAACAGAACGCATCAAAGAAGTAGCCGTAGAAGAAGGGATGAAAACCTTATTGGCTTATAGCTTAGACCTCGTTCGCCAAGGTTCTACCACCCTAGAAGAAGTGGAACGGGTGACATTCACAGATACAGGTTTGGAAGCTGAGTTAAAAGCGAAACGCAAAACTGGTCTTACCTGCCGGACTTGTAGCGCCATATTACAACCGGAATGGCTAGATTGTCCCTACTGTCTAACACCCCGTTTTGAAGATTAGTTACTGCATTTATTTGTTTGAATTTTGAATTGGAGCAAAGCGACCCTATGGAAATGATGATTGAAGACTTGATGGAGCAGATGATTGAAATGGGTGGCTCGGATATGCACTTATCCGCAGGTTTGCCTCCCTATTTCCGCATCAGTGGTAAACTCACACCCATAGGCGAAGAGGTGCTGACCGCCGACCAGTGCCAAAGACTGATTTTTAGTATGCTCAATAACA
This sequence comes from Anabaena sp. CCY 9910, assembly GCF_963920875.1. Taxonomy (NCBI): domain Bacteria; kingdom Bacillati; phylum Cyanobacteriota; class Cyanophyceae; order Nostocales; family Nostocaceae; genus Anabaena; species Anabaena sp. CCY 9910. The sequence continues at coordinate 15,891 of NZ_CAWUDJ010000011.1, read as the reverse complement.
CCCAACGTAAAACCTTAGAACAGACTTGGGAGTTAGATTGTTCCTATGGTGTCAAAGGTTTGGCTCGCTTCCGGGTCAATGTTTATAAAGAGCGTGGTGCTTATGCGGCTTGTTTAAGGGCGCTTAGTTCCAAAATTCCTAACTTTGAAAAATTGGGTTTACCCGATGTTGTGCGGGAAATGTGCGACAAACCTAGAGGGCTAATTCTCGTCACAGGTCCGACAGGTTCCGGTAAAACAACCACTCTGGCGGCAATGATTGACTTAATTAACCGCACGAAGGCAGAGCATATCCTCACAGTAGAAGACCCAATTGAGTTTGTATACGAACCAATTAAAAGCTTAGTTCACCAAAGACAATTAGGTGAAGATACAAAAAGTTTTGCTAACGCTTTAAAAGCGGCTTTGCGGGAAGATCCAGATATTGTTTTGGTAGGGGAAATGCGGGATTTAGAGACAATCTCTTTGGCAATTTCTGCCGCAGAAACTGGACACTTAGTATTTGGTACGCTGCACACTAGTTCTGCTTCCCAGACTGTTGACAGGATTATTGACGTTTTCCCCCACGAAAAACAAACTCAAGTACGGGTACAGTTATCTAACTCGTTAGTAGCTGTATTTAGCCAAACATTAGTGCCAAAGAAAAACCCCAAACCCGGTGAATACGGACGCGTCATGGCACAAGAAATTATGGTTATTACTCCTGCTATTTCTAACTTGATTCGTGAAGGTAAAACTTCACAAATTTATTCCGCAATTCAGACTGGCGGTAAATTAGGAATGCAAACATTAGAAAAAGTTTTAGCTGATTTTTATAAATCAGGCACAATTTCTTTTGAAGCAGCAATGTCTAAGACTTCAAAACCAGATGAAATTCAACGCCTTATAGGCCCTTCGGCTCCACCAGCAAATGCTAAACCTGGAGCCGTAAAAGCACACTAAAAAAAAGTCAATAGTTATTATTTTTGAATCATAACTATTGACTTTTTTTGAATTTTGAATTTTGTAGATTTAGCTTCCCGTAGGGTATTTTGAATTGATATATGCCAACATTTATTGCCCAAGTTAGGGACACACAAGGAAAAACGAGAAAAGAAAAAGTTGTTGCTGAATCTTTGGCACAAGCTCGTACTAATCTTAGAGATCAAGGATTGGTCGTTCAAGAACTTAAGCAGTCGCAAAATTTTGCTGCCAATTTTGATTTGCAAAAGTTTCAGAATTCCTTCGTCAAGGTAACAGTGAAGGAAAAGGCAGTGTTCTCTCGACAACTTGCCACATTGGTAAATGCTGGTGTAGCAATTGTTCGAGGACTAGGAGTGCTGGGTGATCAGTGTACCAATGCTAAACTTAAGCAAGCCCTCAATGATATTAGCAATGATGTTCAAAGTGGGGTCAATCTTTCGGATGCTATGCGTAAGCATCCTGATTGTTTTGATGGTTTGTATGTGAGCATGATTCAAGCTGGGGAAGTCGGTGGTGTTCTAGATGAAGTTTTGAATCGTTTAGCCAAATTGTTAGAAGATATGGCTAGATTACAGAACCAACTTAAATCAGCCCTGGCTTATCCCGTCGTTGTGGGTATTTTAGCAACCGCCATTTTCGTAGGGATGACTGTTTTTCTTATCCCTATTTTTGCTAAGATTTTCGTGGAATTAGGCACAGAATTACCAGCACTTACCCAATTTTTAATGAATTGCAGCGAGATTTTGAGAAGTTGGCGAGCAGGACTTATTGTTGCTGTGATTGTAGGCACAAAATTTAGTTATACACAGTACTACAAAACCCGTGTTGGTAAAGAAACAATTGACCGTCTTGCGTTAAAAATGCCCTTATTTGGTGACTTAATTCAAAAGTCTTCAGTTGCTCGTTTCAGCCGGACATTTGGTTCCCTAACTCGTTCTGGTGTGCCGATTCTTACATCTTTGGAAATTGTGCGAGATACCTCTGGAAATCAGGTAGTTGCTAATGCTATTGATGCGGCCAGAGCCGAAATTCAACAAGGTGGTATGATTAGCATTGCTTTACAAAAAGAGCAAGTTTTTCCACCAATGGCAATTCAAATGATTAGCATCGGTGAAGAAACCGGGGAATTAGATGGAATGCTGATGAAAATTGCCGATTTCTATGAAGATGAAGTCGAGCAAGCAGTCAAAGCATTAACCAGCGTTTTAGAACCAATTATGATTTTGGTTCTAGGGGGTATGGTGGGGACAATCTTGTTATCAATGTATCTGCCTCTGTTCAAAGTATTTGAAAAATTGGGATAAATAAACCTTGAATTTTGATTTTTCTCATTGATTTTTCTAATATTTATGCCTGTGCAAAAATCTGACTATGAAGCGAGTTTGGCAGAGTATAGTAATTATGAGGCGGCGATCGCACTACTCAAACAACACCGACCATATCTAGAGATGATTCCTAGTTTGCGTCGTCCTGATGAAAGTATAATTATTATCCCTCTGCCAATTGTTCGCTTGCGTGATCCTGTTGCTGCAACCACCAAGGCACATTGTTTACCTTGTGATGTGGCAATTATTATGTGCGATCCCGAATGGAAGGTCAAAACGGGATCTGAGATTCTATTATTTATTCATCGTCCCTATGAAGACTTTTCTGATTTGTTGGGGCGTTGGCGACAAACCCAAGTTTTGCTAAACCAGGACTATGAATGGTTAATGCCCCTCCGCCATAGTCATATTTTAAGTGAAGGGGCTGATATCGTATATCCCTTGTTTGTGGTTTTTAGTGAAACATCCGAACGCATCCAACGGGGGCTGAGAGGTGCAGAATTGCCCTTCGTGATTCAAGCACCATATTCACCAGCCGATGAAGCCAGAAAGGAAGAGAGGTTAGAAGCTAGAGACTAGCAATTTAAGTATGCAATTCTTGTCAAGAATCCATTTGTCTAGGCTCTAAACTTTAACCTCTAAGCTTTTACTTCACAAATTGGGGCATGATTTCAGCAGCCGTAAATATGCCATGAATGCCACGTTGATACAATTGCATACCAGCTTTGAGATAGCCAAAGGCGGGACCGCAGACATTGGCTGCCATGCTGGTTTCATCTCCTAAGGTAAAGGTATGGGTGGAAATCTTGCCTTCAAAGGTGCGTCCTGTAACTTTGACATTAGTGCTGAGTGGCTTTTTGGGATTGCGGGTATCAACTACGCCACCCACAGTTACGCGATCGCGCCCTACTATCCCTGCTAACTCTAACATGACATCATCGGCGTGTTCCATGTTTTCCAAGGTCAGTACGCCATTGGTTTTGTCTAGTAATGCTTCTACCTCTGCATCAGTCATAGCCCTAGCCGCTTCTACAGTATAACCAGGCATATGACCAATATCTTCCCGCACAGTAGCGCGGTAAGCTTCCCAGTTGGCAATACCAACACCAAAGGTAATCTCTACCTGATGAATTTCGGCGTAGCTTTGGGCTGCTAAGGCGGCGGCGGCGGTTAATAGTCCCGGTGTTGCACCACAGCCTGTCATGTAGGTAATACCAGCCGCTTGTAGTTCATCTTTCATCGCAATTAGCTGTTCTACTGCACTGGTGCGCTTAATAGCATCTACCAACACACCACGCCAGCCGGATTGAATAAACTGTCTGGCTACGGAAGGAATAAAGTCATTGGGTAGGTTGGGTAAAGCGAGAAAATACCCGTCTACAGGTTGGCTACTATCGATTAAATCTTGAATACTGTTGTTGCCTAAACTACCTACTGGTTCTAAATAACCCACCGAACCTTGAGACTGGTAGGTAGCAATGCAATCTTTAAAATTTAAACCTGCCGCAGCATAAGCATAACCTTTTTGGTCTGCCACAGCTACTAATTTCATCTCCCGTTTACCAGCTAGTACCTTGGCGGCTGCTTGTCCGAGTCCACCGAAACCCAATACTCCGATACGTATAGCTGGTGCAATATTTGCTGTACTCATAGTCAATTAGTTAAGTTGAATCACCAACCTTGAGTATGAACCATCTAGCGATCGCCTATGGCGGAGCGTAGTCCAATGCTCAAAGCTATAAAGGTTAATTATGCTTTATTATCCTGGTTTCTTCCCCAAGCAGATCAGTTTTTTCACCAGAAATTATTGGTGAGTCGTTTAGCCTTGAGCAAATTTTCACGCCGGACGTTATCAAAGGGACTTCCAGATAAAAGATATCCAATGGGTGAGAAATTACTACTAGAATCGGTGAATGTAGAAATAGCGATCGCTGATTTGTACCGACAAGTTGAGTTTGTCGCAGAAGCAAGGGAAAATGAGTAGGCGATCGTCTATTCATGTAAGAATCCGCATCCTGAAAGGATTTCGTGAGCATTCCTTAACAATATTGTGACTAAATGCTCACTAACGCGAGATAATAATAAATCCTCGCCACCCTCTGCTGTCATACGCCCTCGCTTTGGCTTGGCTTACATAATTAGCACCATAGGGTAAATCCGCAAGCTGCGTTTAACTGAGATGATGAAAACAGCCACCGAATTACAAGCTCGACTGGAATATTACTACCAGCAAATCAAAACCGTGATTATGACGCGTCAAAATCCTATCACGGGTTTGCTACCGGCGAGTACGGCTATTACTGCCCACGGTGATTATACAGATGCTTGGGTAAGGGATAATGTTTACAGCATTTTGGCAGTTTGGGGTTTAGCGCTGGCATACCGCAAGGTGGATGAAGACCAAGGGCGTACCTATGAATTAGAACATAGCGTCATTAAGTTAATGCGTGGGTTGCTGTTTGCGATGATGCGACAGGCGCACAAGGTAGAAAGATTTAAAGAAACTCAGTCACCTTTGGATGGGTTACACGCCAAATACAACACCGCTACTGGTGATATTGTCGTAGGTGATGATGAATGGGGACATTTGCAATTAGATGCCACATCTATATTCTTGTTGATGTTGGCACAAATGACCGCTTCCGGATTGCAGATAATTTATACCATTGATGAAGTCAACTTTGTCCAAAATTTAGTTTATTACATTGGCCGAGCTTACCGCACACCAGACTATGGTATTTGGGAACGGGGTAATAAAATTAATCATGGCAATGCTGAGTTAAACGCCAGTTCTGTAGGTATGGCAAAAGCTGCTTTAGAAGCCATGAACGAACTGGATTTGTTTGGTGTGCGGGGTAGTCAAGCATCAGTAATTCATGTGCTACCCGATGAGATCGCTCGCACTCGCAGCACTTTAGAATCCTTATTACCCAGAGAATCTGCCTCTAAAGAAATTGATGCAGCCTTGTTAAGTATTATTAGCTATCCAGCGTTTGCGGTGGAAGATTCACAATTGAGAAAACGCACTCTCAACGAGATTATCAAAAAACTCCAAGGCAAATACGGCTGTAAACGCTTTCTGCGTGATGGACATCAAACTGTTTTAGAAGACACCCAACGCCTACACTACGAACCTTGGGAACTGAAACAATTTGAGCATATAGAATGTGAATGGCCGTTATTCTTTACTTATTTAGCCCTTGATGGGTTATTTTGTGGTGATCAAAAACAAGCGCAATTTTATCAAGAGCAGTTAGAGAAGTTACTTATTGAGCGTGATGGCGTATCATCCAACATAGGTCATGGCTTACGTTTATTACCAGAATTGTATTATGTCCCCGCCGAAAATGTGGAAGCGGAAAAGTTAGCCCCCCAAACTCAACCCCGTTTACCAAATGAAAATGTACCTTTAGTTTGGGCGCAGAGTTTGTATTATCTTGGTCAAATGTTGAGTGAGGGGTTACTGGCAGTTGGTGATGTTGATCCTTTGGGTAGACACTTATCTATAGGTAAAAAACGCGAAGCTTTAGTGCAGATCGTTTTGTTAGCAGAAGATGAAGATTTACAAGCACAACTAGCTGTTCACGGTATTGAAACGCAAACACCGAAGCAAGTAGCACCAATTCAAGTTAGACAAGCTAGTGAACTATCAACTATTTATACCCAAATTGGGCGTAACGATAAACTTGGTTTAACAGGTCGTCCAGTGCGGCGGCTGAGGAGTTTGACCACATCAAGAGTTTTCCGTCTCCGGGGTGAGACTATTGTTTTTTTACCTTCATTCTTGGATTCTCAGCAGTTTTATTTAACTCTTGATTACCATTTTTTGGTAGACCAGATAAGAAGTGAACTTGCATACATCCAAAAGTATTGGAGTGATTTAGGTCGTCCCATATTAACTTTAATGTTGACTCACACCATGTTGGAAACTGGTTCTCAGGCATTACTGGAACTCATGCAGGAACTAAAAGATGGTGTATGTAATGGTGTGGCAGTAAAATTAGGGCGACTGAATCAGTTGATGCTGACAGGGGCAATCCAAAGGATAGATTTTCTGCAAGATGTGGAATTTTACCAGTCAGCAGTGCAAGATGCTGGCAAACGTTATTATTACCTGGCTTATCATCCTGGGAAAAACTGGCGTTTGGGACACAGCCAAGAATTTCAGGTGGAATACGAAACTAACTTGGATTTTCTGCTGTCATCTCTGCGTGCATCAGAAAATTTATATGAGCAAATTGAGTTATTGCAGACTTTGACTCGGTTGCAGGGGTTGGATTTTGATACAGGGTTTGGGACAAATCAACGAGTTACTGTAGCCGATTTACTAGATGAAGTTTACACCAAAGCTGGGGAGTTGGGCTTTTGGGCTGTGGTGCGGCGGGCGGCTGGTTTGCGGCAAATGGTAGATATTGGACTAACTGATGCAGTCACAAGTATTTTGATTAGAGGTAAGCAAATAGCTGTAGGTAGGGCTTACAGTGAAGCGTCTTTGATTTCCGTGCCGATGCCTCACAATGAAATTGCTGATAAAATTAATCACTTCTGTCGTGAGGATATCCGCGATCGCGTGCTGACGCAAGAAGTTCTGATCTATCTGGGTATCCTCATCAGATCACAACCGGAATCATTCCAAGGACTACTCACCCTGAGAGTTGGTTATCTCATCCTCTTAATTACCAGCGAACTCGCCCAAGAGTTAAAAGTTACCCAAGATGAAGCCTATGAACGCTTGATGGAACTCCCACCATTTGAAGTTAAGACGCGGTTACAGCAGGTATTAACAGCTTATCCAGGGATGAGTCAATTATTGCGCCAGCAGGAATCATTACACGTCAAGCAAAAGGTAACCGATATTGATTGGGTGATATTACCTGCTATCAGTGAAGAAATGGAAGTTCCTAGCGGTGGTTGGCGACGTTTCCGCCAAGCCGAGGGTGCATTAAACCGCGTCCCGAAAAATTTCTTTCAACAGGTTTGGCTAATCATGCAGCATTGCAAAGGGTTGGTCATTGGCGATAAATTAGAGCGGCGCAATCGTTTAGATAGTGATGTAATTTTGTCAGAAATGACGGCAGGTGAAAAGAACTTTGCCTTACGCATCGAGCATTTGTTAAATAAAATTGAAGCGCCAGAATATCGCCAAGTTAACATCGAAGCATTAATGGAACTAGCTGCGATCGCCTCTAGAAACCCCAACCTCCAAATCGAAGAATATATGGTACTAGATGTACTCATCGGTCACGCCGTGCGCTTGGCTTGGTTAGAACAACATCCAGAACGGGGCGATCGCTATGATGAGGATAAGGCTTCAGCGTGGCGATCGTTTTACAATACTTCTCCTAAGGAATGTGCTACCTATATCCTCGAAGCCTTCAAGTTCTTGACTGAGTTTGTGAAATAAAGATAAGGGTGTAGGGGGGTAAGGGTATAAGGGTGTAGGGGCAATACATTCACAATTAATAAATCTTGCCTCCTTTGTGCTGATTCCGCCTGGGCTGAACGACCGGCTACCGCACTTCAGCACCCCCCATTTTCTTATCTTCCTAACCAAGTCTTGATGATATCTAAAAGACTGGAACCGCCCCAAGCTAAAGCCATGAGAATGGAAGTAGTTAAAATTGCTCCCATGACACAGAGAACTAAACCACCTAAACTGATTGCACCATCGTCTTCTAATAAACCAAAACCAGTCACGAAAATACCCATTGCTGGTAAGGTGTTAGTTCCGGGGATGGGAATCATCATAGAAATTGCCATCAAGGCGATCGCAATCCCAATTGTTATCCTACCTGCTAGAGTGGTACAGATATAAGATAAACGAGGACGGGCGATCGCCTCAATTCTTTTTAACCAAGGAATTCCCGCCTTCAGGAACTTCTGGACTGTTTGCAGTTCAATTGGGTGATTCATCATTTTTTGTGGTAGCCAAGGGCTTTTAGCACCAGCAATTAACTGAACGGCTAACAGAAAAATTAAGACACCAAAGGGTGTTGAATAACCAGGTGCAGGGACAGGCAAAGCTGATGGTAGAGACAAGATAACCAGCAAAAAGCCAAAAATCCTTTCCCCAGCCAGCAACAGAATATCTGCTAAAGTGACTTTTTCTGGTCTTTCTTCTTCAAAAAAGTGGCGTTGTAATTCGTTAGATAGCTTAGCCATAGTATAGTTAAATGTTTCCTTGTCTAAATCTGGAACAATCAATAAGTAGATTTTTTATCTCCAATTTTTGTTGTCCAAGGACTGCCTGTGACAACTCATAACTGCACACTAACCAATAAAAGCCTAATTCTAATTTATTATCGACTGAAAGTAGTGCCATTTTTCTAGTTAACCCTTACAGCCTAAACCCGTGTTTTCAGGGCAAAGCATAAATAACCTAAACTTATTAGCTCCCCACCCCCCACCCTCAGGACTGATAGATTAGTTGAGTGAGAGAACACAACAGGAGAGCAAAATGACAGAAGGGTCACAACAAAAACGAGTGGTAGTTGTCGGTGCGGGTTGGGCTGGTTTAGGTGCTACCTACCATTTGGCAAAGCAAGGTTATGATGTAACACTTCTAGAAGCAGGCCCCTACCCTGGTGGACTGGTGGCTGGTTGGCAAACCACGGGCGGTAAATCTGTAGAAGCTGGAATTCATGGCTTCTGGTATCCTTATAGAAATATATTTGCTCTCATTAATGAATTAAACATTCATCCCTTCACTACCTGGACTCGTTCCGCCCAATATTCCCCTGCGGGTTTGGAAGTAGAATCACCAATTTTTCAAGATTTGCCCAGACTCCCCACACCTTTAGGCACTTTTGTTTATACTCAATTTCAACGACTGCCCTTAATTGACCGCCTCAGCGCCTTACCTTTACTGTATGCAGTGGTTGACTTTGATAATTCTGATGCGGCTTGGCGACGTTATGACAGTGTAACCGCAAGGGAATTATTCAAAGACTTTGGGGTTTCGGCGCGACTATACAAAGAAGCTTTTGAACCAATGTTATTAGTGGGTTTATTTGCCCCTGGGGAACAATGTTCAGCCGCCGCTACATTGGGGATGCTTTACTTTTTCATTTTGGCTCACCAAGCTGATTTTGATGTAGTTTGGTGTCGGGGAACTGTGGGGGAAAAAATATTTCGTCCTTGGGTGGAACGTATAGAAAAAGCTGGGGCAAAGGTGCTACCCAAACATCGAGTTACTGATTTAATTATTGATAGTAATAATCAAGTAACAAGCGTAGTTTGTGGTAATGAAGTATTTGAGGCTGATGCTGTAATTTTTGCAGTTGGTATTACTGGAATGAAGAAAATTGTTTCTAGTAGCCCTAGTTTACAAAGCCGAGCCGAATTTCGTAATTTAAACAATTTAGGGGCAATCGATGTTTTAGCAACCAGACTTTGGTTTGACCGCAAAATTGATATTCCCCGTCCCTCCAATGCTTGTTTTGGTTTTGATAATACTACAGGTTGGACGTTCTTTGATTTAAATGCCTTACATGATGAATATAAAAATGAGGCAGAAACGGTAATTGAAGCTGATTTTTATCATGCTAATCAGTTTCTCAATTGGAGTGATGCAGAAATTGTCGCTACAGTTCAGAATTATTTAACAACTTGTGTCCCAGGTTTCCAAGAAGCAAAAGTAATTGATAGCAGTGTGATTCGCTTACCCCAGGCGGTAACTCACTTTGCCCCTGGTAGCTATCCCCATATGTTACCTGCCAAGACGAGTTTAGATAATGTCTTTATGAGTGGTGATTGGATTGTCAATCGCCACGGTTCTTGGTCACAAGAAAAAGCTTATGTGACAGGTTTGGAAGCCGCGAATTTAGTAGTGTCACATTTAGGAAAAGGTACACCTGTCGAGATTTTACCAGTAGAAGCAGATGAAACGCATATTCAAGTGGCGCGATCGCTCAACCAAACTGTACGTAAATTAGGTAAATCCATCCTGCCTAACTTTTGGTTGCCCTAGTAGCGCGGCGAGCATAATTTTTTGTTGAGATATGGCTGTTGCCAGTAGTGTTACAACATCAATATATGATCCAACCCAGTCCCCAGTCCCCAGCTATAATTGGGACAGCATATTTAACCCGAAAAAAAACCCCCTTTTGGGGGATAGGGTAATAGACGTTTATTTGTAGTAAGATCAGTACTGTATAGTTAATTCGTCTACGATCACGGTAATCACTGTGGTCGTTTTCTCTATTTTAAGCTGTGGGGCAAGAAAACGGGGTGAGGGGTCACAACTCCCACCGCGAAGTACACCAAAAATGTTTAACTAATTCCTGAGTAATTACTCAAGGTACAACCACCGGAGACTATCCGCCTCCGGTTTGACTGATTATTCATTGAGTTCGCGCAAATCCCTGAGAGTACTTGCATAGATAAACTCTCAGAGTAGCCAATACGCTCAACTACTGAAATATTGCAATTTCTTAGCGTGATAAAACATTTTGTAGCCCAATTAGTGACAGAAATAAGGCACATAAACCAAATATGTGGCTTATTTTTTCTAGGAAACTAATTAGAACAATGATTTACATCAGCCACGAGTCTGAGAAATAAATTTTGATATTTTAGCGAATCTAAAACTAAAGATATAAATAGGTGGGTGGGAAAACTTACTGCCATTGTCAGGAGGTAGGCGACAGTTAGCAGAACCATCGCCCCATGAGAGTGCGAATAAAAGTCAAAGGTCAAGAAAAACTAACCATTATTTACTTTTGTAGACTAATTGCTAAAGAAATCTGATGAAAATGGGCGACTCAAAAAACTCAAATTATAAACAGTTGTATGGGAGTGAACGGATGTCATACTAGACCATATTTCTACCTGACGTAAATTACTCACTGAAGATGATTTTTATGTAGTCATGTCCAAATTATGTAGTTAACGTCAGTATTTTACTCTAGAAAATTAGGGCGAAGTTCTATGAAGCAACCATATCTTTCTCCCGACGATTTGCCCACACATAAAACAACCCTGATCAGTGAAGTATTGCTTAGTCAACTAGAAGAGACGACTAAGAAAAGCTTTTATTTAGCTTGCAAGCAACCAGTACGTATTTTGTTATCTAGTTGTCATTGGTACTTTAAGGTTAATGGTGGCATTCTGATGTTAGTCATGGTTTGTCATAATATCGAAAGCTACCAAAATATTATGATGATCGTTCCTTACTTAGCTAGTAAATTAAAACGGTTTGCTAACCAAGCGAAAATTAGCATTAGTTCTCCCGTAAATCAAGGTATACCTTGGGTTATCAGCATTAACCAAATTTTACCTGAAGAAGAATAGAGACGTTACATACAACGTCTGTATATGAGTCATTAGTCATTAAGGTGATACGCACCTAGAGCAAATATTCTTGCGTCAGGGCTGTCCATAGTCAAGAGTCCAGAGTCAAAGGCTAGCTTGGACTGTGGACTGTGGACTTTTGACAACCTGAGTGCGAAATATACGATTTAAATGCGTAACAGCCTAGCTCGTTAACTGGTTGTATAAATTGGGAATTTGGGCTGTAGACTAATGACTTTTGAATATTACATTCTCTTATCCACCTAACAATTTTTGGTACTCTTTCAATCGGGTGACGATGATATTCATGAACTCTGTAAAATCAATATTATTACCAGTGTCAATATCAGTCGGGCTGTTGGCTAGGCTGTTGGGTAGAGAGTCTTGATAATATTTGTGGGTCAACTCTGTTTGGTAAGCGGTGGATGTTTGATTATTGGATAATACAGATGCAGTATTTGAACTGGTGGTGAAAGTATTGCTTTTTTGCAAAGACTGGGAGTTGAGGCTAGAAGTGCTAATTGATGTGTTATTCAGACTTAAATCACCAAATAAGTTATCCACAACAGAACCAAAGTCAAAGTTAAAATTAGAGTCTGTTTTGGGTGTAGTGTCGCTGTTGGTGTTTCCTGCGGTGCTGGTAATAATATCTCGCACCTGGGTTTCAGTTAAATTGGGGTTAGCACTGAGCATGAGGGCGACTACACCAGCAACGTAAGGGGTCGCCATCGATGTACCACTATAATTGGCGTACTGATTATTTGGTACTGAAGAATAAACGCTTTGTCCTGGGGCGGTGACATAAGCCATTGTCGTATTGCCAGAACGGTTGGAGAAATTAGTTAAATTTTTATTAGCATCTACCGCACCAACAGCGATTCCTGTTTGATTGGCGTAACGAGCCGGGTAGTCTGGCGTAGATTCACCATCATTGCCAGCAGCCATGACAACGATCGCCCCTTTACTGCTAGCATATTCAATTGCAGACTTGAGCGTACGACTGGACGAATTGCCACCTAGACTGAGGTTGATGACTTTTGCCCCATTATCTACAGCATAGTAAATCCCATTAGCGATCGCACTATAAGAACCAGAACCAGATTCGTCCAGAACCTTCACAGCCATAATCTGGGAATTGTAAGCAACGCCAGTTACACCAAAGCCATTATTTCCCCCAGCAATAATCCCGGAAACGTGGGTTCCATGACCATTGTTATCGAGGGTGTTGTTATTGTTGTCGTTAAAATTCCAGCCGTGGACATCATCCACATAGCCATTACCATCATCATCTATGCCATTACCAGCAATTTCTTTGCTATTAGTCCAGATATTATTACGTAAATCCTCATGGTTAGTGTCTACGCCCGTATCTATCACCGCCACAATCACCCCTTGGCCTGTATGTCCATTTGCCCATACTTCTGGGGCATTAATCATATCTAAGCCCCAGTTATTCCCACCAAGGTTAGCAACATCACTATAAGGATTTTGTCCAGCAGCTTGAGATACGGCTACGCCTGCATTGACTAAACCATAGCCATTGGTTGAGTTGTAAGTGCTGGTAGCAGTGGTAGTAGCATTCTCTGGAGTGTAGCTACTACGAAAACCTAGCTGAGAAGTATGATTATTTTCTGTATTAAAAATATCTGATGAGGAGATATAAGCGGAATTTTGCCTGTCAATTGAAAGGGGATTTTGATCAATCGTGTTTGTGGGCATAGGTATTTGCTCCTCAACTAACATAAGTGTTTTTTGCGGTTTTAATTCTTAAACCCTTCCAGGCAATATTTGCGCTTCTCGTTTGTATGCAATACACTTTGACCGCTCCCCAAACCCATCTTTTAAAAAGTATCTGTAGGCAATGCTCACCATATCCTGGTTTTGGTGGGCATTGCCCACCCTACCTATAATTCACATTGATTACTCCCCTTCTCTAGTAGGGAAGGGGCTGGGGGTTAGGTCAGTATTGGACTCAACTGCAAACCGCTATATTTGCACCGAATAAATTTGCCCTCCTAGTCAATAATTACTACGGATTAATTCCAGAAAATGCCTTTTTGTTTACCAAAATTTTCCCAATTCTTTTAATTTTTTATCGAAAGTTGCTGAAACCCATAATTGTAAGCAAGTTTATTGATTAAATGAAAGTCAAAATATTGAATTTTTCATGACAATAGAACAGTCAAGTCGCTTCGCTCTAATTCAAAATTCAAAACCCCCCGGATAAATCAGGGGGATTGTATCCTTTTTTTGTTCGGTCATCAAATATCAAATTATTTGATGTTGACTATGTACATAATTATGGCGATAGATGAATTCTCTACATCATTTATTTGGCGCAGCCTTGCCGTAGGTTATTTTGAATTTTGAATTGGTATTAACGTGAGTTCGACGAATTTAAAAAACCCCTCTCCAAACCTCTCCCCTGCAAGGAGAGAGGCTTCAAAACCCTAATTTTTCGTTGAAATTTCAGGATATTTAAGCCCCTCTCCGCGTCGGAGCGAAAAGTCTGAGCGCCGGCTTCCGGCGATCAGAACTTTTCAAGAGAGAGGGGTTTGGGGAGAGGTCATCGAACTCACGTTGGTATTAGATGATTCGCCTTTACCACTGGGAATCATAAAAAAATGCTGGCGATATCTCTTGTGGAGAGTTGCCATTGCCATTTGACAATTAGATTTAACCGGGTAAATATCCAATGGCTTATCAAAATATCACTGCTTCCCTTTCTGCTGAAGATGTCAAAGAAATTAAAGCCGCATTTGCCACCATTCAAGCAAAGTTGCCGTTTCTCGTTACCTTGAGTGTGGAAGAACGACGTAAGTTATTTAAGATGGGCGATAAAAGCCTAGCTTTTGTCAACAATAGCCTGACTGCTGCCCAGTCTAACCCAGACATTCTACCAGCCAGTTTTAACGTAGAGGAATTTGTGCGGGATTATCAACTAGCCGCCACCCTCACCGAACTGTTAATTGGGCTGCGACAACTGACAGAACAGGTTGATGATACGCTGTTGGCAGTTGGTAGCGAAGCGATGGGCAGCAGTTTGACTGTATATGATTACGTGAAGACGGCTGCAAAGAAAACACCGGGGTTAAAAACTCTGGCGGAACAGTTAGGGGAACGATTCAAGGCGATTAAAAATAAACCTGCAAAAGCGGCTACTGGTTCATAAGTTATATTTCGACGTACAAGATACCCGACTTCTCGAATAAGTCGGGTATCTTGCTTTTAAGGGGTTTCTTGATCAAAAATACCTGCAATGTAAGGTGCGTCAGTATGAATAATTTCAAGTAGAGTTAGGTTCTATCGCACTGACGCACCCTACCAGACTGGCGGGAGAGTCTTTAATACTCGTAAGCGAGTCTTTGATACTGACAAGAGAGTGTTTGATACTTGTGAACGAGTCTTTGACACTGGTGACCAAGTTTTTCATACTCGTAAGCGAGTCTTTGATACTGGCGGGGGAGTGTTTGATATTCGTGCGTGAGTCTTTAATACTCGTGAGCGAGTGTTTGACACTGGTAAGCAAGTTTTTAATACTCGCAAGCAAGTCTTTGATACTGGCGAGAGAGTGTTTGATACTCGTGAGCGAGTCTTTAATACTGGCGGGAGAGTAAAGAGTAGAGTGGGCAATGCCCGCCACAATCATCATACGGTGGGCATTGCCCACCCTACTACTTGTGTGATTAAGGGGAGTAAAGCATATTCTGTACCCAGCACTCAGATATATGTACACCGTAGGCATAATTATTCTAAGTAAGCCTGATATATTACTCATAAGCGCGTGTAATCTGCCACCTTGCCCCCAACATGGTCACAACTCTCCGCCATCATCGCCAGCCTTCTCGCTACATTTTTTATTCTTTAGCCTTCATCCTTTCTTTCCTACTCTGCCTACCTTGGGTGAGCGCAAAGGAACAGCCCAAGCCCCAACCGGAAGCATGGCAGATTAACGGCATAGTAGCTGCCCTTGATGATGGACATGACCAAGTGAAGCAATATGCACTGAGTAAATTAGTTGAATATAACCTGCAAAACTTAAAATCTGTCAATCAAAAACTGGAGGATATCGCTAAGAAAACTGCCCAAATCCTCAAGGATCAATCTGTTAACAAAGATGTTCGTAGAGGTGCAGCATCGGCATTGGGAAATCTGGGGGAGGCAGCCAAACCCTACCTCAAAGACATCGCTGACATCCTCAAGGATCAATCCGTTGACTCAACTGTTCGTGCCAGTGCAGCACAGGCATTGGGCAATATGGGGGAGGCAGCCAAACCCTACCTCAAAGACATCGCTGACATCCTCAAGGATCA
>NZ_CAWUDJ010000010.1:0-165872 GCF_963920875.1 Anabaena sp. CCY 9910 | reverse complement strand
CAAGTCTTGGTTCTTCTGAAATCGATAAGCTGACAACGTTAACTGAACCGTATTGAGCTATGATTCAGTCTTGCTGTTCGCGGGACTCTGGTATGACTTCCGAACCCAGTCTGTGAAACTGTCCTAGCTAGTTGTGCCGCCTTTCCCCGAACAGCACCCATAACAATTCAAAATTCAAAATTCAAAATACCCTACGGGAAGCGCAAGCGCTACAAAATTCAAAATTTTTTAGTTTTACTACTAATGTTCGCGGGACTTTGGTATGATTTCCGTTCCAACCTTTTAAGTTGTCTAACCTAGTCGTACCGTTCTTTCCCCGAACTTGATATAACTCTTTCTCTTTGCGCCTCCGCGTCTCTGCGTGAGTAAATAAAAAACTCATCCCACAAAGCTTTATGACTAACCTCAATACCAACCGCATCGAACAGGTAGCGCGAGAAGATTTAGTAATGTTTATTAATGCTTGCCTCGCCTGCACGGGACAAAAAGAATTTTATGATGATGCTTATGGTCAACGAGTATCAATTGACTTTCTCCATGATTATATTCTGGGTAATTACCGCTTACTTTATGCCCGGACTTTAGCCGCAGGTATCAACCATTTTAACCAAGCCCAAATTATCTTAAAATTACTGGCCACAGGAAAAGACACAATCCCCGAACATCGCCAAGAAGAAGGCGCACTGATTGCCCACGCACTCAACGCCTTACCTCCACAACGAGCTTGGGGAGTTTTACAACAGTTACGACAACGTAAAATTAATAATAGACGAAGTAGAGCGATCGCCCGCGATTATTTAAGTATGCGGCGTGATATGAGTTTTGATGCTGTTAAGTATCGCGCAAAAGTGAGAGCGATCGCCACCCATGCCCACCTAAAACTACAAGGTGAATTGGGTACTTTCCTTTTCCGCAAATGGAAGCAACAGTCTTACTCCACCCAGTTATTTGAACAGTTTCGCCAAGCCCATTACAGCACCGAAGCCATTTACAATTTGCCTTTCACTATCGCTGAAGGATTTGCAGTTAAACACAAAGTCCCCCGTGATGTTTTCTTATCTCGGATTCAACAGCAAATGACTTTAGGAGAAAAGCTGCGTTTGCAAGGTGCGGCGGAACGTAACGAAACTGATATCAATGTAGATTTTGGTCGTCTTCCCTTAACCAAGTTGGCGTTATATATTTTGTCCTTACCTTGGGATATACGACAACAACAAAGAGATATTCTACATCAAGCCTTAGAGCGATCGGCACATTTAGCGTTAAAAAAAGCACCCCTCAAACTGGGAAAAGTTGCAGCCGTTTTGGATTGCAGTTATTCCAGTTCCGGCTCTAGTGAAAAGCGCCGCCGTCCCTTGGGTATAGCTATGGCTGCACACTACTTATTACAAGTCGCCGCGCAAGAATATCAAGCTTTTTGGACAGTACCCGTAGAAGATTCATTGCAAGTAAGCGCCCGTGGACAAACTGACTTAGCCACACCACTGTTAGCCGCTTTAGCAACAAGAGCCGAGTTAATCATTATTATTTCCGATGGTTGCGAAAATGACCCACCCAATGGAGCAGCCGAAGTCCTACGCGTCTACCGGAATAAATTAGACCCCAGAGGGCGAACTTCTATCATTCATTGCAACCCTGTATTCAACTCCGACGACTTTTCTCTACGCACCCTCAGCCCAGCCGTCCCAACTGTAGGACTAAGAGACGCAGAAGATTTACCAACTATGCTCAACTTTGCTCGTTTTGCTGAAGGTTCTGCACCGTTGTCAGAACTAGAAACATATCTAGCAGAACGAGTAGAGCAATTAATTAGGGGTAATGGGTAATAGGTGATGAATTTTTTACTCAGTAGTAGGGTGGGCATTGCCCACCAAAACCAAGCTAAGTTTATCAGATTGTCCTTAATTTTGAATTGGAGCAAGGCGACTTGAGCGCAGGTTATTACGAATTAACTTATTATGTCAAAAACCAAAACTTTATTAACAGATATATCCCTCAAAGGATTGGAAATTGCACCTTCTCAAATACGTGGTGCAGTGCGTATCGTACCATTACTGCGGCGAGAAGTGCGGGGTGATTTGCGTTTGCTGCGTCGTTCTTACGATGAAGATATTGCGGTGGTTTCCCTGGAGGGTCAAATAGCCGAACCGGGGATGAAATACTATTCTTATGTTCCTCATGGCTTAGTCATGTCTTGGAGTGATGACGGTAGTCCAGTAGCTAGCTTTGGCGGACAAATGCTCAAGCCTGATGGTAAAAGTCATTCCTGTTGTGCAAGTGTGCGGTTAATGCACCGCATGGCGAAGCGGGAATCAAGGAACCAACTGAGATTTTTACCTTTGCACTTAGCAATGGAAGGTTTTTTATCGCTGTTTTTCTCAGGGCCAGATATTGCTTGGAGTGAGTATTCTAAATATGTTTTGTCTCATGGATTGGGTTCACGCTACGAATCATCTTTTAGCGGACGTTACATTGGTGGACTAGAAGATGCTTTGCGGGTATTTGAGATTCATAAAAGACAAGTGGGTGTATTGGTATTTGTCGCTGAAGCTTTAGCCTCTGCTTTTGTCGTTCCCACACCTGAAGACTACCGCGCTTTGCATACCAGTCTTTTAGAGGATTTTTATGGTGAACTAATTTACGAATACAGCTTGATGTATGGTGCAACTTTTCCAATGGCTACATCTGTAGATGATGCCCAGATTAATAGTTTGACAGATTTAAGTGGAGCGATCGCCCAAATGCGATCAGATTGGGCTGCATTCCAAGGATTCATGGCGGAAGGATTGCTACAGCGCCAACTCCAATCCCAGAGAGTGTACACGGCTGGTTCATTCCACCTGCAACGGTTCATTACTAACCTGCAACCCAAAGAAGAAAACCATATCGGTGAAGCGATTATTCGAGATAACGGAGAGTTAGAATATCTCAAAACTTACCGTTTATCAACCGCCCAAACCCGTCGCGTGTACTTACTCAGCCAACTAGCTGAATATAACTGGAATATCGATGCTACAGCCAAAGCCTTGGGACACACCCGCGATGAACTAGTTTCTCGCCTTGAGGCTTCAGGTTTTGGCTATCTACTCAATCAACAAGTACGCGACGCAGCACGGAAAAAAGCGAAAAGGTGAAGATGGGGAGCAATAGGAATTCAAAATTCAAAATACCCTACGGGAAGTAGTAGGGTGGGCATTGCCCACCTTATCAAGGTTTTGGTGGGCATTGCCCTACAGATACTTATAGAAAATTGATTTAAAAAATATAAATAACCCTAAAATAAAGTCCGTTTTTTTTCACACAAATCAGATATTACTTGTAGTTATTATTATTTGATTTTGTGGAAAATATGGTCAAATATAAGTTTTTAATCGGTAATATCAGTATTTTATTGTGTTTATTAAACTTTACTACCGCAAAAGCAGAAATTATTCCCGATACTACACTTCCTAGTAACTCTACTGTTAGACCAGTGAGAAATATCCGAGTAATTGAGGGAGGTACTCAAAGGGGAGAAAATTTATTTCATAGCTTTAGGGAATTTTCTTTTTCTGCCTTAACTACTAATGTTACAGGAAATGTTGCTATTTTTAACCACGATTTGGCAGTCCGAAATATTATTACTAGAATTACAGGTGGCTCACCTAGTTATATTGATGGTTTGATTACAGCTACCTCAGGTAGTAGAGCTAATTTGTTTTTGATTAATCCTCAGGGTATAATTTTTGGGGCAAATGCTAGTTTAAATATTGGCGGTTCTTTTGTGGCGACTACCGCAAATAGTATCAAGTTTGCTGATGGGATAGAATTTAACACAAATACTAATAATCATAACTCCTTATTAACAGTAAATGTTCCCGTAGGGTTGCAATTTGGTGATAGTCCGGGAAATATTGAACAGCCAATGGTTGCTAATTTACCTTTGGAATTGCAAGTAAGAGATGGCAGAACTTTAGGATTAATCGGTGGGAATTTATTATTAGAAAGTAGTCTTTTAGAAGCGCCTGGGGGCAGGGTTGAGCTAGGTAGTGTTACTGGAGGTGGTTTTGTCAGCCTTAGCCAAATTGATGATGCTTACGTTGCTGGATATTCAGGTGTACAAGATTTTGGAGATATCAATCTTGCGGCTGGAACTTTAGTTAATAGTGGTAGTGTACCCATGCAAGATAGTGGTGGTGCAATTCAAATTCAAGGAAGAAATGTCACGATTGACGATTCACTAGTTTTTACAGTTAACTCTGGTTCGCAAACAGGAAATAGCCTCGTTGTTAATGCTACTGAATCTTTAAAAGTAGGTGGCACTTCTAATATCTTGACTATTGCTCAGGCTGAAGGTAAGGCGGGAGATATTTGGATTACAGCTAAAGATTCAGTAGAATTAAGGGAAGAATCATTCATTGGTTCACAAGTCTGTTCTTTAGGTGGAAATTGTGCCAATGTGACAGGTAATGGTGGCAATTTGACCATTGAAACCGGGCGACTTTTGCTAACAGATGGTGCGGGAATAGAAGCTTCTACATTTGGTGCAGGAAACACGGGAAATATTTTAGTTAAAGCTACAGATTCTATAGATTTAAGGGGAGAAAGTCCCGATGGTGATATTCCCAGTGGAATTTTCGCACAAGTTTCCCCCGATGCTCCCGGAAATGCCGGTAATACTGGCACAATTACCCTACAAACTAGACGGTTGAATATTCAAGGTGGCGCACAAATATCTAATGTTTCTAGGTATGGAAGTCAGGGGGGTGATGTCTTGATTAATGCCTCAGCAGGTATTCAAGTGAGTGGTGCTTCCCAATTTGCTACAGCCTCATCTTTAGATATTTTTCGTAGTGGGATTTTTGCTGCAACTCAAGCAGGAACTACAACCAATGACAGCACATTAAATATCAATACTGGATTACTGACTGTAGAAAACGGAGCCAGGCTAACAGCAGATAACTTAAATATTGTAGGCGATCGCCTCATTATTCAAAATGGGGCAGAAGTTACGGTGGCTGGAGAGTCGGGAAATTTATCTATCAAGGCGCGATCGCTTAAACTAGATAACCAAAGTCAATTAATTGCTCAAACTACCTCCGGTAATGGTGGCAATATCACTCTCAATCTCAGCGCCATATTGCGACTACGCCTTAATAGTCAAATTTCCACATTTGCTGATGGTAATGGTGGCAATATCGAAATTAATAGCCCTTTCATTGTGGCAACTCCCAATGAAAATAACGACATCGTTGCCAATGTGTTTGGGGGTGCAGGGGGTCGGGTGACAATCAGTACTCAGAAATTTCTTGGTTTAGTTGTGCGTAATCGAGGCGAACTTGAGCAAATTTTAGGAACTAATGACCCCAATCAGCTTGACTCAGGATTTTTACTCACCAATGACATTGTTACTTTCTCACAGACCAGCCCATCTTTAATAAATACGGCCACAATTAACAGGCCGGATGTAGACTCGCGTCAGAGATTTGCTGCGTTCCCCACAAATCCCATCAATACATCCAGGCTAACCCAGGTTTGTAGTTCAGATAGTAGGAAAAAACCACGACTGAAAGACAGTTTTCAAGGAGAAAGGAAAACCAAAAATTCCCCCAGTCCTCACCATTTGTTAACAATCAGTAATTTTACCCCCATTGATGTTGTGGATAACCCTGATTCCCCTAAAATTGTGGAAGCACAGGGATGGGTGATCGATACTGATGGCAATATTACCTTAGTTGCTCCGGTTCCTACTGTTAATCATCACTATCCCTGGTTTTCGTCCACCATCTGCCATATTCATGAATAAAACTACTAGGGTCTACTATCCTGATTTTGTTACAGGTAGAATACGGAAGATAAAAGGTAAGCTGTTCAAGTTCTTACATTTGGCTTTGTGCTTTCTGTTGGCGTTGATATGTACGGTGAATTCGCCAGTGCTGGCAAGAGTAGTCACCCCAACTCATACCGCACAAGTCACTTCTACCATCTCCCTAGTAGAACAGGGTAAAGCCCTATACGATACAGGCAGGTTTGCTGAAGCAGCGCAAATATTACAGCAGGTGGCGCAGGAATATCAGCAAAAGGGTGAAAATCTCAAATTAGCAGCGACTCTCAGTAACTTGTCTTTAGCCTATCAGCAAATAGGTGAGTGGCAACAAGCACAGCAGGCGATTACAGACAGCTTAAATTTACTTGAGGGAAAAGAGCAGAACCCCCAAGTATTAGCCCAATCATTAGATATTCAAGGCCGTCTGCAACTGGCGATGGGTAAACCAGAGGCAGCTTTAAGCACTTGGCAGCGCACAGCCAAGATATATCAACAAACTAAAAATTTTAATGGCGAAATGCGATCGCAAATCAATCAAGCCCAGGCATGGCGGACACAGGGCTTTTATCGTCGGGCGGTGAAAGTTTTACTAGAAGTTAGGCAAAAATTACAATCACAGCCAGACTCCCTGGAAAAAGCAGTGGGATTGCGATCGCTTGGTGATGCTCTGATGGTAGCAGGGAATTTAATGGACTCCCGCACTACCTTAGAACAGAGTCTAGAAGTTGCCAAGCGCTTGGCAATACCTGGGGAAATTGCAGCTAGTTACTTTAGTTTAGGAAACAATACCCGCGCTAAACTGCAAATATCAGAAGCGATCAACTACTATCAACAAACAGTAGCCACATCCCCCTCACCTTTAACGAAAATTCAAGCCCAAATCAACCACCTCAGCTTGCTGCTGGAAAACGAAAAATTCACGGAAGTTGCCCCTCTGATCCCAGCAATACAAGCCCAAATCAACCAATTACCCCCTAGTCATGCGGCTATCTACGCCGAGATTAACTTTGCTCAAAGTCTCATGAAACTGGCGGGTTCCGACAACCAAGGGCGGAATCAAAATGTTCCATCAGCACCAAGCACTCAGGATGTAGCCAAATTATTAGCAACCACTATCCAACAAGCCCGCAGTTTGGATGATAAACGGGCAGAAGCCTATGCAATATTGAGTTTGGGGAATTTGTATGAACAAAACCAGCAATTGCCAGAAGCCAAAAGTCTGACACAACAAGCCTTAATCTTAGCCCAGGCTAGTAACGCGTCAGACATTATCTATCGCTTGCAGTGGCAATTGGGGCGGTTGCTATGGGCGCAAAAAGATATATCTGGTGCGATCGCCGCTTATGATACAGCAGTAGAAAGCCTAAAATCCCTACGCAGTGACTTAGTAGCTGTCAATCAAGATGTGCAGTTTAACTTCCGTGACAGTGTAGAACCCATCTATCGGCAATCGGTGGAGTTATTATTGTCATCCCAGCCAGAAAAAGTTAATGACAAAATTCTCGATAAAGCCCGTCAACGAATTGAAGCATTGCAATTGGCAGAATTAGATAACTTCTTTCGGGAAGCTTGCTTGCAAGGCGAAACAGTGTTACTTGATCAAGTGGTAGACCAAGATAACCCCACAGCAGCGATTCTCTACCCGATTATTTTGCCAAAACAGATTCAGGTAATCGTTAAGATTCCCCAGAAACCTTTGCAACTTTACAGCACTAATGTTGAACAAAGAGAAGTTGATGAAGTTCTGAGCGAACTACGCAAAAACCTTGTTCGTCCCACAGCTAACAAAAACGTCAAAACTCAGTCACAACAGGTTTACAACTGGCTTATCAAACCTATTGAATCAGAACTAGCAGCTAGTGGGGTAAAAACTCTCGTGTTTGTTCCCGATGGTTTATTACGCAATTTACCACTAGGCGCACTTTATGATGGACAACAATACTTAATAGAAAAATATGCGATCGCCTTGAGTGTAGGTTTGCAACTCCTCGACCCCAAACCCCTACAACGAGGAGACCTGAGAGCATTAACGGCTGGACTCACTCAACCCCCACCAAACTACCCCAACTTTGCCCCATTACCTGCAATCAAGTCGGAAGTAGACTTAATTGCTAGCGCAGGAGTTTCCATTACAAGTTTGTTCGACCAGCAATTTACCCGCGAAGCACTAGAAAAAGAAGTCAACACAGAACCATTTAACGTAGTTCATTTAGCCACACATGGCCAATTTAGTTCCCGCGCTGAAAACACCTTTATTTTGGCAGCAGATGGGCCAATTAACGTTACCCAGTTCGATACCTTGCTTCGCAGTCGAGAACAAATTCGTCCGAGTGCAGTAGAACTATTAGTTTTAAGCGCTTGTCAAACCGCAGCCGGAGACAGTCGCGCTGCTCTTGGTCTAGCCGGAGCCGCAGTCCGCGCCGGCGCACGCAGTACGGTAGCATCTCTGTGGCAAATTGATGATGAATCAACAGCTTTATTGGTTGGTGAATTCTATCGAGAACTCAAAAACAACAACATCACTAAAGCCGAAGCCCTCCGCCGCGCCCAACTAAAATTATTACAACATCCCAACTACAGCGCCCCAAGTTACTGGTCTGCCTACGTGTTAATTGGTAATTGGTTGTAATATTTAGCAAATAGAGATCAGGTTAACTATCAGGGCTGATTTGGGCAACATTAATACTAATAACATCAGAAGTTCTTGTGGTAGCAGAAAAGCTTCTGATGATTTAATTTGCTCGGAGATTAATCACTATGTTTCCTGAATTTCAGCATCAAGAATTGCAGTCTTGTTGCCAGCAGGGCGATCGCCTAATGGTAGATTTACAGAAGCCACAACAGGAACTTCAAGAAACCCAGGGTAAATTATCGCTAAAAAAATCTCTCAAAGAAGTAGGAGATATCAAATTTGCCTTAGATCAGTCATCTATTATTGCTGTGACAAATCATCAAGGCATTATTGAATATGTAAATGATAATTTTTGTCAAATATCTCAATATCAACCAGAAGAATTAATTGGCAAAACTCATAGAATTATCAATTCCCATTATCACTCAAAAGAATTTTTCCAACAAATGTGGTTAACCATCAGCCAAGGAAGAGTTTGGAAAGGTGAAGTTAAAAATCTGGCGAAAGATGGCACATATTATTGGGTAGATACAACTATTGTCCCCTTGTTAGATGAGCAAGGTAAACCTCAGCAATATGTGGCTATTCGCAATGATATTACTGCTCGCAAACAAGCAGAAATAACTTTAAAACAATCCCTTAAAGAAATAGCAGATATCAAATTTGCCCTAGACCAGTCGTCTATTGTTGCTGTAACAAATCATCTAGGAATTATTGAATATGTCAATGATAAGTTTTGCCAAATATCTCAATATCAGCCAGAAGAACTAATTGGTAAAACTCATAGAATCATCAATTCTGGGTATCACTCCCCAGAATTTTTCCAACAAATGTGGTTAACTATCAGCCAAGGAAGAGTTTGGAAAGGTGAAGTTAAAAATCTGGCGAAAGATGGCACATATTATTGGGTAGATACAACTATTGTCCCCTTGTTAGATGAGCAAGGTAAACCTCAACAATATGTGGCTATTCGCAATGATATTACTGCTCGCAAACAAGCAGAAGCCGAACTCAGCAAGCAAGCGAAGGAACTTGAACAAGCGTTAAAACAACTACAACTTACCCAACTGCAACTTATTCAAAGTGAAAAAATGTCTTCTCTAGGTCAATTAGTAGCAGGTGTGGCTCACGAAATAAATAATCCAGTGAACTTTATTTCTGCTAATCTCAAACACGCTTGCCAATATACTCAAAACCTATTGAAAATGATTCATCTTTATCAAACTTACTACCCAGAACCAGCCTTAGAGATTGCAGAAGAAGCTGAACATCTCGACCTAGAATTTTTACTTGCAGACTTGCCAAAACTTTACTCTTCGATGACACTGGGAGCAACCCGCATCAGCAAGATTGTTACTTCTCTACGTACATTTTCGCGTCTTGATGAATCTGATTTAAAAGCTGGTGATATACATGAAGGTATTGATAGTACATTAATGATTTTAGAACACCGTCTGAAATCCCAGCAAAATCGACCTGATATTTTAGTTATAAGAGAATATGGTAATTTGCCTTTAGTTGAATGCTATGCTGCCCAACTCAACCAAGCCTTAATGAATATTTTAATCAATGCTATTGATGCTTTAGACGAAAAATATGAACAAGAAAACTATCAGCAGGTAACACCTACTATCCATATCTGTACAGAGATATCAAGTTATAAACAAATAACTATCCGCATAAAAGATAATGGTGTAGGTATGTCAGATGCAGTAAGACAAAAAATATTTGACCCTTTCTATACAAGTAAACCTGTAGGTAAGGGAACTGGTATGGGCTTGTCTATCAGTTACCAAATTATTACTAATAGACATGGTGGGTCTTTAGAATGTATTTCTTCTCTGGGAAAAGGCGCAGAATTTATAATTGCAATTCCCATTCACCTGATGAAAAATACATAGAAGTGTCATCTTCAGATATAATTGGTATGACATTATTTAACTCTCAAAAATCGGGGTGTTGCTGAGAACAGTCCAAGTGCGATCGCCTACAATACCATCGACTTTTAAGTTATTTCGTAGTTGAAAAGATTTAATACCTGCTTCTGTAACGAAGCTAAAATCTCCGTCAATCAATCCCGTATAGTATCCAGCATTCTGGAGTCTTTGTTGCAAAGCTTTAACTAGTTCACCTTGACTACCATATTTCAAAATAGGTAAATCAATTGCTCGTCCTTCATATAAAGCTTGCCAAGTTTTACAGCCAACAATTCCATCTTCTGGGATAAAAACCCGATGCTGAAATAAAATTACGCCCCCAACTGTTTCTGAATCTAAAACCCCATCAATAGGCCCAGAATAACAATAATAATTCCTTAACAGCCTTTGTAATTCTTTGACTACCTCCCCTGTATCACCTTGTTTGAGTGTTGGTTGATTCTCAGGTGCTTTACTGTTAGTTGTATCAGTCATAGTGGTCATGCTTAGTACTCCATATTGAGCGATTTGTATACTAAAAAGTTAAATTTATAAGCTCAATTAAAACTTCACTCAATCTGAGTGATTTTTAACTACACCAGTAGTTAACTCAATAGTAGGATGGCAAAATATAGTAATCCGTTCTGGTTTCTGAATAGGCCTGGTTGGGATAAGAATAGAGCAAAATGCTTTTTGATGGGTAAGGAGCTTATTTAACAATCAAACATTAATCCTCTATTTGACCAGGGGAATCATAATTTAGCTGTAATTGTTTTAACAGGTAAAGGCTGTAAAGAAAAGATGATAAATGAAAAAGTTTTGCGTATAATTCGATGCAAGTATTGACCTGGCAGAGAATATAGATATGTAGAGCAGTAACGCAAATAATTACATAAAAGCTAATTAAGATGAACCTATAATTTATCATTGCTGGATGATGCGGTTCTAAAAGCAATACCCTGCAAGATTTTTAGGCATTCTAGAAGTGTGACCCTCAGTAAATTTAACTCAACATACTTCACTACAAGGCTTACTAGTACAAGTCACTTACAAGATGGTTAGAATGTCAATAAGAATGAAAACTTGATACAGTCGGCATTAAAGAAATTGAAATTAATTTGCAGTTTGCATGGTTATTAAATAATTGAGCCCATATCTTATCAGATTGTTGCCAATAAATAATTGGGGAAATTGGCTGAACCAAGGCAATAGTAGTTGACTGTTGACTATGGACTAATGACTATGGACTAATAACTAATAACTAATAATATGACTAATAATATGACTACTCTCCAAGTTGCTTCTTCCCTGAATGACATCGCTCAACAAACTCGCCAAGCCGCAAGTTTACTGGCGATGCTGTCTACCGCAGCGAAAAATCAAGCGATCGCTACTGTCGCTCAAGCTTTAGAATCTGCAAAGGAGGAAATCTTACAGGCAAATATTGCGGATTGTGAAGCGGCTACGGCTGAAGGTATAGCCAAACCACTATACAAGCGGTTGCAGTTGGATGAACATAAATTAAGAGATGCGATCGCTGGGGTGCGAGATGTTGGTAAACTAGCAGATCCTATCGGACAAGTACAAATTCAGCGTGAACTGGATACCGGTTTAGTTCTCAAGCGGATAACTTGTCCATTGGGAGTGTTGGGGATTATTTTTGAAGCCCGTCCAGAAGCAGCCATTCAAATTATCTCCTTAGCTATCAAGTCGGGTAATGGCGTAATTCTCAAATGTGGGAAGGAAGCTGTACGTTCTTGCGAAGCCATAGTCAAAGCTGTGAAACAAGGGTTATCAACAACAGATGTCAATCCTGATGTAGTACAGTTACTCACCACTAGAGAAGAAACCTTAGAACTTTTACGCCTAGATAAATATGTAGATTTAATTATTCCCAGAGGTTCTAACTCTTTTGTGCGGTTTGTTCAAGAAAATACTCGCATTCCCGTACTTGGTCACGCCGATGGCATTTGCCATGTATATATAGATAAGTCCGCAGATATAGAGAAAGCAATTGCTGTGAGCATCGATGCAAAGGTGCAGTATCCGGCTGCTTGTAACGCCATTGAAACCTTACTCGTCCACCACTCAATTGCGGCGGAATTTTTACCAAAAGTAGCCCAAGCCTTAGCTGAACGTCAGGTGGAATTGAAAGGAGATGAACGGACTTTGCAGATATTACCTGAGATTGCGGCGGCCACAGCCATCGATTGGGAAACAGAATACAGCGATTTTATCTTGTCCATTAAGATTGTAGACTCATTAACAGAGGCGATCGCTCATATCAATCAATACGGTTCTCGTCATACTGATGCCATTATTACCGAAGATGTGGCAGCCGTTGAAACCTTCTTTGGCTTAGTCAATTCAGCCGGAGTTTTTCACAACTGTTCTACTCGCTTCGCCGACGGTTTCCGCTACGGCTTTGGTGCGGAAGTAGGTATTAGTACTCAACAAATGCCCCCCCGTGGCCCTGTGGGTTTAGAAGGACTGGTGACATATAAATATCAAATGACAGGTACAGGACATATTGTCGCCACCTACACAGGGGAAAATGCCAAACCTTTTACTCACCAAGATTTTTAGACACAATTATCTGTAGGATGGGTGGTGCTATCGCCACCCATCATCTTGTAAATCTGGGGTTTCGTTTTTATTACCTATTTCTCGGCTACTGTAGAGTTTTCGCTAACTTCATAAATATTCTGTCAAAAGTTGGGAACTATATAGACAATTACACTAGTAGCAGTTGAGGTAATTGTCATGGCTGAATTGTTGAAAGGTTGCGTAGCCATACTGAATCAAGCGGCAAAATGAGACTAGATTCGGTTAACATATTTTTTTTAAGTGAAAATACTGATAAGACTTTAGTTAAATTCTGTTAAATTAACAGTGCTAATTTAGCTTTTATGAATTAAAAGTTACTCAGAGGAATATCACTTTTTTGGTATTTAACTTCTGTTGATGAAACCTTCCACAAGCCGTATTTCTCTCTGTAACAGAGTTAATAAATTTACTAAATTTTACACCTCATTGGGGATTAAATTATCGTAAAACATATACTGTACGAGTAGTTTATGACAAATACTTTTCAATAAAGCTTGTATTTTATATCACCTATTTAGTTAACCAATTCATGATAGGACTTTTGGCGAAGCTTCCGCATCAACTAAGTTGACACCTATGGAATTTATCTAAAGTAAAAGCAAAATGAGTACAACTCCTATAAATAACTACAGGTTAAATCATAAACTACATCCCCTATCTCTCTTAGCTCAACTCACCAGTCGTCACGCTACAGGATGCTTACGTGTATTTACAGACACTACATCTTGGACAATTAATTTAGAAGCGGGTAAACTTACTTACGCTTCCTACTCAGATAAATTATTTGAGCGTCTTGATAATCAACTGCGGCGCTTAAGCCAAAAAATACCTACCCTGAACAGCGCTACCCGTGTGCAAATGCGGTTGATGTTTGAACCCAAGAGTGAAGGTCAATCCATCTTATATGTAGATTATCAGGCGATTTGTTGGCTGGTAAATGAGAACCATATTAACCCCAAACAAGCCGCCATCTTGATAGAAGAACTAGCAAAGGAAGTAATAGAGACATTTTTAGTCATTAAAGAGGGAAGTTATGAATTTTTCCCTGATATTACTTGGGAAGAAATGCCAAAATTTTGTTATTTAGATTTGCGTGTATTAGTTGAATATTGCCAAAAACAATTGCGACAACGCCAACCTAAACCATCATCTGTAAATACGGGTGGTGGTTCACAAGTTTTGCCATCAACCAGACCCACCTCATCTCCATCATCACCACAAAATCATCCTGAAAATAGCGAAAACTCCCAGCCAATTAATCCTCCATCTCTAGTTAGAAAAACTTTATATACCATCGCTTGTATTGATGATAGTCAGACAGTCTTAAATTCCATCAGAAGTTTTCTCGATGAGAATGTCTTTACAGTGGTGACTATTAATGACCCTGTGAAAGCTTTAATGCAAGTTCTGCGGAGTAAACCAGACTTAATTTTGCTCGATGTGACAATGCCCAATTTAGACGGATATGAATTATGTTCCCTATTACGGAGACATTCAGCTTTTAAAAATACGCCTATTATTATGGTGACTGGTAGAACAGGATTTGTTGATAGAGCTAAAGCAAAAATGGTCAGGTCTTCAGGCTATTTAACTAAGCCTTTTGACCAATCAGAATTATTAAAAATGGTGTTTAAACATATTACTTAAATTGGGAGATGGAAAAGTGAGTATTACCTTAGTTGGCAAAATTTTGATTGTTGAAGACTCACCCAGTGAATTAGAACTGATGAGTCGTTATTTGCAAGAGAGTGGTTATGACGTAATTAAGGCTGCTGGTGCAAAGGAAGCTATAGAGAAAGCTTTATTAGAAAAGCCTGATGTCATTGTCACTGATGTTGTCATGCCTGGAATGAGTGGATTTGAGTTATGTCGTTCCTTAAAAAAACATCCACTTACAGAAAAACTCCCGATAGTAATTTGCAGTTCTAAGAATCAAGAAATAGACCGTTTGTGGGCAATGAAACAAGGTGCAGATGCCTATATTACAAAACCCTATACCCGTGAAAATCTGCTACGTACTATTAAATCTGTAGTACTTTAAATCAATGGATAACTCTCAAAGTTTAATGGCTACTCTGTTACCTCAAAATAAATCAGGAGATGGTTATCTAAAATTTTACCTAAATCAGCAAAGTGCTGCTATTTTAGCGATGAACCATACCCAAGAAGCAGTTCTTATTTCTGCTGAATCTATTACACCTATGCCAAATATGCCACATTGTGTCTTAGGTTTAATGAATTGGCGTAGTCGGATAATTTGGGTAATTGATTTACCAAAAATGCTCAATTTAGAATCATTAGAAAACCGGGTACATCAATATAGTGTCATTGTGATTAAAGTAGAATCAACAATATTGGGTTTAGTAGTACAAGAAATTAAAGGCATAACTAAATTTATGTCTGATGAGATTCGTTCGCCTATTGGACAGGTAGCATCTAGTTTGGTTCCTTATTTACGTGGTTGTGTGACACAACAGGAAGAAAACTTTCTCGTGTTAGATGCTCAAGCAATTGTCAATTCTTCTGTACTTATTGGTAATCAAAATTATCAATAAAATATTTTCTGTTCTGATTAATTATTTCCCCTAACTGCAATTATGATTAATAAAACCGACATGGCTAAGAGTGATGATGCTCAAAATCAATCATCATTGATTTCTCCTACACAAGCTGGTAATGGTATCGGACGAATCTCCAATAAGCTGAGTCATCTTGTTAATCAGCAGAATTTAGGAGTTTATTACCAACGCTTAAGCTTAAAAACCAAAGCCGTAGTTTTAGCGATCGCACTCGGTACACTCCCCATCTTAACCGTTGGGGCGATCGCCTATAACTTACTCAATAAATCAATTATCCAACAAACGTCTCAAGCTCAACAAACAGCCGCCACTAAATTAACCGACACAGTTAACCGCTTCATGTTGGGACGTTATGCAGATATTCAATTTATTTCCCGCCTACCATTTTTAGCCAATCCCCAAGTTAGTAGTAAGACAAGCAAGGAGGAAAAACAACTAGTATTAGATAGTATTATCGAAATTTATCAAAATTACGAAAGTATAGCTGTATTTGATATTCAAGGGGACGTAATCGCCCAATCTACGGGAGAAATTTTATATAACCAAAAAGGTCAAAGTTATTTTCAAGAAACACTCCGCAAAGAAGCACCCCTCATTCAACAATCAGAACCATCAAGTATTGATATAACTGCGCCAATCAAAGATATTACCACAGATCAAATTATCGCTGTAGTCAGAGCGAAGATGCCCATCAAATCCCTAGAAGCGGTTATCAAAGACTATGCAGTTAATGGCAATACATATAATTTACTTGATACTTCAGGGATAATTTTCCTCAGCCCAGAAAAAGAACTATTAGGTAAAGAAGCCAAAGCCAATTATCCTGATTTAGCCGCACATCTAGATGGTAAAAAAGTTGCTAGTTTCCTCACCACTCCCAAAGTTAATAAAAAACCCGTATTACTTAGTTACGTACCACCGCAAAACTTAGCAGGACTACCAGACCTAAATTGGCAAGTTCTTTTGACTACCGATGCAGATGCTTTATTACTACCACAACGACAACTATTGTGGACAATTCTTTTGGGTACAGCATTTGCAGCTTGTGCAGTAGGAGCGATCGCAGCTTGGTTAGCTAACCGTACCATACAACCCCTATCCCATGCGACCACCACCTTAGCAAAACTCGGTCAGGGTGAGTTCCCCAGCCGCATAGAAGTAGATAGGGAAGACGAGTTAGGCACATTGGCTACCAATATTAACCAAGTCGCCGAACATCTGCAAATTGCGGTCAAACAAAAAGGATTTGTAGTTACCAACCCTGACCAGGAATGGCAACCACAAGATGTTTTACAATTACAACTCTTGGAACTACTCAGCAATGTGGAAGGTGTCGCCAAAGGTGACTTAACAGTCCGTGCAGACGTGACGGCTGGCGAAATCGGTACAGTGGCGGACTTTTTCAACTCCATCGTCGAAAACCTCCGGGATATCGTCACCCAAGTTAAACAAGCAGCTGGTCAATTAAACACAGCTATTGGTTCCAACGAAGGCGCAATTCGTCAACTCGCAGAAGAAGCCCTCACCCAAGCCACCGAAATCAACCGCACCTTAGACGCAGTTGATAAAATGACCCATTCCATGCAGGCCGTAGCCGACAGCGCCCAACAAGCAGCAACCGTGGCTAATCATGCAGCCTTTACCGCCGCCAAGAGTGGACAAGCAATGGACTTGACCGTACAAAACATCTTGTCCTTACGCACCACCGTTGGCGAAACTGCCAAGAAAGTCAAACGCCTGGGAGAATCTTCACAACAAATTTCCCGCGTAGTCTCCATCATTAACCAAATTGCCACCCAAACCAACCTCCTCGCCATCAACGCAGGTATTGAAGCCGCCCGTGCTGGAGAAGAAGGCGAAGGTTTTGGAGTCGTCGCTGAAGAAATTGGCGAACTAGCTGCTAGAAGTGCAATCGCTACCCAAGAAATTGAGCAAATTGTCGAGAACATTCAACGGGAAACCAGCGAAGTTGTCAAGGCGATGGAAGTAGGTACAACCCAAGTGGTGGAAGGGACAAGAATTGTCGAAGAAGCCAAACAAAGCCTTGGTCAAATATTAGATGTATCCCGGCAAATCGATTCTTTAATACAATCAATTTCCACCGCTACAGTATCGCAAGTAGAAACATCACAAACTGTTAACAGACTCATGCAAGACATCGCCTCTGTCTCACAACGCAGCAGCGATTCCTCCCGCCTCGTAGCCCAATCCCTCAAACAAACTGTAGAAATTTCTCACCAGTTACAAAAAACTGTTGGTACTTTTAAAGTGAGTTAATTCATAGTCCAAAGTCCATAGTTCAAAGTCCATAGTTCAAAGTCCATAGTGAAAACAAAGGTTGTTGACCATTGACTATCGACAACTGACAACTGACAACTGACAACTGACTAAAAACCATGTCAAAAGATAAAGAATTAGAAATCCAGATGCAGTTTCTGGAAGAAGCTACAGATTACATTAATACTCTAGAAGGGGTATTACTAGAAATCGACACAAGTCACCGCATTGACTTAGAAAAAATTAATGGTGCATTACGCGCTGCTCATTCCATTAAGGGCGGTGCAGCGATGATGGGATTTCGTGCTTTAAGTGATTTATCCCATCGCTTGGAAGATGCTTTTAAGGTTTTAAAAACCCGTAAAAATTCCCTAGAAATTGATACCAAATTACAAAGTTTATTACTTTCTGCGGTTGATTGGTTGCGGCAAATTGTCCAGCTACTAGGAGAAGGTAATGCCGTAGAAGAAGATTGGTTAGCGACATTTTGTCACCCAGTATTTGATGAATTGCGCGATCGCCTCGGTGATCCTACTCCAGAAGACGCTGCAACCATGCTATCACCAGAAGAGGGGCAAGATATCATTCCTCTGTTATTTGAGTCAGAAATCGAAGGATGTCTCCAGCGTCTAGAGTCGGTATTGGCAGATCAAAACCAGCCTTGTTTACAAGAAGAAGTCGCCATCATGGCGGCGGAATTGGGCGGATTGGGGGAAATGTTGCAGTTACCAGCTTTTACCCAATTATGTGAATCTATTAAATATCATATAGAAAATGCTAACGGTAATGTCTCAGAAATTGCCCAATTAGCTTTACAAACATGGCGGCGATCGCAAGCTTTAGTTTTAACAAATCAACGTGATAAACTACCAACAGAACTCCAGTTTGGTGAATTAGTTCACATTCCCGTATACACTCCATCTCTACCACAAATCCAGGCAGAGAAATTATCAGAAACATCTATAGAATCTGATTTTATTCCTGAAGATTTGACAGTATCAAAAAAGAATAATAATACCCTCAATATTA
This sequence comes from Anabaena sp. CCY 9910, assembly GCF_963920875.1. NCBI lineage: Bacteria > Bacillati > Cyanobacteriota > Cyanophyceae > Nostocales > Nostocaceae > Anabaena > Anabaena sp. CCY 9910. The sequence goes on along the minus strand of NZ_CAWUDJ010000010.1, from coordinate 147,026 downwards.
TTGATTTCCCCGAAATACTGACAGAATTTGCCAAAGAAAATATCACAACAGATTATACATTACTAGCTAACAAAGACCGTGAACATCAAGAAAATACAGTCCGAGTTCCTAGTAAACAATTAGAAGAAATCAATGATTTATTTGGTGAATTAATTGTCCAACGTAACGGGCTTAACTCCCAAATTGAAAGATTACGCAAACTTGTCCGCAACTTAAACCAACGTGTCCATACCCTAGAACGAGAAAATCAAGAACTGCGGACAATTCATGAGCGAAAAACTACCAAAGACTTGGTAAATGCTCATCATGGGGCAGAATATCCCCAGACCCAAGACCCAGGGAGCGAATTTGATGCCCTAGAGATGGATCGCTATAATGAGTTAAACTTGCGATCGCAAACAGTAGTAGAAACTATTGTCCAAGTCCAAGAAGTCACCACAGATATTCAACTCAGCGTTGACGACACAGACCACGTCGCCCGTAAACTCAATAAAACATCAAAACAACTACAAACCAAGCTCAACCATATCCGAATGCGCCCCATGTCGGACTTAGTTGAGCGTTTCCCCAGAGCCATCCGCGATTTAAACGTAGAATATGGTAAAAATGTTCAATTAAAAATTACAGGCGGTAACACCTTAATTGAACGCAGCATTTTAGAAGCCTTAAATGAGCCGTTAATGCACTTATTAAGAAATGCCTTTGATCATGGTATCGAAGAATCTGCCACCCGTCAGGCATTAGGCAAACCAGAACAAGGCTTAATTGAAATTACAGCCACCCACCGCAGTAATCGTACTATCATCACCATGCGCGATGATGGTCGGGGCATTTCTTTAGATAAAATCCGCACCCGCGCCCAAGGAATGGGGATAGATGCAGCTTTACTAGCCAACGCCACCGATGAAGAACTCCTATCACTAATTTTTGAACCAGGGTTTACCACCTCCGAACAAGTCACCGCCTTATCTGGTCGTGGTGTGGGGATGGATGTAGTGCGTAATAACCTCAAACTAGTGCGCGGCGATATTACAGTTGATACAGAATTAGGTGTTGGTACAACCTTTACCTTATCAGTACCATTTACCCTTTCAATCGCCAGAGTTTTGCTCATAGAAACCAACAAAATGCTGTTAGCATTTCCTACCGATGTGGTTTCGGAAATCTTCTTATTGCAAAACGAGCAAGTATTCCCAATGGCAGGAAATGAAGTCCTCAATTGGCAAGGGACGATGCTCCCCCTAATTCGCCTTGGTCGCCATCTAGAATTTAACTGTCCCCGCTACGACAGCCCAGAACTAGAAACACCCCCAGCAATTAACGCCCATAGCGTCTTAATAGTTAAAGGCAATAATCAACCAGTTGCCATATTGGTAGACCGTTGCTGGGGTGAACAAGAAGTTGCTATCCGCCAAGTTGAAGGCAATATACCCTTACCCCAAGGCTTTAGTAATTGCACCATTTTAGGTGATGGTCGAGTTGTGGCATTAGTTAATACCAACGAACTCCTGTATAAAATTGCCACCAATCAACACCCCACCAAAAATCTTCAATCATCATCAGCTACACTAAAAACGCCCTTCCTCTTCTTTGATAGTGCCAAACTACCAGCACCCCCCACTCAAAACAAAGGCACAATTTTAATCATTGATGACTCCATTAATGTGCGTCGCTTCCTAGCATTAACTTTAGAAAAAGGAGGATATCAAGTAGAACAAGCAAAAGATGGTGAAGATGCTTGGGAAAAATTAGAGAGTGGCTTAAAAGTGAAAGCTGTAATTTGTGATATTGAAATGCCACGCCTTGATGGCTACGGCTTTTTAGACCGCATTAACTCCAACTCAGATACAAAAAATATCCCAGTAGCCATGCTCACCTCTCGTAGTAGCAATAAACATCGACAACTAGCCATGCAGCTAGGCGCTAGAGCTTATTTTTCTAAACCTTACAATGAGCAAGAATTACTCGGTACCCTAGAAGAACTAATCTTTAACGTAGCGGTAAGTAGTTAGGGCGTTTTTGCATCAGGGGATGAAATTTGATGTGCTGAAATCAACAAGCCTACCTAATTGTTTTTAATTTTTAATTTTTCATTGAAGCGTAAAATCTGCGGCATAGTTTCTCTTAACGGGTAGTGTCTCGTAGAGAAGCGACTTGACGCACTCAGGTTGTCTGTTGAGACTAAGTATAAGAGGGTCAATAACGTCTTAAATACTTGAAACAGTTTAATTTTGGGGCTAGTTGCCTACATAACTGTTTACATGAAGTTCCTAAACGGTAACATTTGCGAATCCAATCTAAAGCAGAGTATGGCACAGGCAGTCGAAGTGGGCGTAACACGGGCAGGTATAACCAGTAATAAGCCTTTTTGAGATTATGCCATTTTGAACAAGGTTCTTGATGCAGAAAATCAGAAATGTCTACGACTAATCCTCTACCTTCGTGCATTATGACATTACGACCGTGGACATCGTGAGGGTAAAGTCCACGGCTTCGAGCATATTCAAGAGCTTCATCAATATCCCTGATCACCTGTTTGGGAATCGGTAAACCCAAGTGCATACAATCGTAGAGTGTTGTGCCGTAAAGACGTTTCAAGACTAAAAAGCCATCTTGGGCATACAAGCACTCAGAAAATGCCGGATGAGAACCTAAACGATGATAAACTTCTACTTCCTCTTCATAGCCTGGCCGTCTTGGAGCATAAATTTTGACTACAAACTCAGGGTAATCAGGGTGATAAACTACTGCTGCGTAATTTCCTTTGCCTAGCAGTAGCCAAGGTTGTGGAACATAAGTGACCTGAATGAGGTTACGTGGATTGACACTTTCAATTTGTAAACTAGGTAGTAGTTCTTGATAAATGCTTTCTTGAAAATGCGTTGGCAGTGATTTGTTCATGTCGGCAGTACATAGCACCAAACAATAAGATACACTACCTGATTAATATGGACTATTACGGCAACATTACAGGCTTATTTTGATATTTCTCATTGATTGTTGATTGGAGAATTTCTTTTACCGCTACCCTATTTTGAGGAGCAGATTTGCAAAAGTAAATTAATTTGGTGTTCGACACCAGATCCAACGCCACTTAACCATCTTTTGAGGCGATCGCTCTACTACCTAAAGAAATGTTGTATGAAAAATCACGCCTCATTCTGGCTTGATCCGGTCTTTGGTGCTGTGGTAATTAAGTAAGTCGATGCAATAAAACCAAACTATGTAAATAAAAGTAAATAAGGCTCAAACTCTTTCTCCCCCTGCTCCCTGCCCCCTGCCCCCTGCCTTATCCCAACAATATTTATTTACGCCGACCTACTTATTGGGGGAAGCGAATGGAGAAAGCAGTACCGCGATCGCACTCTAAAAGAATCTTGCCTTTGAGTTGTCTGACTAGGTTTTTGACAATTCTTAAGCCTAAAGAGTTGGCATTTTCCCAATCTAATGTTTCGGGAATGCCAATACCGTTATCTTTAACTAAGAGAGTTAATTGATTTCCTGGGACTGCTTCCAGGGAAATAGTAATATTATTGTCTTCGTTTTGTTCTGGAAATGCGTACTTCAGACAATTAGAAACTAACTCATTAATGATTAATCCGCAGGGAATAGCATTATCTAGAGCCAATTTAATACTATTTGTTTCTATATTTATCCTTATATTCTTTTGACTGACCCCGTAGCAACGAAATAAGCTATCTGTCAGATTTTTGATGTAGTCGCTAAAGTTGATTTGATTAATGTCTGCCGACTGATAAAGTTGCTCATGAATCAAAGCCATCGACTGTACACGATTTTGAGATTCTGTAAATAGCAACAAAGTTGTTTCATCAAAAGAACGTCTAGACTGCATCCTGAGCAAACTAGAGATTATTTGCAGGTTGTTTTTTACCCGATGATGAATTTCTTTGAGTAAGGTTTCTTTTTCATCTAGCGATCGCTGTATTTGTTCTACCGCTTGTTTGCGTTCACGATGTGCGGCTTGCTGTTCGCTAATATCAGACAATCGTACTAAATTAATACCCTTACCAGCTACAGTAATTTGTTTAGCAGCTAAATTTCCCCAGAAGAAATTACCTTTGCGGGTGGCATATTCAATTTCTCGACTCCACCAAGATTTTTGATTCAGTTCCTGTGTAATTTCATCCAATTGTTCGGGAGTAAATTGGTAACGTTGTAGTGTATTACCTTGAATATTGAGTAATTCTTCTTTATTGGCAACTTCAAACAAATCAACCGCACGATCATTACAATCAAAAATCAATTGCGTATCTCTATCTACTAAAAAAAGAGCATCGGCTGATTCATTAAAAATCGCTTCTCGCAAATCACGATGGTGAATAACTTCTGACTCAATTGTTTTGCGGGTGGTGATATCTGTCAAGCTACCTATATAACCCAAGATTGTACCATTTAGGTCGGTTTCGGGTACTATCTGGATGTAGAACCAAGTGATGCTGCCATCTGGACGTACATATCTGACTTCCCGCCGACAAGTTTCCGATAAACCACATTGTTTTCCGCAGAGGCCAGCACAATCTACCACCAGGTGATAGCGATCTTCTTCATGGATATTTTCTAACCATCCCTTCTTCAATGCTGCTTGTGTTGGTCTACCCGTCATTAAACTCCAACGTTCGTTGACGTAAATACAATTACTAGCAGTATCAAGCCGAAAAATAGCAACGGGAGCCGCTTCTGTCAAGGTAGCATAGCGCTTTTCACTTTCCCGTAAGGCAGCTTCTACTTGTTTGCGCTCAGTAATATCATAGTTAATCCCGACCATGCGTAGTGGTTCGCCCCACTCATTGCGTTGAACTAAAGCGGAGGCTTTGATAAAGCGGATATTGCCATTTTCCAGAACAATCCGAAATTCTGTATCAAATTCTCTGACTCCCTTTATGGCATCTTCAAAGGCCATCATTGCTTCATCTCGATCATCTGGATGGAGCCTATCTATCCAATCTTGGTACTTTGCCTTATTCTCAGACTGTTGTAAATTATATAGTTCATACATTCGGTCATCCCATTCCGCTTCCTGTATCATATCCCAGTCCCAAATACCAAGATTGGCTGAACTGACTGCCAAGGTCAATCGGTCTGAAAGGTTACGTAGTCGTTCTTCTGTTTGTTTACGCTCGGTAATGTCTAGGATAGTGCTGATTAACTGGTATGGTTGCCCATGAGTGTCTAATATGACTTCGCCTCGTGATAACAAATAACCCAAACTGCCATCAGCACGATAAAAACGATACTCTAGTTCATAAGCTTGTCTTTGTGTAATAGCTTGATGTAAGACAACATCGCGGTAGTTGCGATCATCCGGATGAATACAATCAAGCATTTCCTTGTAACTTGGTGTCCCGGACTCAGGAGGGCGGCCAAATATGCGAAAAACCTCTTGTGACCAGATTAAGTTGTGCGTTGACAAATCCAGTTCCCAACTACCCAGATGAGCAATCCGTTGTGCCGCAGCAAGAGTAGAGGTATTTTTGCGAAGTTGAGCTTCTATCTGTTTTTGTTGAGTAATATTTTTGGCAATTCCCACACCACCAATAGGCTTTCCTTCTTGATTAAACATGGGTTTAACCGAGAGAGCCACAGGGAAACGCGAACCATCTTTACGAATAAAAGTCCATTCTAATTCATCATTACCTTGCTGAGTTTTGACCATGAAATCTTGAGGGGTAATTTCCCTACCCATCTCTTGTTTGAGTTCATTCATCCGTTGTCTGAGTTCCTCTGGCTCATGAAAGCTGTTTGGTGTTAACTTACCAATCACCTCATCGGCTGTGTAACCCAACATCCTTTGAGCTGCAAGGTTAAAAGTTTGAATTATGCCGTCGGAATCGGTAGAAATGATTGCATAATCGATGCTAGAAAGAATTGCGTGTTGCAATCTGGAAATGTTTAATAACTGATTTTCTGTCTCCTTGCGTTTAGTAATATCTGTTGCCGAGCCGCTCATGCGAATGGCATTGCCTGATTCATCCCATAAAGCCTGACCTCGATCCAATATCCATATATAGGAGCCATCTTTGCGCTGTATCCGATATTCTTCTTGGAAAAAGGGTGTTTTGTGAGCTAAATGGTCGGCGATCGCCTTCATAATGCGTTCATGATCATCAGGATGAATCCGGCTTAACCATGATTCTCGATTTTGGCTCAGTTCCTGACTGCTACAGCCCAACATTTCTTCCCAACGAATCGAGAAGAAAACTTCATTAGTTGTGATGTTTCTGTCCCAAATACCATCATTGCTGCCTCTTAGCGCTAAATGCCAGCGTTCTTCGCTTTCCCTTAAAGCCGCAGTACGTTCTGCCACTCTGGCTTCCAGTTCTTGATTAAGTTGTTGTAATGCCTGCTCTGCCAGAATTTTATCGCTAATATCAACTGCTACACCACCAATCAATAATTCCCCCGTAGTCCCAGGTAAGGGGAATTTATAGACTAAAAAATCCCCCAATGTACCATCCAATTTGGGAGCCTTTTCAACGGTTTCGAGGATTTGTTGCGTCTGTGCCACCTGGTGAATGTTATCCAAAAACTGCTGGGCTATTTCTGGAGCATAAAGCTCAGAAACTGTTTTGCCCATGACATCCTCTATCTTGTCAAATGGCAATTGAAAGGTACGAACATAGGTCTGGCTCAGATAAAGTATTCGACCGTGGTCATCGGTAATCCAGGAAGCTGAGGGGCTGTTATTCATAAACGCCTGAAACCGCCCTTCACTCTGTTGCAGGGCAGACTCCGCCTGTTTACGTTCTGTGATATCAAAATCTATACCACTCATTCGCAGAGGGTTACCGTTTTGGTCGTAGAATACTTTACCTCTACTGAGCGCCCAGCGTGGCGTACCATCAAGTTTAATAAACCGAAATTCGATGTTGTAATCTTCTCTGTTATAGACAGCACAATTAATTGATTGTAAAACCCTCTGCCGATCATCTGGGTGTATCAGCGACACAACCGTTTCAAAATGACCGTTGAAGCTCCCTGGAACCATGCCAAATAGTTTTTCCAAATTCTCCGACCAGTGTATTCCACCTGTTTGAATATCCCATTCCCAGTTACCCATACACGCAGCGTCTAGAGCCATAGTTAATCGCTCTTCGTTCTGTTGTAAAGCAGCTTCTGTTTGCTTCCGTTCGCTAATATCTACACAGGAACCGATATAACCCAGAAACACTCCTTCCGTGGTGAAACGGGGAGTGCCTGTATCCAAAATCCAACAATATTCTCCATCAAAGCGTTTGAGCCGATATTCCATTTGAAAATTTTGGCGGGCATCAAAGGCATTGACATAAATGTCTAAGCAATCTTTTAAGTCATCGGGATGTACTCCTTTCGCCCAACCATCACCGACTTCTTGTTCTAAGGTTTTGCCAGTAAAATCTAACCAAGTTTTATTGAAGTAGTAGCAAAGTTTATCAAGTCCCGACATCCAAATCAGTACGGGAGCCGTATCAGCCATCTGGCGAAACCGTTGTTCGCTCTCGCGCAGAGTTGCTTCTACTCGTTTTCGTTCTTGTAGTTCTGTCTGTATTTGCTCATAGGCACTTGCTTGCTGAATAGCGATCGCTATCTGCACCGCCAACTGCTCTAATAAGTCCAGTTCAAATGACTGCCATTCATGGGGTGCAGCACATTGGTGAGCAACTAATAATCCCCATGATTTATTTGTCACCATAATGGGTACTATCAAAGTGGCTTTAACTTGAAACTGCTCTAGTAGTTCTAAATAACAGTTCGTTAAGCCTGCCTGATAAATATCATTGATCGCTCGTTTTTTTACTTGATGGTTATGTTCTGCACTATCTTGAAAGCACTTATCTTCAATTTGCGCTCCTTTCGTCACTATCCAACCGGGAAGTATAGACTCTGCAACCACAATTCCACTCATATCGGGTTGGAATTGATAAATTAGTACCCGGTCTGCTTGCAAAAACTGGCGCACTTCCGCGACTGTGACACTCAAAATATCTTCTAGCTTCAAGGATTGTCTAATTCTTAAAGCGATCGCCACCATTAGTTGTTGCTGTTGCCGACTTTGTTCTAACTGTCTTGTCAGCAGCATCCGTTCTACAGCATAATGAATTGCACTTTGTAAGGTTTCCGGCGTAAGAGAATTTTTCACCAAATAATCTTGAGCGCCATTTTTCATCGCACAGACGGCGATACTTTCGTCCCCTTGTCCTGTGAGCATGATCACAGCAGATTGGCTATTATTTAGGTGTTCCCTAAGTTGTTGCAAAAACTCTAATCCATCGTAGTCGGGCAGTAAATAATCCAGCAAAATTACATCTGGTGTCTGTTGCTCACACCATGTCATTGCCTCTTGTGCTGTCTCCAATTGAAAAATCTCATAGGTATGTAATCTATCCTGCTGCAAAAAAAAACGATATATCTCCCTATCTTCGGCGCAATCATCAATCAGTAAAATGGTTAGAGGGAAACGTTGATTCATAAGCTATATACAAAAAGGCGATCGCCTTTCGTTAAAAAATTGAAATTCTCTATTTGCTGAATAAAAAGTTCTTCTTAAATCGAGCTATATCTAAAATAGATTAGTAAAAACAGAGCTAGTGAAATCCCTAACAATATTAATAGTTACAAAAATCTTTCTCCAGTTGTAAACTAATTTTTCAATTCTGGGTCAAAATGTAAATATTATCAACAAAACTTTAACATACATTGAAAAATCAACTAGAATTTGATGCAGTAAGCCATCACGCTTTTAAATTACATAGTCACTTGTATAGTTTGTTGACTGGTGACAGTCAATTGTCAAGCATTAGCAGTCTACAGCTAGCACGAAAAAATATGCAAATGAAAGCAAGGGCAGCTTATCTGACTTTTTGCTTCAAAAAATAAGCACCAATCAACCAGGTTTTTTCTTGATTCCTAACTACACCAGTTAATTTCCCACATCCAAACAGATGATTATAGGTAGAGTCAGGCGCAAAAATTCTTTAAAAATGCTTCTCATTTGAAGTTTTTAGTTTAAATATTTTTGTATGTTGTTTTATGGACATAGGAGATAATTCACCTAAAATATAATAATCATTTCCTGAATTAAAACAAATTGGATTTTTTAAAAACCCACATTCTTCAAATAAATAATTAAATCTGACATATTATTTAACATAATAGAATACTTAAAGATATCTCCAGTAATGACAAAAATTTTAGTAATTGAAGACCAAGAAGAAATTCGTAGCATTATTGTAGAAATGCTAACTGCGGAAAATTTCTATGTTATGGACGCAGAAAACGGACAAGTCGGGATTACATTGCTACAGACAGAAATTCCCGATTTGATTATCTGTGATATTGCTATGCCAAAAATAGATGGATACGAAGTTGTTACTTGGTCACGGGAAAATCCAGAGACTGAAGCTATTCCTTTTATATTTCTTACAGCTAAAGCTTCTCAAAATGATATTCGTCAAGGTATAGAATTAGGTGCGGATGATTATCTGGTAAAGCCATTTACAAGAGCCGAATTACTGGGAGCAATAACAGCTAGATTAGAGAAACAAGAAATAATTAATAGACAAACACAACAAAGACTCCATAAATCTTATATTTATCTGACATCGACAATTAGAAATGAGTTAAATAATCCTCTTAATTACATTACATCGATATCAGAGAAGCTCATCAATGACTATGAATTTATGAATCGGGAGGAAATCTTAAAAAAGATCAAAGAAATTTATAATTTAAGCAAAAAATTTCAGGATGGAAACCTGAACAAGCTATAAATCTAATCAACGTAGAAAATTAAATATGAATCCTATCCAAATTTTGATAGTTGAAGATGAGCAATTAGTGGCTGATGACTTGAGAGAAACTTTAGAACATTTGGGGTATGGTGTACCTGCCTTAGTAGCATCGGGAGAAGAAGCTATTTTCATGGCAGGAAATTTGCGACCTGACTTAGTGCTGATGGACATCAGACTAGAGGGTAAAATTGATGGTATAGAAGCCTCTTTTGCCATCCAGTCTCGCTTTGATTTACCAGTAGTTTACCTAACTGCTAATGCCGATCGCGCAACACTAGAGCGAGCTAAGGCTTCCCATCCTTTTGGTTATATTTTAAAACCCTTCGATGAAAGAATATTAGCTACCACAATAGAGATTGCTATTTCCCGGCACCAAACAGAAGTTGAAGTAAAAGAAGCACTAATTGCTGCTAAAAATAGTCAGCAAATCGCTGAATCCAAAAACCAGATGAAATCACAACACCTCTACATGGCAGCACATGAGTTTCGTAATCCTTTAACAACGATTAAGCTCAGTGCCGAAATGTTGAATACCTATGGCAAACAGATGTCAGAGGAAAAAAAACAAAAACATATCGATCGCATTGAATCTGCCACGGATAGCTTGACGAATCTGCTAGAAAATATACTCACACTTGGTAGAGCCGAAGCTGACAATTTTGTATTGAACCCCACTTTGATAGAGGTAGTAAGTTTCTGTGAAGAAATAGTCGAGTCTTTACGATTGACATTGAAAGAACATTATGAAATTAGTTTTGTCACAAATACTCAAAGCTTTATTGCCTGCTTAGATGAACAGCTACTATGGCATTTACTCAATAACTTACTTTCTAACGCAGTCAAATACTCCCCTAGAGGTAGTACTATTTTGCTGGGGCTGACTTGTGACGAAAGTAGTGTGTATTTTCAAATTAAAGACCAAGGCGTAGGTATTCCCCTAGAATTTCAAGCTAAACTATTTGAACCTTTTCAACGTGCTGCCAATGTTGCCACAATTCCCGGCACAGGACTAGGGCTAGCAATTGTTAAGCAATGTGTTGATTTGCATCAGGGTACGATATCTATTGATAGTACCTTAGGTCAAGGAACAAGTTTCTTAGTTAGATTACCATTGAAGGTAAATTCAATATCAGCTTAATTTTGCTAAAAATAGCACTTTTCTATGTGATGAAGTATATCGGCAAATTTGCCATCATTTATCCATAGCAATCTAATTTTAGCCATGCAATTACTAAGGTAAACAGGTAATAGCAAGAATAAATAAAGCTATCTTCAGGGTACTAAGCATTGTACAAGAATTAAATTAGATTTCTAATCTTAATAAAAATTAACTAAAATCCGACTTCTGTGGAAATAATTAATATTACCGGAATTTATAAAAAAGTTAATCATATATTTTATTTGGAGATTTTCCTTCCCTAGCTAAGTTAGGATATTCTCTTTTAGAGGTATAGTTTATATTTGCATAATAATTCCGGCTAATTACTGACTAAGAGCTTTTATTTTTGACAAAGATTGATATTATAAAGGGTTAACTTGCCGCTAATTTAAAAACTAAATATAATTGATAGGAATTCATGATGTAATTGAATTAATTTCTGATATAAGCATGGCTAAACGATCGCTCCAAGCTTCGGATGAAGGTATTAGGAAGGCCAAAAAAGCTTTTAATCATAAAGGTTGGACACAAGAATATCTGGCCAGTCAAGTTGGACTAGATAGTCGCCAACCAATTTGGAAGTTTTTTTCTGGCAAGCCTGTTGCCCGACATATATTCCATGAAATTTGCTTTAGCCTAGCCCTCAATCCAGAAGAGATTGTTCAAACACTAGAATTTGAACCAGACGAACATTTAGAACTCCAGCAGATACTAGAAGATCAAGACTCTACAGTCATTGAATCTTTAGTGAATAAAATACGTGCTGCCCACTCAGAGAAAATTCAAAATCAATGTGGTACTATCCGGTTGTTAGATGTTGCACGTACAGTAGAATTAGATGAATTATTTATTGAGATCAATGTATTAGAAGAAATTACTAGTCAAAGATGGCTAGATATTGCAGAGTTACAAAAGTCTGATGATAAAGCTTTAAACGAATTTTTATTAGAGGAAGTTACTACTAGAAAAATTACAGGATTACAAGCAATTGAGAAATTTTCTAAGCTTTTTGTCTTTGGCAATCCAGGAGCAGGAAAAACTACGTTTTTGCAATCAATTGCTACACTTTGTAATCAAGGTAAATTTCAACCTCAACGTGTTCCTATTTTTATTAGCCTGAAAGATTTTGCTGAAAATATTAACTATGATGATAAAAACCCTCTGTTAAGCTATTTAATTGAAGAATTAAGTATTTGCAAAATAGCTCAACAAGAAGTAGAAGAGTTACTTCATGAAGGTAAAGCTTTAATTTTACTAGATGGATTGGATGAAGTTGCAGATAAACATACGGAAAAAATCAATAAAACAATTAGTATTTTTTTAGATATTTTTTATAAAAACTCAGTAATTATCAGTTGTCGAATTGCATTCAGGCATCAAAAATTTAAAGGGTTTGCTGAAGTACAAATTTCTAAATTTACAAAATCACAAATATCGGATTTTGCTAATAAATGGTTTACAGCTTTTGCTAAAACTAATACCCGATTCAGGAAAACATTAGCATCTAAATTTATTGATAAAATAACACTTCCTGAAAATCGACTAATCCAAAATCTAGCATACACACCTATTTTATTAAATCTCACCTGTTTAGTATTCCAATATCTAGGGGATTTTCCTACTAAGCGTTCTGAAATTTATCGGCAAGGATTAGAGCTATTACTAGTACGTTGGGATGAAGCCAAAGGAATAAAAAGAGATGAAGTTTACGCTAATTTAACCTTATCTCAGAAAATTAAGTTGCTTAGTTATATCGCCGTCACTTTTTTTGAGAAGGGAGATTACTTTTTTGAAGAAAATATCATTTGTCAATTAATAGCTGACTTTTTATATCTGTTACCAAATGCACCAACTGATTTAGAAGATTTACGAGTAGATAGTAAAGCTGTGCTTAAAGCAATAGAGTTACAGCATGGATTATTAGTTGAACAAGCGAGAGGAATTTATTCTTTCTCTCATTTAACATTTCATGAATATTTTACTGCCAGATTCATTGCTAATAGCGACAATAAAAAATTAGAACAAATTGCTGATTATTTAGTTGACAAGCGATGGCGTGAAGTTATCTTACTCACAGCAGAAATTATCAAATCCTTTGAGGATTTATTCCAGTTAATCAAGGAACAAATTGATAAGTTAGCAGTTGCAGATGAAACAGTAAAACTTTTTCTCACTTGGGTAATGAACAAGTCCTCAATAGTTATTTCCAATTATCATTCATCTGCTGTACGTGCTTTTTACTTTACCCTCGTCTTACCTCCCGATTATGCTTTATCACGTAACCAAACTCTAGCTACAGCTTTAGATAGTCATCTAACAGGAAAACTAGCTGATGATTTAGCTTTGGATTTAGCTTTAAGTTATATTTTTGCAGTTAGCATTTCTTTGACTCCAGAGCTTTTCTGTAAGCGTATATCTGCTCTCAAATTAGCTCTTGATATTGATTATTTATTACAGTCATATTCATCTTTAGATGAATCTCTGCAAAACCTCAAACAAGAATTACCTAGTTCACAACAAGATAAAGAGATATTAAAAGCATGGTGGCAATCTAACGGGCAATCTTGGACGACACAGTTAAAGGAATTGATCAAAATACATCGCCAAATGGATTGCGCTTGGCAATTTAGTGAGAAACAATTACATTTAATTCAAAAATATTGGGAGGCAAACAACTTATTAGTATATTGTTTTAACACCGCTAGCAATGTTACTCCCAATTTGAAAGAAGTTATTAAAGAAGCTTTGATTCTGCCTCCAGCGCAAAAATGAATCAATTCAAGATTTAACAAAATATAGAAGTTGAAGTCTCCGGCTTTTATCAAACCGCCAGTGTTGTGGCTCTTTCTGTCTTACACAGTTCAGAGCGCCTGCTTCCGGCGCTCTGAACTTGGCGCTAAATCGTCGTTACAACACGGAAACAGCGAATTGCCTTAGGGTTAGCCTTGCCATAGGCTATTGCGAATTGGTTTAATCTGGACGCTGTTCTGTGAGAACTTTATAAGCATAGTTGAAATCATCAGTAGTAATCTTGATTTCAGAAGGGTCTGTCAATCCTTGGGAGCGAAAACGACGAATTGCTTCTACAGCCGCTTGATTGCACAGTAAAGTTAAGTCTGCACCATTCCAATTTTTAGTCATCTCTGCCCAATAGTTGAAATCCACACCTTCCAAGGGTCGTCCTTGGCTATGGACTTGGAGAATCGCCAGACGACTAGCTAAATCTGGTAAATCTACCTTCATTTGTAAATCTAAGCGTCCGGCCCGTAACAAAGCTGGATCAAGGGCATCGGGTCGATTTGTTGCCCCAATTACTAAAATAGTACTCCCTACTTCTATGCCATCCAACTCTGTGAGCAATTGTCCAACTACGCGATCGCTCACTCCCGAATCACCACTGAAACTACCCCGCGCTGGAGCTAAAGTATCGATTTCATCAATAAACACGACACAAGGCTCTGCTTGACGCGCCTTGGCAAATAATTCCCGTACTGCTTGTTCACTCGCACCCACCCAACGGCTGAGAAGTTCTGGGCCATTAACACCAATAAAATTAGCTCTGGCTTGGGAAGCAACGGCTTTAGCTAATAAAGTTTTTCCTGTTCCTGGTGGTCCCCACAATAAGATGCCTTTTGGTGCTAGTGCTTTGGTTTGCAGATACAGTTCTGGATATAACAGCGCTCCTTCTACTGATTCCCGTAGGGTTTGCTTAATCGTATCCAAACCACCAATATCGTCCCAGGCAATATGGGGAACTTCGACTTCCACACTCCGCAGTACAGCTGGTTTGATTTCTTTGAGGGCTTGCAAAAAGTCAACTTGGCTAACCGTCATATTCTCTGGAACTGCACTTTCAACCGAAGGCATTTGACGGCGCAGAGCAGTATACGCCGCCTTTTGGCACAGGGCTTTTAAGTCAGCCCCCACAAATCCCACAGATCGTTCGGCGATCGCATCCAGGTCAACCGTGTCTTCCAAAGGCATGGCACGGGTGAGAATTTGCAGAATATCTCTGCGTCCTTTCACATCTGGGACACGAAACTGGACTTCCCGATCAAATCGCCCCGGACGGCGCAAAGCTGGGTCAAGATGGTCAGGACGGTTAGTGGCAGCCAGTACAATCACACCTTGACTGTGGGAAAAACCATCCATCAGGCTTAAAAGTTGGGCTACAAGACGTTTTTCTACTTCCCCTTCTACTGCACTCCGGTCTGGAGCTAGACTATCGATTTCATCAATGAAAATAATACAAGGAGCATTCTTAGCAGCCTTCTCAAAAATACCCCGTAGTCTTTGCTCGGCTTCACCATAATATTTGCTGATAACTTCCGGCCCCACCAGCGCAATATAGTTAACACCAAGTTCCTCAGCTAAACCACGAGCAGTCAGAGTTTTACCAGTACCAGGAGGCCCAACTAAAAGTACACCCCGCGTAGGTTCCAATCCTAACTTTGCCAATAAATCAGGGCGTTTTAAGGGAATAGCGATTAATTCTTTAAGTTCTTTAACAACCTCACCCAGTCCGCCAACATCTTTCAAGGAATTACCAGAAGGCGCATCTGGCGGAACAACAACATCAGAAGTGTCTCCATTCCCTGAATCAGAATTAGGAGAGGGTTGGGTACGAATACGGCTTGTACCAATATCATTAGCCATATTATTAGGACGCGGGATATTGCCAGTCCGAGGAATACTGCTCATGGAACGAGAGTTAATCTGGAAATCGGTTTTAATTTCTCCTTTCTCTGCTTTTTCTTCTAAAGTTTTGACTAATTCAATTAACTGTTCAAATCCCTTGAATAAATCACTCATAGCATCGCTCCAAAAATCTCAAAAATCTTACTTTTTCTATGTTTATCTTTTATTAGCAGTTAATTCTTCGACTTCAAATAAAAGACTGGCCGCACCTTTAACTCGGTCTATAGCCTCCACCGAACGGGGTAATCCAGGTAGGCGAATCATAGTTTGTTCTGGAAATAAACTATGATCAATTTCCACTTCTGGACTATAGCGATTCTGAACTATATAACGCTGATTAACCCCCATATTTTTTAAAGACTCTGTTAAGCGTATATGTTCAGATATGATGGCTACTTCTGACTGAATTACACCAATAAATTGAGTATGTTGAGAATTCTTTAACTTCTTTTGTGCTTGTACAACTTGTTGACGTAAATTTCGTAACCGTCCCATGAAGTCCACTCTACCCAAAACATCTTGATATTTCAGCCACAGTTTAAATATCCAAGATAACCAATCACCTAAAGCCGATGGCATTTCTAAAAATCTCAGAAGATGACCTGTTGGCGCAGTATCTAAAATGATTAAATCTTGCTGGTTACTATCTAACAAATCCATCACAGTAATTAGAGATAGCATCTCATCAATACCCGGTAAAGCTTGAGACATAATCTGTCGCCACGCCTCAGGCACATAAGCAACATTCACGGTTGTATCTGCTTGTGAACCTTCGCCACTAATCATATCTGCTAATTCCCAAAGATAATCTCCACGGAATTGTTCTAAAACTCTGTTAGCATCAATTTCTTGCCCACACAAATTCGAGGTTAAAGATATAGGTTCATGGCCTAAATCCTTCCCAAAAGCATCTCCTAAAGAATGTGCTGGGTCTATAGAAATTACCTGAATCTTTTTATCTGGATGTTGTTGAGCAGAAGCCCAAGCTATGGCGGCGGCTACCGTTGTTTTCCCTACACCTCCTTTACCGCCAATAATAATTAATTTGCATCCTTCGTTGATAAAATCATGAAAGCTAGGTAAAACTTGAGTAGGCCATTGAATAAGTGGCGGTGGAACAAGTTCAACACTGGTAATTTTTTGAATTTGGGATGCTAGAGAATCTAACGCCACCCCACCTAAAGGTTCTACTCTTTGTTGTGGTACGATAAAAACAGGCTGATTATTATTAAGATTTAAGTACTTATTCAGTAAATTTTGCTGTTCAGCGTAACGGTCTAGTTCTAACTCCGAATTTAGTAAAATGTGATTAATAAATAATCCAGCGTAGGGAACATCTAAAGTTTCTAGGCTATTTAAAAATCGCTCGGTTTCAGAAAAACACATGGGTTCAGAAATACCCACCACCAAACAACCAGTAAATTTTTCATCTTGCAGTAAGCGTCTACCTTCTGCTAGTTGATGTTTCATTTCTACTAAAAAGCTATCGACTTCATCAGCCGTATAACTACCTTTAAAACTTTGAGTAATTACCCGATGTTTTTCCTGAAATAGTTCTAAGGAATTTAAAATAACATCTAAAAAATCTTTGAGGCGTAATAAATTTAAGGTATGACCAGAAGGAGCCATGTCTATAATTACACGATCCGCCTCATTTTCAGCTAGTAGACGCTGAATTTCTAGCAAACCCATTAATTCATTCAAGCCGGGCCAGTTTAAATCCCAGACTGGTGCTAAATCACCTCCATCAGCTAAACTGCCTCTCTCCACGAGTATTTCTAAAAAGTAACTATATTTTGCTTTAAATTCCAACAACAGTTTTTGAGCATCCAACGCCTGAACACTCAAGTTAGGTAAGTCTGTCACTGCTAATGCAATATCTTTAACTTCCGATTGCAATACATCACCTAAAGAATGTGCAGGATCTGTAGAAATTAACAGAATTTTTTCTTGAGGAAACTTTCTGGCCCAATAACGTGCAAAGCTGCAAGATATGGTAGTTTTACCAACCCCACCTTTGCCACTAAACATAACTAGATGCAATGAATCATAGTAGTCCATCATGAAATTAAAAATTCCTTGATAAATTTATTAGTAGAAATTAAACAAAATGATAGGGTGGTAGTGGTTCTCCCAAGATTAAATTCCAATGAGGACATTTCTCTTGTAGCGTTAACACTTGTTTGAAGAGTAAAGCTTTATCATGGCGATCAACTAAAAGATGAAGACGTACTTCTTCTACATAATCTTGAATAATTGCAGATGAGCGATAAATATCCATCATTAAATTGATCAGATGATGTTTCTCCCTATTTTGATCACCAATAAAGCTTTTTTGATGCTCATAATGCAATTTTTTCGCCAAAAAATAATCTCTTCCATGTCCCCCTGATATCTTGGCAAGTTCTTCAAATTTACGAGGAATGAGCTTTAAAGTATATTCAGTTTTCCCTTGTATATGATCGAGTTTCTCTTGATATTCCTGAGCATGAGACTCTATATGATTTAGCAATGTCTCTTCGGAATTGAAATAAGTGCCAAAACGCAGAGGTAAAACTGTTGTCTGCTGAGATAGCTCACAAATGACGCGATCGTGAGCTAAAACCATTTTAATAACTTCTTCATCATTATTTTGACTAGATTCTAAGGATATTCCAGGTTCTACGACGGCTGAGATATTATTGCCATTAATCAGGAGTAATTGACCTAGATTGCCAGATGGTAGACGTAAAGGAACATCAGGAGTATTTAAAAAAGCATAAGTGTAAAAATTTGGCGATCGCATTATTCCACCCAGGTAAAAAACTTAAGTATTCTATTTTATTGGTATCAGAACAAATATCTTGTCATAGAAATAGAAAAAATGCTGAATCTGATTAAACTATTTACATCCTTAAAATCTTAGTTATAATGCTATCAATTCTTCAGGTATTTCCCATGAAAAAAGTACGTAATCGGGGCATAATCAGACCTAAAATCACCACAATGCCTAGAAATAAATCTGAGGCTTCCAGCCAATTAGAACTTTATAAGTTAGTAACAGAACAGCAGAGAATCAAACAAGAGTTGGCTTTCATCGAACAGAGGACAGTACTACTTAAGCAAAGATTATCTACGCTTAAAACTCAGATAGAAGGGACAGAAAGAAGTATTAATAATTTACGTCATCCTGAAGCAAAACCTTCTCGGATAGCACTCCCAAAAATATTCCGTGAAACCAATAATTACCAAGCTTTTGATATCGAATATTAAACTATTAACCCGCGAAAGCGGGTTTTTAATAGTTCAATTAAACTGATTAATAGCTAAGCGCATATAGGCAAAGTTTGTAGTAAAAACTTGTCCCTAAAGGCTGCAAATATAAACTAACACCTAATCAAGGTGATAAAACTAGATCCTCATTATCTTCGTATTCTTCGCTAAATCTAGATTGCTCTTGATAAACTTGATTTTCTTCAGATGCTAATATAAAAAGAGGTTGTACCTCTAAATCATCATCTTCCTCAGACTCTGCATTAAGGCGCTCTTCTTCTTCTAAAGCTTGAATTTTCAAGAGAATCTCTTCTTCTTGAATATCAAATTCTTCTTCAGAAATTTCTCCCATATCAAATTTTAATTGCAGACTTAACAATTGTTTATGTAGATTTTCTTGAGCATCAAACTCAGTATTGGTACGTT
The DNA here is from genome assembly GCF_963920875.1 of Anabaena sp. CCY 9910. Taxonomy (NCBI): domain Bacteria; kingdom Bacillati; phylum Cyanobacteriota; class Cyanophyceae; order Nostocales; family Nostocaceae; genus Anabaena; species Anabaena sp. CCY 9910. The sequence continues at coordinate 127,703 of NZ_CAWUDJ010000010.1, read as the reverse complement.
CTTGAATTTGTTCTCCAATCCACATAAGTCCATTAATTGGCCCCATAACAGGCAATAACAAGATTTTACCTAGCATTTTATGACTCCTATCAAGAAATTTGAGCAAATGTATAAGGTGCTGTAAAGTTGTTGTAGCGAATGCGTAAACGTTCACCGAATTTATGATCAATAGCTTCGACTTGTTGGCTAAATATAGATTCGTTTTCCCAAGGAATTAAAAATGCCGCATTATAAATCATGTCTTCTGTCATTGGGTCACTTTCAATAACCTCATCTGCTAAGGGTTTTAGCTCATCAAAAAAGGCTTGAATTATAGATTCCTTGCGACTGAGTAAATTACTTTCAATTAATTGTCCAATTTGTATTACCTCCTCCATACTTAATGCTTTGCCTTCCATTTGGTCTCGCTTCTGTTTTAAGTCTTGATGAGAATCCATCATGGCTTGTAATTCAGCTTTGCTATCCCAAAAAATCTTCACACTAACCTCCCGTCGCCCAGCTAGTTTTTGGAATAGCTTTCGTAATTGTGCTTTATATGGTTGAAGTAGTTGTGTAACCACCGTTTCCCAATTTTTTACAACTAGTCCAAAACGCAAGGGTAGCAAAGTTCTAAATCCAGCGTGCATCGCTTGTTCTAATACCTTTTCATGGCTGATTAAATTTCGCCGAGATGCTAGATATTTTTCTTGTTGTGCTTCTGAATATAAAAACGTAAATCCATCAATAACTTGACTATAGACAAGTTGAGAATCCAATCCTTGAAGAGCAACTGTTTCTGGGATTGGATCGGGAAAAATGCCGTATAGATAAAGACCAGAACTCATAAAATTTAAAATTCAATTAGGGTGAAATTTGCCGACGATGCGTAGATTTAGGTGGGTATTACCCTTCTGAGTTATTGACTTTCCTCTCTTGTCTTTCACTTATAATTACAACGGTCTTGAGGTTAAAACTAAGCGCAATTTAGCATGAATGAGATTGAGTTGAGCTATACCTAAATCTACTTCACCATCTACAACAATTCCTGTGTTTAATAGACGATCTAGCAGTTCTAGCACAGAAGGTTTATTTCCTACCTCACCCGGATAATAAGATCCTGGGGAAGGTAAAAGAGTACCGACATCACCTAAATTTATATTTAAGTCTGCGGGTTCAATCTCAAAAATATGGCACAGATTTAGAACTTGTTCTTCTAGTTTTTGCAAACTTTCACTTGCTTGTTCTAACTCAGATTCACTAAGACATTCCTGTTCCATGCGCCGAATTACTTGTGCCTCCATCAGCTGGCGTATGAGTTCCACTACCGTCAAAAGTAAAGGAGCTAAACCTGCTTTACTGTTAGCTTTAGAAGTGGTAGGTAGCAAATTAGGAGACTTTTCAACTGGAGTAAAAACCATTGTCATAATGCTATCTACCTTTTCTAAATTTCTTTAATTCGATTCAATCCAGGCTAATACCAATTTAAAATTAAGAAAGTGAGTATCACTTGATGTTAGAAAATTGTTATAAATTTAGCCTGAGTTGCTTTGGGATTTCCAGAATCTGACTAAGCCTCAAGTTGGGATTTATCTCGCTCTTGACTATTTACTTCATACATTGGTTGCACATTTTCTGGATTGTTAACTGTTAATCTATTCTCTTCTTTCACGGCAGATGTGAGTAAACGTAGTTGTGTTTCTAGACTTTCTAGCCGTTGTTGCAGTTGTTGATTTTCTTCAACTAAGCGTTGCGATTTGCTACTAAGATAGGGGTCATTTTCCCACCAATTGATACCCATTTCACGGGCTTTATCAACTGAAGAAATTAACAGGCGAATCCTAATATGTATGAGTTCAGTTGAGGCGATAGATACAGAAATATCACCAGCAATCACAATGCCTTTATCCAAAACTCTTTCGAGAATATCTGCTAAGGTGGAACCTTGTGTAGAAGTGGGAATTACTCGATTTGATTTAGTCGGAGGACGTGTTGGGTGTATTGGGGTAGTAGTCACGGTTGATTCGACTCTTCAATGGTATATACATGATTGTTCTTGCTGACTAAGCCTTTCTGCTCTAAAGAGTTGAGAGCGTTGGTAGCTACAGTCCGACTGAGTTCAAATTCTTGTTGAAGTAGAGCTAAAGCTGCACTCTTGTACTGTTGTAAGTAGAGATAAATTTCCCGCTCAAATGGAATAGAATCTTCCACACCTGGTTGTTCGAGAACTTCAGAATCAAGAGTACCAAACTGAGAATCGATGATGGTAGGAAACCCGCTTTCGTTGATCGCATTGTGATCTTCGTCTGCGATCGCATCCGTATCCTCTGATGTAATACTATTCTTGAATTCCTCTATTTCCTCTAAGTCCAGATGATTCAGTAATTCAAGGAAAATCGTTGTAGCTTCGCTAGCAGACCAATTCGTGCGGTTGAACAGCACATCTGCACAGATTTCTCGAAAATCAGAGCTTTCTGGTGCAACTAAAATATTGTGTTCGGCACATACCTTAGCAATCATCAAACAAGACCGCAAGCCAGAAGTCTTTTCCCCACCTGTACGTGAGCGAAATGCTTTCACTAGTCGCACGACTAACAGCGCATCTGCTCTATTGAGTGCGGTTTTCTGAGCTAATATCTCAGTTTGAGTTAGCTCATCCGGCTCTGGCATATTAATAGTTACCAACCGATCCATTAAAGCATCCTGCGTCGAGTGGACTCCGCAGTACTCTTCTGGATTAGAGGTAAAAATAGCCCGAAATTGGGGATTAACGTGCAAGTATTCTGGCTGATTACTACTAGGAGGAAGAGTCAGAATTTTTTCTTCCAAAGCTGATAGTAAGACGTTATTCACTTCCGGTCTAGAACGGTTAAATTCGTCGTAGACCAAGGTGAAGCCTTCTCTACAAGCTAGAGTTAGTCTAGAATCGACCCAATTTTGTTTAAATTCGTCTTCGACTTTGAGAACACTGTGAATGTAATTATCCAGTAACTTTTTATGGGTATAACCGGATTCACTACCAATCAAATCAGAACTTTTAAATTCATCATCTCCGAAAATCAACATGATTGGTCTATCCAAACAGTTAGCCAAGTGCATGGCTAAAGTTGTTTTCCCTGTACCGGCTGGACCCCGTAAGTGAATAGCAAATCCTGATGTGAGATAACGTAACGCCCGAATTGCTACCTGCTCAATTGCAGGTGTAACAACAAATTGACCGGGACGGACGCGGAGAACAGCTCTTTTCTTATTATTTGCAGTCAGAGTCATAGATTAGGATGATGAATAATTACTTTGCCAGACAAAAAATTAGATCCTCAATATTGCAATTCGTAGCTTTCATGTGCTACGATTCGGTATATGCAGCTATCAATAACAAAAGTTAATTCTATTAATTCCTAAAAGTAAACTGAAGAAATACCCTCAAGTCTCGATCACTTCCTTGCAATAAATTAATAGATAGCATAGGATATCTAAAGTTTTATACTAAAACTCATTGTTGAATCTGCCCCCTTGTCTGACCAGTTGTCTAACTGTAAGATTAGGGGGTTTTACTATTTAGTCTAGTTCGCCAACAGATTACCAATTCTCAAACATATATCTACAAATAGGCAGCACAGAGCAGGAGAAATTGAACTGTAGACTTAACTTAGAGAAAGGGTATGAACTCCTTGAGTAAGAGTTTTAACTGATGACTAAAGTGTGCCAAAAATACTAGCAAACAAATCCTTACGAAATTCTTGCAGATATTGACTTTGTGCCTTGGCTTGCTCAGTTCTGTTTTTTGCTGTTTCTGCTAGAAACTCCTGGGTGGTCTGCTCTAGATTTTGGCGAAACTTATGCAAAAACTTTGCCTGTGCTTCTGCTTGAGCAACCCTTTGTTTTGTAGTTTCTGTTAAAAACTCGTGGGTTGTCTGCTCCAGGTTGTGGTGGAACTGATGTAGCTCTTGCGCTTGCTTTTTGGCTTGCTCTTGTCTTTGTGCTGTTGTATCGGACAAGAATTCATGAGTCTCTCTAAATAGTTGATTTACTTCCTCAGCTATTGACCGATGCTCTTGCCGGATTTTTACCATTAAAGCCATCATGAGGTTCTCCGCAATATTATGACAATCGTCAATTAACTACATTTACTGGATAATGGCTATCCAATAAATGTAGCTACAACAATACTTATACTTACGCTTTGTTCCTTGATAAATCTGATTGAAAAGTATCCAAATACTTGACAAAAACAGATTACAAATCAGAATTATTTAAGCAATAATCTGATTTTATTACACCTACTTAATAATTAAGCAGGCATAGCGGCGGATTGTGTTAGACCTACAGCTTCTGCATATTTCAGGTAGGTTTCAACGGAAGCAACCACGATACGAGCTTCGATTGCAAGTAGTTCAATACCAACTAGAGAAACACGTACCCAAGCATCTACAACGATACCTTTATCTAAGATACGGTCAATAACTTCTGCCAAGCTTGAAGAAGAATTAGTTTTTTCGACTGCCATGATTTTGTACCTTAAGCTATTATTGTGTTTACATTGATCTGGTCGGGAGTAGAATATCTTAATTTCCTATTAGGAATTAAGATATTCTAGAATCTACTTAATAATTAAGCAGGCATAGCGGCGGATTGTGTTAGACCTACAGCTTCTGCATATTTCAGGTAGGTTTCAACGGAAGCAACCACGATACGAGCTTCGATTGCAAGTAGTTCAATACCAACTAGAGAAACACGTACCCAAGCATCTACAACGATACCTTTATCTAAGATACGGTCAATAACTTCTGCCAAGCTTGAAGAAGAATTAGTTTTTTCGACTGCCATGATTTTATACCTTAACTCATTGTTGATTCTTTAGTATTAAGCTCGGCGTTCGCTTTACTTGCTACTGAATTAATATTAGACACACGTTTTTCGGATGTAAATACTTTGCAAGTATAAAAAACTTTAAAAAATGTAAAGGCGAAAATATTTTAATAATAAATGCGAGCGTTTAGGTTGATTATATGTTTGTTTTGCCTGGCTTTTTATGGGAATGTAAGTTTTAAATTGCAACATCGTTGATTTTGTATACTTTAACGTAAATTTTAAAAATCATTCAGGATTTACAATAATTTTCCGGGAAAACAGAAATTTGTGGTGTTATCCTCCTTTAACAATTAATTTAACCGGTAAATACACGGTCATTTTTTCTAAATCTGTTTTTTAAATTAGGTAATATTGCTATTACTTAATTCTTGAAGAAATAACATAGGATATCTTCAATAATTATTTTGTGACAAAAACAATGTCTATAGAAGCTACTTCTGATCCAGTACGCCAAGAAGCCTTCGCAGGCTTAATCGCTCATTTTGTCAATCAAGGTCATCCAGTCCAATATGCTCAATCAATGGCAACTTCCGTTATTTTTCAAACAGACCTAGATTTAAGAAATGCCCAACTGTCCCGTCTTTTAAACTGGTTGAAACAAGAACACCAAGAGATATATGCTTCTTCTCTGGTTATAGTTGAAAAAACCCGTGAGGAATTTGAACACCGAGTTCAAGAAGGTTAGTTCCAATAGTACGTGTCAGCTTAGATTCACAGACTAAGTAAAACTTAGTCTGCTATATCAATCTCAGGGCATATCCTACGGCTATGGGTTTGTAACATGATCTTAAGAACCAGAGGAATCAAATTCTTGTGGCGATTATTGTCTATATGTAAATTGCCCTAGGCGATCGCCTAAGTTTGGATATATATAAATATATATAAATATAAATATCTTAATGAATGGTTAACACCATTTACGGGGTGATAAATTTTAAATTTCTATACCAATTAACTACGGTATTCTCTGGCTTGACTCTCGGAGCCTCTAGTTATAGTTGATACAAAATTTAAGTGCTATCATGGTGCCAAATTTATGGACAACATCATGATGAATAATGGTCTAACTTTCCTAGCCCTAAGCTTGGAATAGCTTTATTTATTAAAAATTTCTCTATTTTACACAGGACAAAATAAAACTCCTTTGACACAATAGTACAGAAAACATCAAGTATCTAATGTTTTCGTATTTCTGCGTATATTCTGTTTAATTGCACTGTCACATAAGTAACCAAATCAAGTACACACAACTCTATGAACCTGAATAATCCTTTGGAGATGATGCAAACAAGTTTCCATACAGCTTTAGGCGCTGTTAGTGAATTGACATCTCTCCTGCAAGAACCCCAAAAACTGCCAAATTACTTTACTCAAATCCAACAAAAACCAGAGCAATTATTTCAAGATTTAGCGGTAAAAGGCAAAAATATAGAACAAGATGCAGCGAGTTTTTTCCAAAATTACTTTTGTGGCAAGGGAAACAAATCACCATACCCCAAATATATAGAACGAGCGGATGGACAGGCATTTAATCAACCCTACGAAATCAAGGGAACAAAAATGTATGCCTTTGTCGTTGAAGGCTCGATGGCAAAGTTGCAAGAGGTGTGTGATAAATATCTCAATGATCCCAATAATGGAGAGATTGAATATCGCCCAGCGATGAACTATCTCATCCTGACATTCAACAAGATAGATTCTTTAAGTTCCATCAATCCGCCAGACTATGATAAAGGAACCGTATTTGAAGAAGAAGCTATTTTTTGGATGTTAACGGTGGTGGGTAAAAGAGTCGGCCCTTTGTTTATAGCCGAACGCCTGGCTTGGTTTATGCCTTACCTATATGTGAATAATTCTCCTATCCTGGTTTCTGGTAGGGAAGTCTACGGCTTCTTTAAACAACTTGGTACATTTCAGATTCCCGACTTAAATCAAGAACCAGATTTATTGACCGTAGACACCTTAGTATTTAAAGACTTTTCACCTACAAGCAAATCTATAGATGCTCGCCTATTGGAAGTTAAACGCGTCAGTACAGGAGAGAAACATGAAGCTATCAAAACATGGGACACCTTTGAAGAAGCGGTGAGGGCGATCGCTAGTTTACTATTTGAAAATGACGAAATTATCTTTCCTGGCTTACAGTTACCCTTCAATCTCCTCGAATATCTCCTTGCAAAAATCGTCCCCCTTGTCACTCTCAAACAAATCCGCGACGTAGAAAATAGTAAAAAAGCCTGCTATCAAGCACTCATCGAATCGCCAATGCAACTCCAAACTTTCTATGGCGGAAAACTCTTTGGCTTCAATGGTTTTGGCGACCAGTTTCAATTAAAAATCAATAATTTCGCTAGCCAACCAATTGTCCAGGATTTGGGGCTATACAAGGGTTATTCTCCAGGCAGTGAATCCATAAATATTCCCGTCAAGCTTGGTTTTGTCCTGAATTTCGACTTCACCCTCAAAGATGGTAAAACCGTTTGGCAAGCACCACAGCAATAGTTATAAGTGCTGTTAGTTGGCGGTAGCGGAACATTCAGCCTGTTATGAGGAAGAAATCATCACTTCTTCCGCTACCTTCCTACGTCTATACCTGTCGGCTATCTCCCTCTCCCTTCACACTTAGCAAAGAAGGAAAAACAACCATGTCTAAAACTTTTCAACCCAAAAAAATCGCTATCTTAGGCGGTGGAATGGCATCTCTAACCACCGCTTACGAATTAACCAGTCAACCAGGATGGGAAAGTCTTTACGATATTACTATTTATCAAACCGGGTGGCGTTTGGGCGGTAAATGTGCAACTGGACGCAATATCAAACCCCATACAGCTGATTGTGAACCAGACTACCGGATCGAAGAACACGGACTACACATTTTTTTTGGATTCTATGAAAATGCCTTTCGTCTACTAAAACAATGTTACGACGAACTTGGTGGTAACGGGCCTTTTCAGACCATAAAAGATGCCTTCAAACCCCACAGTCTGATTGTTTTAGAAGAGTACATTAATCAAAAATGGGTAAGCATACCTTTTGATTTTCCGACTAACTGTCTCGTTCCTTGGGAAGGTGACGGTATTTCCTCTCTCTGGGAACATATCTGCACCACTATCAAATTCATCATTCAGACTTACGCAGAAATTGATAATTACAACCAGTCTGATTCATCTCCAAGTTCCTCAGCATCTCTTGCTAAACAAATAGCATTGGGCAAGGAGGTCATAGAATTTTTAACAGATAGTAGTCTTTTGCAGTTCCCTAGCCAATTGATTCCGTTATTTCTCCAAGCACCCAGCTTTTGGGGAGGGTGGCTGAAAAATATTAACCAATATATTATCGATATCCTTCAAGGCCTAGATTTGACTTCCGAAACAGTTTTTTTAAACCTCGTCGATAACCTAGTGCAATCACTGCCTAAAAATACCAAAACTCACAGACGCGAACATCATAAGTTAATTCTCCGGTTAGTAGAGCGCTTTCAAAAACACTTGAGCCGTCAGATAGAATCTAAAATTAGTCAAAATCCTGACATATTCTGGCGCTTAACACTCATCGACTTAGCATTAGCCAACATCCGAGGCTTATTTGTAGATGAGGTCATAAATTTCCGCTCTCTAGAAAGTCTAGATGAGTATAACTACAGAGATTGGCTACAAAAAAACGGAGCGAGGAAATCCAGTGTTAAATCAGCATTTATTCGCGTCCTATACGATTTAGTCTATGGCTTTCCCGAAGGCAACACTAATAAACCGCAACTAGCAGCAGGAACAGCAATCCGTATCCTCACCACTATCTTGTTCAAATATAATGGTGCGATCATGTGGAAGATGCAATCAGGAATGGCAGATGTAGTCATCACACCACTATATGAGCTACTAAAGCGTCGCGGCGTAAAATTCCAGTTCTTCCATATTGTCAAACAGTTGCATCTAGATGAAGATCAGCAATCGATTGCTAGCATTACTTTAGCTCGTCAAGTTAATTTAAAAAAACCAGAGCAAGAATATCAACCACTTATCACAGTTAAAGATATTCGTTGCTGGCCTAGCGAACCTCTTTATGATCAAATTGTCGATGAAGAAGCACAAAAACTCCAACAACAAAAAATTAACCTTGAATCACATTGGACACCTTGGCAAAATGTGGACAAAATTACTCTTACCAAAGGCGATGATTTCGATATTGTGTTGCTGGGAATTTCTATAGCCGCCTTACCTTTTATTTGTGGTGAATTGCTCCAAGCTGAAAAAAATCCAGTTCATCAAAAATGGCTCAATATGCTCAGTAACGTGAAGACAGTCACCACTCAAGGTGGACAAATATGGCTCAAGCCTACCTTGTCCCAATTGGGATGGCAAAAACCTAGTCCGGTGTTAGGAGCTTATGTTGAACCGCTTGATGTCTATGCAGATATGAGCGAGGTATTACCAAGAGAAAATTGGCCTTCTGACCATTACCCTTACAATGTAGCTTATTTTACAGGAGTAATCGCAGATCCTGGGATTCCTCCCCAGACAGAATATGATTTTCCAGCTAAAGCCCAGAAAACAGTAGAGCAACAAGCAATTAACTTTCTTAACAATCACATCGGACACCTTTGGCCTAATGCTACTCACCCCAAAAATCCCCAAGGTTTGAATTGGGATTTACTAGTAGATTTTCAAAACCGTCAGGGCGCGGAACGTTTTCAAGCTCAATACTGGCGGATTAACATTGACCCGTCAGAACGCTATGTATTATCTGTACCTGGAAGTACTAAGTATCGACTCAAAACCGATGAGTCTGGTTTTGATAACCTCTACCTCACTGGTGACTGGATTAACAACGGTTACAATTCCGGTTGTGTAGAAGCAACAGTCATGTCTGCAATGCAAGCTACGCGTGCTATTTTACAACAATGCTTCCACATAAATTACACCAAAAAAATTATTGGTGAATGGGATTCTTGGCTCTAAGAGTGTGTGTAATTTAAATTAATAAGATATATTGTGACAAACTTGATGAAATTTAGCATTATTGAGCTTGTCAGAATCTATTCCCTGTAAGATGAACATACATTTTTCAGGTCAGTTAATTAACTGACCTGAAAAATGTATTTATTATTTCGTAAATAAATAATCGCCTCAATACTATACTCACTGATTTTAATTATTGAAATAACCAATGATTACATTGCCTAATTACAAAATTCTAGAATTAATTGACGAAGGAGTGAAGACTAATGTTTATCATGCTATCAGTATTCCAGATGGTAAACTAGTAGTTATTAAAATTTTGGAAAAAGAATACCCTGAATTAAAAGATATAGCAGCATTAAAACATGAATATGAGCTAATCAAGAATTTAGATATCCCAGGAGTAGTGAAAGCTCATAGTTTTGAAAAATACAACAATTGTTTTGCCATAGTTTTAGAAGATTTCGATGGTACTTGCCTTCACAAAGTCATTCAAGAGAAGAAAATTGGGTTACTCGATTTCTGTAAAATAGGTATTCAAATTACCCAAGCACTAGGGGAATTACACCAAAACTATATTATTCATAAAGATATTAAACCACAAAACATTATTGTTAATTTAGAAACCAATCAAGTTAAAATAATCGATTTTTCTATTTCATCACTGTTATTTCAGGAAAAAGCTAAACTCAATAATCCTGATTTGCTAGAAGGAACTATAGCCTATATTTCTCCAGAGCAAACAGGTCGAATGAACAGGTCAATTGACTATCGCACAGACTTTTATTCATTAGGTGTAACTTTTTATGAAATGCTCACAGGTCAGTTACCATTTGTCGTGACTGACCCAATGGAGTTAGTTCATTGTCATATTGCCAGACAACCTACAAAAATAAACCAATTAATCCCAGAAATACCTGAGGTAGTTTCTGACATAATCATGAAATTACTTAGCAAAACTGCTGAGGAAAGATATCAAAGTGCTTTTGGAATTAAAGCTGATTTAGAAAAATGTCTTAATCAGTTAATCGAAGGCGATTCTATCACCACGTTTATTATTGGTCAGCATGATTACTCTAGTCAATTACAGATTCCTGAGAAATTATATGGACGAAAAACGGAAATAGATATTTTGATGACTGCTTTTGAAAATGTCAATCAAGGTAATAAAGAATTAATATTAGTTGCCGGTTACTCAGGTATTGGTAAATCAGCTTTAGTGAATGAAATTCATAAACCCGTTATCAAAAGTAGAGGCTATTTTATTGCAGGTAAATTTGAGCAATTTCAGCGTAATATTCCTTATGCTTCAGTGATTCAAGCCTTTCAAGAGTTAATACAGCAATTGCTAACAGAAAGTGAACAACAATTAGCTAATTGGCGAGAAAAAATTTTAGAGGCTTTAATTCCTAATGCTCAAATTATTATTGATGTTATTCCTGAACTAGAACTGATTATTGGTAAACAACCAGAAGTACCACAACTAGGATCAGCCGAAGCACAGAACCGCTTTAACTTGGTTATGCAAAAATTTATTAATGTTTTTGCACAAAAAGATCATCCATTAGTTGTATTTTTAGATGATTTACAGTGGGCAGATTTAGCCTCATTAAAATTAATTCAATTATTAGCTATAAATAGTGATATTCAATACTTATTTCTCATAGGAGCTTATCGAGATAACGAAGTTGACGGCAGTCATCATTTAATGCTGGTTTTGCAGGAAATTGAACAAAAATGTATTCCCATCAATATTATTTACTGCCAAAACCTTAAAATAACTGATGTTTGTCAATTAGTTAGTGACACTCTAAAATCTGATTTAGAAGAGTCCAAAGAATTGGCTAAGTTGATTTTCCATAAAACTGCTGGCAATCCATTCTTTGTCAACCAATTGCTCAAGTTTATTCATCAAGAAAATTTACTTGTATTTAATTTTATTACTGGTCAATGGCAATGGTATATTCAGTATATTCAGATGCTAGATATTACTGATAACGTTGTCGATCTGATGATAGGTAAAATTCAAAAACTCAAAGATAATACACAAAATATTATAAAAATAGCCGCTTGTATAGGCAATCGATTTAATTTAAATACTCTATCTTGTATTAACGAAAAATCACATAATGCTACAGCATTAGATATTTGGGAAGCCCTACAAGCTGGTTTAATTATCCCTTTGAGTGATAATTATAAACTGCCACAACTGTTAGATGATGTTGACGTTTTTGTCATTGATTATAAGTTTCTTCATGATCGTGTACAACAAGCAGCCTATGCGTTAATTCCCGATGAGCATAAAAAGGGAATTCACCTAAATATTGGCAGGCTACTGTTAAAAAATATAAATGAAAGTTTACTAGAAGAAAAAATCTTTGATATTGCTAACCAGTTAAATATGGGTGCTGAACTCATTACTGTTCCAGAAGAAAGGTATAAATTAGCTTCCTTAAATCTGATGGCTGGACGTAAAGCGAAGGATTCCAATGCTTATGAATCTGCTGTAAGCTTCCTTAAGCAAGGTTTAACTCTACTTGATGTTGACTGTTGGCAAAACTATTATGAATTAACTCTTGATCTTCACGTAGAAACTGTAGAATCCGAGTATTTGAATACAAATTTCGAGGAAGCAGAACCATTATTGGCCACTGTTATCACTAACAGTAGAAATATTCTTGATACTGTTAAGGTCTATGAGAAGAAAATTCAATTTTACGTTGGTCAAAATCGAATGCGAGAAGCATTAGATTTAGATTTACAGGTATTAGAAATGCTAGGAATTTCTTTGTCCCAAACTCCACCAACAGAGTTAAAAATTGAAGAATTAATCAATCTGCCAGAAATGATTGACCCTAGTAAGCTGGCTGCAATGAGGATACTAATGACAGCTATGCCTCCTGCTTATTTAGCAGATCCTGCACTTTTACCATTGATTGCTTTTACAATGATTGAGCTATGCTTGCAGTATGGCAATTCATCTTTTGCAGCTTACGCCTATGGTTTTTATGGCCTCATTTTGTGTGGGCCTCTTAAGAATATCGAATCAGGTTATAGATTTGGTAAATTATCCTTACAAATTTTAAATCAATTCAATGCCAAGGAAATAAAGTCTAAAGTTTATGCCTTGTTTAATATTTTTGTGAGACATTGGAAAGAGCATATTCAAGCAACTATAGAACCTTTACAAGAGGGTGTTAAAAGTGGTTTAGATACAGGGGATATTGAATATGTAGGATACAATGGTCTACTAGTTTGTTGGCATCCTTTCTGGAGCGGAGAAAATCTAGAAACTGTTGAACAAAGATTAGATAAATATATTAACTTAGCACAAAAGATACAGCAAGAACACTTTACCGTTTGTTTGCTGATCTTGAAACAGCTACTAACTGAACTTAAACAAGGTCTGAAAAATGAAGTTTACTTAGATGGTGATGACTTCAATGATTCCATAATGCAGAGAATGGCAGGTAACATTACAGCTATATTTTATGCTTATCTTGCTAAAAGTATGTTGAGTTATTTTTTTAAAGATTATAGTCAGGCTGTAAAAAATGCTGAATTAGCACAGCAGTATGAAGTTGCTGTTGGTGGCACCTTTTATTTAATTGAATATAAGTTTTATTACTCTCTGGGACTGCTAGCTCTTTGTTTAAATATAACCTCTGATGCAGATATAAAATCTGCCTTAGAAAAAGTATCAGAAAATCAGCAACAATTAAAAGAATGGGCAGATCATGCACCTGCAAATAATCAACATAAATATGAACTAGTAGAGGCAGAAAAAGCACGAGTATTAGGACAAGTATTAATAGCGATGGAGTATTATGAGTGTGCCATTCAAGGCGCGCATAAGTTTGGATATATTCATGAAGAAGCACTAGCTTATGAATGTGCGGCAGAATTTTACTTTAGTTTGAAGAGAAATGAATTTGCTTGCCTCTACATAACAAAGGCACACTATGGTTATCGTCATTGGGGAGCAATTGCTAAAGCTAGAAATTTGGAATCCAAATATCCAGAATTAACTGCTAAGATATCTAATCAATATCCGGCAGGTTTTATAAATACTAATATTACTACTTCTACTGCTAGTGAGAAATCAGGTGGATTAGATTTAATTACGGTTATTAAAGCCTCACAGACCCTGTCAGAAGTTATTTTACTAGATAATTTACTAGAAAAGTTAATGACAATTTTGATTGAGAATGCTGGCGCTCAAACTGGTATTCTGCTGTTGGAGAAAGCCGGGAATTTATTGATTGAAGCTAAGGCAAGTGTAGATAAAGATGATGTAACTGTTGGTCAATCAATACCATTTGAAGATAGTCAAAAATTACCAATATCTGTGATTAATTTTGTCAGAAGAACAAGGAAAGATGTAGTTCTGTCTGATGCCAGTAATGAAGGAAGCTTTACCCTAGATCCCTACATTGTTAAGCATAATATTAAGTCTATTATCTGTACTTCTATTTTGAATCAAGGTAAATTAATCGGTATACTTTATTTAGAAAACAACTTAATAGTAGGAGCATTTACCGCAGACAGAATACAGATATTAAAATTACTATCTTCACAAGCAGCTATTTCCCTTGAGAATGCTCAACTTTACGCTAATTTAGAAGAAAAGATAGAAGAAAGGACTAGGGAATTAAATGAAAACAACTTGCGCTTAAGGCAAACATTACACGAATTGAAATCGACACAAACTCAGCTTATTCAGACAGAAAAAATGTCTAGTTTGGGGCAAATGGTTGCTGGCATCGCTCACGAAATTAATAACCCTGTAAGTTTTATTCATGGTAACTTAAGTCACATTGATAATTATGCAAATGATTTACTTACTTTAATTGACATTTATCAAACTATTTATCCTGAAGCAACGCCAGAAATTGAAGAGTTTTTAGAAAATATTGACGTTTATTTTATTAAAGAAGATATGCCGAAAACTTTATCTTCTATGAAAATTGGTACACAGCGTATTCGGGAAATTGTGCTGAAACTGCGTAATTTCTCCCGGTTAGATGAGGCTGATATGAAAGCTGTGAACATTCATGAGGGGATTGAAAGTACTTTACTGATTTTACAAAGTCGTCTCCAAGCCAAACCAGGTAAGCCTGCAATAGAGATTATTAAGAATTATGCTGAATTACCAAAAGTTGAGTGTTATACTGGTCAATTAAATCAGGTATTCATGAATATCCTCAATAATGCCATTGATTCTTTAGAAAAGTTAAATCAGGAACATAATTTAGAGGAGATAAAGACTGATCCTAGTGCGATCGCTATTCGTACCGAAGTAGTCAATCCTGATTTAGTCGCTATTTCCATTAAGGATAATGGGTTGGGCATGAGTGATAGCGTTAGAAAAAGAATATTTGACCCTTTCTTCACGACTAAACCTATAGGACAAGGTACTGGTTTAGGATTATCAATCAGTTATCAAATTGTAGTAGATAAACACCGGGGTACCATAGAGTGCATTTCTACACCTGGGCAAGGTGCAGAATTTATCATTCAAATTCCCTGTCGGCAAAAGCAGGTAATATAGTTTAATTGTGTCTCGTTAGTTTATCAGGTTACCTCAAATTTTCCTTCGCATTCCTTAGCGGGCAAGGATTTCCCTATGAATAGGGTATCTCAGGTGTTAGCATTAACGTAGCTGGAATCGGGAATCTAGAGAAGACAGCACAGCCTCTCCTGTCAAAGAGTGGACACTTAGTTTACAGTTTGACTAACATTGATTTAGTAATCCTTAGATAGTAAGTGAAGTAAAAACTTATTCATTCCTTTTTACTAGCTCTTACGTAACAAATATTTATGAGTTAAAATAGTTACATAATTTCTTCATTAGATTTTATTCGCTAATATTAATGATTATGTCAAGATGAATGTAAGACTTAAAAAAGTCATGCAATGTTAGGCACTTTACTAGTCGGTCGTTATCAAATCCGTCAAATGTTAGGCGGAGGTGGATTTGGTAAAACTTATATCGCACTTGACACTCAACGCCCTGGTCAACCTAAATGTGTCGTCAAGCACTTTCAACCTGTAACCCATAACCCAGAGTTTATGGAAACGGCCAGACGGCTGTTCACTAGCGAAGCAGAAACACTAGAAAGACTGGGATATCATGATCAAATTCCTCGTCTTTTAGCATACTTTGAAGAGCATCAAGAATTTTTTTTGGTACAAGAATTTATTGACGGGCATTCACTAAAAGCAGAAATGCCACCTAATCAACCTTGGACGGAAAAAAAAGTCATAGCACTTCTACAGCAGGCCTTAGATATCTTGCAATTCATTCATCTTCATAAAGTAATTCATCGAGATATCAAGCCGGAAAATATGCTCAGAAGGCTACATGATGGTAAGTTAGTGCTAATAGATTTTGGAGCAGTTAAAGAAGTCCAAACACAGATCAGCGCAATTAGTGGGCAAACCGAAATGACTGTTGCTATAGGCACACCAGGATATATGTCTTTAGAACAGTTCCGAGGTAAACCCCGTCTCAACAGTGATATTTATTCTCTAGGTATAGTTTGTATTCAGGCATTAACAGGAGTACATCCCAGAGAACTAGCAGAAGATCCCGTATCAGGAGAAATTCTCTGGCAAAATAATGCGGAAGTTAGCCCTATGTTAGCGTCTGTGTTATCTAAAATGGTACTCAACAACTTTAAACTCCGCTACCAATCGGCTACAGAAGTTTTAGAGGCGCTACAACAGAATTTTCATCTTCAAGCAGAAACTCAAATAACTGTTGCACCATCGACATTGACACAACAGCCTCAGCTTAATCTATCTCAACAGCAAAGATTAGGGTTAAATAGCAGCAATAGTTCTATTCTTTCCGTAGAACAGTATAACTATCTAGAAAATGTACTCACAACTTTCGTTGGTCCCATAGCAGCAACGTTATTGCGAAGAACAGCATCAGCTTCTAGTTATCAAGAATTGATTGATAGTTTGGCTTTACATTTAACAGCCAATCAACAAACTGAGTTTAAGAAGAAAGTAGAACCGCTCCTTGAGCAACCGACCATTAAGTACGAAAATACCTCTAAGAGTGTACCAGAAAAAACCCAACCAACTACAAACTCTGGTATTAATGATACTTTGATCCGTGAGTGTGAACGGGAGTTACTAGACTTAATTGGCCCAATTGCTGTTTTCCTCATTCAAAAAGCAAAAAAATCTACCAGTGCAACAACCTCCCGTGCCGAATTTATTAAAATTATATCGGATGAAATTCCTGATACTCAAAAAGCTTGGCAATTCCAGCAGCGATTACTTCCTTAAAAGTTGATATAAATGCTGCATTTCTTGTTAATATTGTTCATTCATTTTGTTTATTTAGCATATCCATAGCTATTGTTAAGCTATATTTCATGCGATTAAAAGCTGCTGCTAAACCGCCAATTTCATCATTAGTTTTATCTTCAAATTCTGCACTCATGTCTCCAGTACTGACTCTTTGCGCGATGTTTTCAATTTTTCTAATGCGCTGAATTACGGTTTTCTTAATGAGAAAGTTAATTATAATCACAACTATGGCAAAGATAACAACCAAAAATGCCATAATTCCTAACCAAGTACTTTGGGCATTATTAAAGACTTCCTCCGAAGGAACAGAGATAATCTGAGCTGCGACAATCTCATTTAGTTGCCACCCGAAACCATTTTCTGAACCATAAGTTACCAATTGGCTCTTGGGTGCTTTTTCTGGTGTGGAATGGCATTGTAAACAGCTTTGTTCTTTAATAGCCAATGGCCTGGCAATATAAAATACTGTGCCTTCAGGCAAAGTACGAAAGCTAGCAATTTCTGGTAATGAAGGATTCTTGCGAAAGCGTTCCACGATCGCCGCTTCATAGGTATCGGCTTTGTCTCGTAAATTAGTTGGATTCAGTGTAGCTTCTTTATAAAAGAAATTTTGATACTGTTCATTTTTACGTAAGTTTTCAAATACTTCTGTCGCGGAGAAAGCGGGAACTGTTTCTGGAATAAAGGCTGCTTCAGTCTCTAGTTGAGGCAACAGCAAATTTCTGACTCTATCTTGTGTATATTGTCTTACGGAAGTCATTGTGTTCAAAAGAACCAAAGCTTTAGAAATTACTTCTGTTTGCGCCCGATTCTGGAGTATGCTGGATAAAGCAGCCCCACTTACTACAATGCTAATGACAAAAACAATAGTTAATAGTAAGTTGAATTTTGTACCGATCTTTATTTTTTTTAACATTAGTGTAAATTTTTTAGATAAAGCTTTATCAGGGATTGTAGTAAAATACTTTAGCGAAGATAGCTTATAAAAGCAAGATAGTTTATTAATTAAAATTAGTAATGTCTAGTAAATTTTCACGGCGTTTTTTTTTGGACAATCAATTTTCCTAATAGTTAATGCCTGTACATCTCAAAAGCAATCTAATGGTTTATTAACTATTGGTGTAATTAACTATGATGGTGGAGAGAAAATAATCAATCAGTATGCTGGATTTAAGCGTTATTTAGGAGAAAGAACAAAAGCTAAGATTACTTTAGAACCTACTTTTAATGAAAATAAAGCGATTGAACGCCTGGAATCTCGTGCCTGGTCATTAGTATTTGCTCCGCCAGGCATAGCAGCGATAGCAATTTCCCGCTATCAATATATTCCTCTATTCCCTTTAATTGGTGTAAATAATTTGCGTTGCGTTTTCATTACCCGCGAGGACAGCAACATCCGTGATTTACAAGATTTACAGCGTAAAACAGTAGCTTTAGGACAATTAGGGTCAGCTACA
Organism: Anabaena sp. CCY 9910; assembly: GCF_963920875.1. Lineage (NCBI taxonomy): Bacteria > Bacillati > Cyanobacteriota > Cyanophyceae > Nostocales > Nostocaceae > Anabaena > Anabaena sp. CCY 9910. Next base: position 109,117 of record NZ_CAWUDJ010000010.1, on the reverse strand, counting down.
GGATATTATTTACCTCTTTATAATCTATATGGTTTAACGCTGGCGGAAATTTTGTCTGCACCTACACCAAGAACTATTATGGAATGGGTAGCTGAAGGAAAAGTAGCAGCTGGTGCTGTTTCTATGGCAGAATTTAATCTTTATAGATCAAAATTCCCAGGAACTAAATTTCGTGTCCTCTACACAGATCCACACTATGTTCCACCTGGTGTTGTGTTGATGGAATCAACTATAGAAAGCAAACGCCAAGAATTCATTCGCAAAGTTATGAGTGAGTTTCCTTCAACTTCGGCTCAAGAGATTGGCTATATACCCAATGCACCAATCCCAAATTACAAATACATGATTAGTGTGGTGGAACGAGTACAACCAATTGCTTCTCAATTGCAAAGTAAGCCGGTACAGTTATTTAATAAAACAATTTAAATTTTTTTTGTCGGCGAGAAAGACTGAGGGCTATAGCTTAGAAAAGTATTGAAGTGCGAAACCCTACCTCGTTTTAGCTGATAGCAAAATAAGGTAGGGTTTTGTGGTAATTTAATATGTCTAACCTTGATGGCGAGGGGCATTGAAGGCTTCCCAGGCAGCTTTGGCGGCATTTTGTAGACGGACACTAAAATCTACAAAATCTTTCATCATTAAGTGCCAATTTTTTTCGGTTTCGTCCTTCAAAACAGCCCAAAAGTATTCTAAGCGATCGCTGCGATCCATAATTCTTTCCCTATCAAGATTTTCTCGTATCTTCCGAACAGCGTTTAAGTAAGTTTCGCGGGTGAAAGTTCCTGCTGATTCAGCTTCAGCTTGCGCGCGTCTTCTGAGTGCTTCAATCAGCGCTTTAGTTTCGCGCTTTACTTCGTCAGTTTCGCCAGCCATTTCCGCTTCCACTATTTCATCAGTTTGAGGACTAATTTCTACCACCACGGTAGATTCAACAATTTCGACAGATTCGATAATTTCGATGTTGTCAGCATTCATAGTTGAAATATCCTTGGAGTCATGAGTTAACAGTCGATAGTTATCTACTACCTAAGCTATTGTCGGCAGTTGTTTTTCTAACTTCAGCAGTGCTTGAACTCTTGCTTCGGTGGATGGATGGCTGGAAAATAAGTTACCTAAAAACTGTCCAGAAATGGAGTTGATAATTAATAGCGGCTCAAAAGCTGGGTTAGCATTTAAAGGTATTTGTCGCGCTGCGGCTTCTAGTCTTTGTAATGCGCGGGCTAGGGCGCGGGGATTACCTGTTAATCTGGCAGAACCAGCATCAGCAGAAAATTCTCTAGTGCGGGATATAGCTAGCTGAATGATAGTAGCTGCTATCGGTGCAAGCACAACAGTTAACAAAACACCTAAAGGATTTCCGCCTCTTTCGTTATCTCGTCCACCTATTCCGCCGAACCATAAGCTATAACTCACCATTTGCGCCAAGAAAGAGATAGCACCGGCAACAGTAGCGGCTACAGCTTGTGTTAACGTGTCGCGGTTAATAATATGTGTAAGTTCGTGGGCAATGACCGCTTCTAATTCATCTTCTGGCAATATATTTAAAATACCTTCGGTGACAGCCACCGCCGCGTGTTCTGGATCTCTTCCTGTCGCAAAAGCATTAGCAGTTTGACCTGGAACAATATACACTCCTGGCATGGGAATATTAGCGCGTTGTGATAATCTTTGCACCATACGATAAAGTCTTGGCGCTTGACTTTCACTCACAGGTTGGGCGCGGTAAACTGCCAAGGCAATCTTATCTGATTGATACCATGAAAGCAGATTTGTCACTGCCGCCAAGCCAATGCCAATAATCAAGCCGCTACTACCGCCAATTACCCAATAACTGATAGCAATTAGTAAGCCACTGAGGGCAGCAAGCAAAGCAAGCGTTTTAAATTGATTTCCCATATTTGCGCTCTCCTGCTAATGCTGTATTGATTTTTTTAATCTTTATCTAGACAACAAGATTACTTTAGTTGCACTTTGATTGTATCTATCTAAACAGGGATTTATCAGGTAGAAATTGCGCTCCAACATGAGTACGGTTTTCCGTCTCAAGTGGCAATAATATCGTGTTAATTATTCAATATCATTTTGGAATTACTGTATTGCTTAATACTATTTTAGAATTAATTAATAGTTATTTAAACGCATACCGCCAAGGTGGAAATTTCAGGTTAGAAGCGCAGAGATTTAGGGAATATTTTGTGTTTTAAAACGTGAAATTTTCTCTAAATGAGGGATAATTTTAGGGTATTTAGGAATTAGTTTGACTCGTTTGAGATTTAAGAGTAACTGGAACTGGCACGAAAGACTGTTTCTGCTACCAGGAAACTCAGCTAAAGCCACAGTGCAAGCCGCTATTGGGGCAATTCCCCTAGCCCAAGGTATTGCGGGAGGAGAGATAATTTTAGCGATCGCCGTCCTGTCAATTCTCATTACTGCACCCTTGGGCGCTTGGGCAACAACTGTCTTTGCACCCAAATTGTTAAGGAGAGGAGAAGTTGACCCGACAAAAGTGACAATAGCTACACGTACTTTATTGCTAGCAGCAGTAGATACATCAAGTTTAGCCATAGAGGTTTTAACCAAAGTTGCAGATTTAGCACGACGCAGTAACGGTGAGGCGATCGTGTTACACGTAGTCAATACCTCGAATCAGCAAGATGTTGAACAAATACAAGCACAAGCAAAACAGCTATTATCCGATATTAGATATAAATTCCTCACTATTACTGGTGCTGTTCCCGAAGAAATTCTTCGCATTGCCGAGACATATAATGCAACGGCAATTGTGATGGGAAAACGGGGGCATCAACCTTGGGAGAAAGTACTGATTGGCTCAGTCTCCCAAACTGTCTTAGAAAATAGTTCCATCCCTGTCATCTTGCTGGACACCCGCCCGAAAAAAAATTAAATCTGGCTGTACAGAATTGATTAGACTACGGAAGACAGTTTACTCTGTTGTAGATATCGAAATTCAACAGAAGTTGGGACTATCTCCCGTTACTGCATAGTTTTGTATGAGAATTGCCTTATTCACCGAAACTTTTTTGCCTAAGGTTGACGGTATTGTGACACGCTTGCGCCACACCGTTGATCATCTACAACGTCTGGGAAATGAAGTTTTAGTGATTGCCCCTGATGGGGGAGTTACTGAACACAAAGGAGCGAAAGTTTACGGCGTTAGCGGCTTTCCCTTGCCTCTGTATCCAGAGTTAAAAATGGCACTTCCTCGCCCAGCTATTGGTTACGCCTTAGAAGAGTTTCAACCAGATATTATTCATGTTGTGAATCCGGCAGTTTTAGGTTTGTCAGGAATTTTTTACAGTAAAGTCCAAAAAATTCCCTTAGTAGCTTCTTACCATACTCATCTACCCAAATATCTCCAACATTATGGTTTAGGAATGTTGGAAGGGTTGCTGTGGGAACTGCTAAAAGGAGCGCACAATCAAGCCACCTTAAATCTTTGTACTTCCACCGCGATGGTGGCAGAACTATCAGGACACGGTATCGAACGAGTGGATTTATGGCAAAGAGGAGTAGACACAGAATTATTTCACCCTGATTTAGCCAGCTTAGAGATGCGATCGCACCTCTCACAAAACCACCCAGAAAACCCCCTATTATTGTATGTAGGTCGTCTTTCTGCCGAAAAAGAAATTGAGCGCATCAAACCCATCCTAGAAGCAATTCCCCAAGCGAGATTAGCCCTGGTGGGAGATGGCCCCCACCGCCAAGCATTAGAAAAACACTTCTCCGGTACAAATACTCATTTCGTCGGTTATCTCACAGGACGTGAATTAGGTGCGGCTTTCGCCAGCGCCGATGCCTTTATCTTTCCCTCTCGCACAGAAACCCTCGGTTTAGTATTACTAGAAGCAATGGCGGCTGGCTGTCCAGTAGTCGCAGCCTGTTCCGGCGGTATTCCTGATATAGTCACAGATGGGGTAAATGGTTATCTTTTCAACCCAAAAGCCGATATTCAAGATGCCATTAATGCAACCGTTCGCCTTTTAGAAAACGCCCAAGAACGTGATACCATCCGTCAAAATGCTCGTCGAGAAGCTGAAAGGTGGGGATGGGCAGCTGCTACACGTCAGCTACAAGATTATTACCAAAAAGTGTTGATTACAGAAAAATTAGCAAAAGTAAGTTGAAGAAAGCAGAGGAAAAGAAAACTATTAGCAACGGACAACGGACAACGGACAACGGACAACTGACCAATAACTAATGACTCTTCCCAATCCTGGTAGCGTTTTGGCTTCGTTAACAGAACTGACTCAAGTTAATCGTACCCACGCTTTATTGCGTCGGGTCAAAGACCTTTCTGTTAACGAATTTGTTTGCCTGCTAGACTTTATCACTGCCGAATTTCAACAGTTTCTCAGAGCAATTGAACTCATTAACAATGAAGCTCTGGAGAATATGCTGGAAAAAGTGTTAGAAGCAATTACACTGAAAATCGGTCAAATTCTGCAAGCAGAACACACAGCTATTTTTTTAGTTGATTATGATAAATGTCAACTGTGGTCAAAAGTTCCTCAAGATAATGGGCAAAAATTTTTAGAAATTCGTACTCCCATTACCGTGGGAATTCCTGGTCATGTTGCTAGCACAGGTCAATATTTAAATATCTCTGAAACTTCTACCCATCCTTTGTTTAGCCCAGAATTAGAGAAACAAATGGGCTATAAAATTAATAATATTTTATGTATGCCTGTCCTTAGCAGTAAAGATCAAATTGTCGCAGTAGTACAATTAGCAAATAAGACAGGAAATATACCCTTCAATCGTGATGATGAAGAATCTTTCCGTGATTTTGCTGCTTCTATTGGGATTATTTTAGAAACCTGTCAATCTTTTTATGTTGCAGCTCGCAATCAACGGGGAGTCACAGCACTTTTACGCGCTACTCAAACACTAGGGCAAAGTTTAGATTTAGAAGCTACTTTGCAAATAGTGATGGAACAAGCCCGAATTTTGATGCAGGCAGACCGCAGCACATTATTTCTGTATCGCAAAGAAATGGGTGAACTCTGGACTAAAGTAGCAGTAGCAGCAGATACCACACAGTTAATAGAAATTCGGATTCCCTCTAACCGTGGTATTGCTGGTTATGTAGCATCTACAGGGGATGCGCTAAATATCGCTGATGCTTATAAAGACCCCCGTTTTGATCCCACAACAGACAGAAAAACAGGTTATTTGACCAGAAATATTTTGTGTTTGCCAGTCTTTAATTCAGCCAATGAGTTGATAGGAGTAACACAGTTAATTAATAAGCAACAAGGAAGTTTTACTGCTTCTGATGAAGAGTTTATGCGGGCTTTTAATATTCAAGCCGGAGTTGCTTTAGAAAATGCTCGTTTATTTGAAAATGTATTACTAGAAAAACAATATCAAAAAGACATTTTACAAAGCTTGTCAGATGCTGTAATTTCTACAGATATGGCTGGGAGAATTGTCACAATTAATGATGCAGCCTTGGAATTACTGGGCTGTCCTTTAGCTGATGCTCATCATAAAAGTAATAAGCTGCTGTGGGAACAAAACTTAATTGGTCGCGTAGTTTGGGAAATTGTGCCAATTGAAAATTTGCAGATGCGCTTAGAAGATAGTTTAAAAAGTGGTGCTAAACATTATGTGCCAGAACAAAGTTTGACGGTGGGAATTTATCAATTACAAATGTCTGAAAGTCGGGTTTTGCATGAAACTCAAGACTACTCTATTTTGACAGTACGCGATCGCACCAACCCAGATATTTTTCTTCCCTGGAATTTACCCCAAACCCCCCAGTCGCAGTTTATCACCCCGGAAAAGTTACAAATCCTCGAACGCAGCATTAATCTCACCGTTAATCCCTTAACGAACCCAGAAGGCGGCGTTCGTGGCGGTTTGGTGGTTTTGGAAGATATTAGTCAAGAGAAGCGCCTCAAAACTACTATGTATCGCTACCTTACACCCCATGTCGCTGAACAAGTAATGGCTTTAGGGGAAGATGCTTTAATGGTCGGTGAACGCAAGGAGGTGACTGTTTTGTTTTCAGATATCCGAGGCTACACCACACTTACCGAAAATCTAGGTGCGGCTGAAGTGGTATCACTCCTGAACCAATATTTTGAAACAATGGTTGAAGCAGTTTTCAACTATGAAGGCACATTGGATAAATTTATCGGCGATGCTTTAATGGCTGTTTTTGGCGCGCCATTACCACTCACAGAAAATCATGCTTGGCAAGCCGTACAGTCAGCCTTAGATATGCGCCAACGCCTGAAGGAATTCAACCAACGACGCATCATTCAGGCACAACCACAAATCAAAATTGGTATTGGTATTAGTTCTGGAGAAGTAGTTTCCGGCAATATCGGTTCTCACAAACGCATGGATTACACTGTCATTGGTGATGGTGTAAATTTAAGTTCCCGCTTGGAAGCTGTTACCAAAGAATATGGTTGTGATATTATTCTCAGCGAATTTACTTACCAATTATGCAGCGATCGCATTTGGGTACGTCAGTTAGATAAAATTCGAGTCAAAGGGAAACACCAAGCTGTAAATATCTACGAATTAATTAGCGATCGCAGTACTCCCTTAGATGACAACACCCAAGAGTTCCTCTTTCACTATCATAATGGTCGGACTGCCTACTTATCCCGCGATTTTACACAGGCGATCGCTTGTTTTAACTCAGCTAAACATATTCGACCCACAGACCAAGCCGTCAATATTCACCTAGAACGCGCCTACAATTATCAGCACACTCCACCACCTCCTCAATGGGACGGCGTATGGACAATTTTCACAAAGTAGGATTGCTAAGTATTGAGTGATGAACAGGGTGTTAGAGTTAATTTTGTACTCCTGCGGAGAACCCGTAGGGTATTTTGAATTTTGAATTTTGAATTGATTCCCCTCTCTCATTGTCCAGCACTTTCAGAGTTATCATCTCCATTTTGAAATGGATTTTCGCCGATTTGTAGTTGTTTTCTGGTGCGTTTTAAGTGTTTCCACAAAGCTTTTATTTGGTCGTAAGCTTCGTCTGGCGACAACTTCCCTCCTGTCTCCAAGTTGCAAATATAACTTACTTTCTGGGCAAATTCCTGTAAATTAGCGTTGAAAACTAAATTTTCTGGCTTTACTTGCCCGTAATAACGGCCACGAGGATAGAGAAAATTGTCTTTGCTCATTATGCTTTTCCCCATTTTATTTAACTCCTTTATGTTTAACATCTAAAGATAAATCTCTAGTAGGCCTCTCCACTGGAATTCCGTAGAAATACAGTACGACGACCAATAGTTAGTTAATTTATTTCATCTTCTCCAATAAATAATATTTGTCTATTTAAAATACTTTTGAGATTTTTATGTGTTGCTGGTTACATTTTTACGAAATTCGAGCTAGTTAGCTATTTTTGCGACGAGTTTAAAACCTCAGATAATAGAAGGCTTTATTTCATTTATCTTATTTACATCTCGATTAAAAGTATCAATGTATACTTGCAGCTAAATACAAAAATTTAATAGTTACAAAAATTATTCTTGGTGTTGGTCCAATCTGAACATTGATGTAAAAAAGTACACACTAAGCTATGCTGCCTTTAATTTGCACAGTCCATTATGAGGTCTATCAACGGTAACAGCCCTGATTAGTAGTTATGCAGTTTAGGTGTGCATTAGCTTACTCTCGAAAGATATCGCCAATCAAGAAGTATTGCTTCTGCTTGAGGTAAGAATTCAGTTCGTCATAGTGATGTGGCAATCCCTAACTTAGGTGAGAATCGCCATATCAGGGGATAGATAGAGCCAATAGGACATCACACCCATCTAACATGAATATTTCTCTTAATTTTGCCATATTTCTCAGGTTAAAGGTCTTAACTTATCATCAGCTATTTTGCCCCGTTGTCAGGTGCAGCATAGATTTTCTGCCATATTCCCCACCCAAAATTGCCTCACTGACTACAGACGAATAGCTAATCGTGAATAACTAAAGATAAAATGGTGAAGCCCGAAAGGACAAAAGCTGCTCATCGCTCAAACTTTACCTCCCACCATGTCTGTTCATTCCAAGCTATACGAAGGCAAAGCTAAAATTCTCTATACTACCGACGAGCCAGAAGTCTTGCTGGCTGATTTTAAAGATGATGCCACTGCCTTCAACGCACAAAAGCGCGGCAGTATCATTGGCAAAGGCAGAATCAACTGTAGTATTTCCAGCCAGCTTTTTCAGCAGTTGGAAGCATCTGGGATCAAGACGCACTTTATTGATAGCCCTACCCCCAACCAAATGCGGGTAAAAGCCGTCAAAATTATACCGATAGAAGTAGTAATACGTAATATCGCTGCTGGTAGTTTATCTCAGCAAACAGGTATAGAGCTAGGTACAGTCTTAAAACAGCCCCTAGTCGAGTTTTATTATAAAAACGATCAGTTAGGAGATCCACTATTAACACGCGATCGCCTGCTGTTAATGGAACTAGCCACGGCGGAACAAGTAGAGGAAATTACTCATCTAGCATTGCAAATAAACGATTTCCTCAAAAACTTCTGGCAGAATTGCGGTATCACCCTAGTAGACTTCAAACTAGAATTCGGTTTGGACTCACAACAGCAAATACTCTTAGCTGATGAAATTAGCCCTGATACTTGCCGTTTGTGGAATACAACAGAAGCCGACCCCAATCGCCGGGTTATGGATAAAGACCGTTTCCGGCGCGACTTGGGAAATGTAGAAGATGCTTATCAGGAGGTTTTACAAAGAGTACTAACAGCAGTAGAAATTAAAAATTAGATGTATCAGAAATAATTTTTGATTATTGCAAAACAAACAAGTATATTTTGGGGCTTACGCATGAAAACGAAAAATCGAGGGTTTAGACAAGGATGTAGGAGTATAGGCAAGGGTATAAATCTTCGGAACCCTTGCACCTCCATACCCTTAGACCCTTACACCCGTTTTCAACAGATAACTTGGGTGCGTAAGTCCTAATATTTGTTATTTTACCTTTGGCATAAGCAATTGCCTGGTATTGGTGTGTGGATGTGAAGAGGAAGAAAGGAATTAAAGACGATGCGTTTATCTCCTGTATTGGTGGCGGCTGTAGCAATCACAGCACCTTTAAGTAGTTCTTTAACTGCAAATGCCCAAACTCCTACAAATTCAGAACAGACATTAGAGGCGATCGCCCCAGCGACAAATCAGCAGTCAGAACAAAATGTGAGTTTAGAATCCCCGGAGAATTTCACAACTGTCAAGGCGCTGGCAGATATACAATCCCCATCAGGGGAATTATCGACAGATAAGTCAAATAAATCCGCAGCAACGACGAAAAAAGATGTGATTGTACCCACTGTAGAGACTTTAGTGGCTACAAATCCGCCCATGCAAGAGAGCAACTCCGCCAGTAAGATAGCGCCTGTAGAAATTGGCAAACCAACATCGAGCGCTGTTTTTAGGAGTCAGTATCAGACAATAAATTATGGTAATTATGGGCGATCGCTGACATCAGGTGTTAGCTCATCACCATCACCACAGAAAAAAGCCAATTTACCCTCCCCAGTTCCTAACCCCCTCGAAACCGGAGCGACAACAGCCAAGCAACTTGTACAAGCCCCAGAACAACCTGCACCCCAACCAGAAGTAGCCCCCCCAAGCACCGAGGAACCAGCCCCAGCCCCAGAAACTACTCCAGGGACGGAAAATTTCAACACTCCTAACGCCACACCTGAAACCACAGAACCCCGTGTATTAGTTTCAGAAGTCCTCGTGAGACCGCAATCAGGACAACTAACTCCCGAATTAGAAGCCCAAGTTTACAACGTAATTCGCACTCAACCAGGACGGACAACCACCCGTTCCCAGTTACAAGAAGATATTAACGCCATCTTTGGCACAGGCTTTTTCTCCAACGTCCAAGCATCACCAGAAGACACACCATTAGGGGTGCGAGTCAGCTTTATCGTCCAGCCCAACCCCGTCTTAAGCAAAGTAGAAATTCAAGCCAACCCTGGTACTAACGTTCCCTCAGTCCTACCCCAGGCTACTGCTGATGAAATTTTCCGCCCCCAGTATGGCAAAATTCTCAACTTGCGGGATTTACAAGAAGGGATTAAAGAATTAACCAAACGTTATCAAGACCAAGGTTATGTTCTCGCCAATGTTGTAGGCGCGCCCCAAGTTTCCGAAAATGGAGTTGTCACCCTGCAAGTAGCTGAAGGAGTTGTTGAGAATATTAGCGTCCGCTTTCGCAACAAAGAAGGACAGGATGTCAACGAACAAGGACAACCAATTCGGGGACGGACACAGGACTATATCATCACGCGAGAAGTGGAATTGAAACCAGGACAGGTATTCAACCGCAACACCGTCCAGAAAGACCTACAACGGGTATTTGGGACAGGATTGTTTGAAGATGTCAATGTTTCCCTTGACCCCGGTACAGACCCCACCAAGGTGAATGTGGTGGTAAATGTGGTAGAACGTAGCAGTGGTTCAATTGCTGCTGGTGCTGGTATCAGTTCTTCTAGTGGGTTGTTTGGTACAGTCAGCTATCAACAGCAAAACCTTAACGGCAGAAACCAAAAACTAGGCGCAGAAGTACAACTTGGCGAACGAGAATTGTTGTTTGACCTCCGGTTCACAGACCCTTGGATTGGGGGTGATCCTTACCGCACCTCTTACACAGCGAATATTTTCCGCCGTCGTTCCATCTCCTTGATTTTCGACGGGAAGGATGAAGATATTAGAACATTTGACCCTGGTAATCCTAATGATACAGACGAGCAAGACCGTCCTCGTGTCACTCGTCTAGGTGGTGGTGTTACTTTCACCCGCCCTCTATCAGCTAATCCCTTTGAAAGAGCAGAATGGACAGCCTCAGCAGGCTTGCAGTATCAGCGAGTTAGTACCCGTGATGCTGACGGCAACTTGAGAAAAGAAGGTGCTGTATTCGACGATAATGGCAACCGTACCAGTGAACTCGTTCCCCTCAGCTTTTCAGGGACGGGAGAAGATGACTTATTATTAGTGCAACTAGGCGCACAGCGCGACCTCCGCAACAATCCCTTGCAACCTACTAGCGGTTCTTTCTTACGTTTCGGCGTAGATCAATCAGTACCAGTAGGCTCAGGTAATATTTTCCTCACTCGGTTCCGGGGTAGCTACAGTCAATATCTCCCCGTTAAATTCACAGGTTTTAGTAAGGGGCCGGAAACCATAGCCTTTAACATTCAGGGTGGCACAGTCCTTGGTGATTTGCCCCCCTATGAAGCCTTTACCCTTGGTGGTAGTAACTCAGTACGTGGTTATGAAGAAGGTGCTTTAGGTAGCGGACGCAGCTTTGTGCAAGCATCTGTTGAGTATCGTTTTCCTGTTTTCTCTGTAGTTAGTGGCGCTTTATTTTTTGACGTTGGTAGCGACTTGGGAAGCAGTACCAGAACTGCTGAAGTGCTGAACAAAAGCGGTAGCGGCTACGGTTATGGTCTTGGTGTGCGCGTGCAATCACCATTGGGACCAATTCGTATTGACTATGGTATCAACGATGACGGTGATAGCCGCATCAATTTCGGTATTGGAGAAAGGTTTTAGGTTGGTCAATGGTCAAGACTTAAAGACTAGGGATTATGGACTGTGGATTTTCAGGGTGTTTACCAAAGATGAATATGAATCACAAAAATCTCTATATACTGACTGTATTCCTATGAAACAGCACACTCTAGCAGAGGCGATCGCTCATACTGGAGTAGGGCTGCATAGTGGTGTCAGTACCCATGTACGCATACTACCTGCTGATGCGGGTAGTGGTCGTTACTTCGTGCGGGTGGATTTGCCAGACTCTCCAATTATTCCCGCCCAAGTGGCGGCGGTGAGTCAAACCGTCCTCTCCACTCAGTTGGGGAAAGGTGAAGCAGCTGTCCGTACAGTCGAGCATTTATTAGCAGCCCTGGCGGGGATGGGTGTAAATAACGCCCGTATTGAAATTGATGGTTCAGAAGTCCCGCTTTTAGATGGTTCGGCCCAGGAATGGGTAACAAGCATTGCTGAAGTTGGCTTAGTAGCCCAAGCAGTTACAGATAACACAGTTTCCGGGGATATTCAACAACCAATTTGGATTCATCAAGACGATGCTTTTGTAGCTGCTATCCCGGCATCCGAAACCCGCTTTAGCTATGGTATTGACTTTGACTTACCAGCCATTGGTAACCAATGGTACAGTTGGTCACTAACTACTGAGTCAGATACTAGCTTTGCCAAGGAAGTCGCCCCTGCTCGCACTTTTGGTTTATTGCATCAAATCGAATATTTACAAAAATCTGGGTTAATCAAAGGTGGTAGCTTGGATAATGCCCTTGTTTGTGGCCCCGATGGCTGGGTAAATCCACCATTAAGATTTGCAAATGAGCCAGTACGTCATAAAATCTTGGATCTAGTAGGAGATTTAAGTTTACTGGGATATTTTCCCCGTGCTCATTTCCTAGCGTATAAAGCCAGCCATAATTTACACATTCAACTGGCACAGCGAATTTTAGCCTTGAGTAACTAAATTTCGGCTTAGAGCTAAAATTCCTTGTTAGACGTACCTACATTCATGCCAAGATTACAAATTAACCACCTTGCCCATGTCAACCCTCTCTGAAGTGAAAGCACCCACATCTACAGAACAACCCGCCACTAATGAGGCGACGACACCACCCGGAATTAAAACGACTTTTACATCTGAAGAAATTCAGAAATTATTACCCCACCGCTACCCATTCTTGCTGGTAGACAAAATTATTGACTACACACCAGGAAAACAGGCAGTAGGTATTAAAAATGTCACTATTAACGAGCCACATTTCACTGGTCATTTCCCAGATAGACCACTGATGCCAGGGGTGCTAATTGTTGAAGCAATGGCCCAAGTAGGTGGTATTGTGATGACGCAACTACCAAACTTGGAAGGTGGTTTATTTGTATTCGCGGGTATCGATAAAGTCCGCTTCCGCCGTCAAGTAGTACCAGGAGACCAACTGGTAATGACAGTGGAACTGTTATGGATTAAACAACGTCGTTTCGGTAAAATGCAAGCCCGTGCCGAAGTTGACGGTCAACTAGCAGCTGAAGGCGAATTAATGTTTTCGCTGATCAACTAACAACTAGCTTTCGTGGTATGGGTACAACCGTGAAGTACCTTTGCTCAATCCTGAAACAGGATATCAGTAAAAAAAAATTGCCACAAGAGCATCTTATAATTTCTTGATTTTCGCCGCTCACACACTCAACTTGCTTCGCCCGACACTTTTGGTCACTGACCATTTACATACTCAGCAACGCCAGAGGCTGAAACTTTGATAACCAAAGCAAAGCACTGGCTCCTCAAGACAGTTCTGGAGATTCACCCTTGAAGACGCTTATTCATCCAACTGCTGTAATTCATCCAAATTCGGAACTGCACCCAACAGTGCAAGTCGGTGCTTATGCTGTGATTGGAGCGCACGTCAAAGTCGGCCCGGAAACAATTATTGGCGCTCATGCTGTGATAGAAGGGCCTTGTGAGATTGGCGCGCGAAATCAGATTTTTACAGGTGCAGCTATCGGCATGGAACCCCAGGATCTCAAGTTTGTGGGAGAACCAACCTGGGTCAAAATTGGTGATAATAACTTAATTCGGGAATATGTCACCATTAACCGGGCGACTGGGGCAGGAGAAGCCACAATTATTGGCAATAATAATTTGCTAATGGCTTACACCCATGTAGCTCATAACTGTGTGATTGAAGACTCCGTAGTTATAGCCAACTCCGTCGCTTTGGCTGGTCATGTCCACATCGAATCACGGGCTAGATTAAGCGGGGTTTTAGGTGTCCACCAATTCGTACATATTGGTAGACAAGCAATGGTAGGTGGAATGGCACGAATTGACCGTGATGTACCGCCATATATGTTGGTAGAAGGCAACCCAGGCAGAATTAGAACTCTGAATCTGGTAGGACTCAAGCGCTCTGGGATGGAAGCCAGCGACTTGCAACTGCTCAAAAAAGCCTTCCGTATCCTTTACCGTTCTAATTTGCTATTTAAAGAAGCATTAGAAGAATTAGAAACCTTAGGTGATACAGAACACTTACAACACCTGCGCCGCTTCCTATTACTGTCGCAAATGCCAGGCAGAAGGGGCTTAATTCCCGGCAGAGGAAAATCGGTTGGGAGTGATGAATCATAGGCAGGAGGTAGGAGGCAGGGAAGCAGAGGGGCAGAGGAGCAGAGGGGCAGAGGAGAGAACCTACTCAAAGATTTTCCCCCTTCCCCAGTCCCCAATCCCCAATCCCTAATCCCTAGTATTAAAATGCGTATATTTATTAGCACTGGCGAAGTTTCTGGCGATTTGCAAGGGGCGCTGTTGATTGCGGCCTTGAAGCGTCAGGCTGTGGCTATGGGGATGGAGTTAGAGATTGTAGCCTTAGGTGGCGACAAAATGGCGGCGGCTGGGGCAACTATTTTAGGCAATACCAGTGGTATTGGTTCAATGGGGATTTTTGAGTCTCTGCCCTATGTTTTGCCTACTTTGATAGTACAGCGACGAGCGATCGCCTATTTAAAACAAAATCCCCCAGACTTGGTAGTCCTGATTGATTACATGGGGCCGAATCTCGGTGTCGGCACTTATATGCAGAAACATTTACCAAATGTGCCTGTGGTGTATTACATAGCACCACAAGAGTGGGTTTGGTCGATGAGTTTGCGGAATACATCCCGAATAGTTGGTTTTACAGATAAGTTATTAGCTATTTTCCCGGAAGAAGCTCGTTATTTTAGTCACAACGGTGCAAATGTTACCTGGGTAGGACATCCTTTACTTGATAGGATGCAGGATGTTCCTAGCAGAGAAGAGGCCCGTGCTAAGTTAGGCATTACACCAGAAAAAAAAGCGATCGCTCTTTTGCCAGCTTCCCGTCGGCAAGAGTTAAAATATCTACTACCGATAATTTTCCAAGCTGCCCAAACTATTCAAGCTAAATTACCAGAAGCTCATTTTTGGATTCCCCTGTCGTTGGAAGTTTACAGAGAACCAATCGAAGCAGCCATCAAGGGTTATGGTTTACGGGCTACAGTCGTATCTGGTCAACAAAAAGAAGTATTTGCGGCGGCTGATATTGCTATTACCAAATCAGGTACAGTTAATTTAGAACTGGCATTGTTAAACGTGCCGCAAGTTGTAGTTTACCGTTTAAGTCCTGTTACTGTTTGGATTGCGCGGAAAATCCTGAAAGGTTCTATTCCCTTCGCCTCCCCACCTAATTTAGTGGTGATGAAACCAATTGTGCCGGAGTTGTTACAAGAACAAGCAACCCCAGAGAATATTACTCAAGCATCGATGGAATTATTGCTTAATTGCGAGCGTCGAGCGCAAACCTTGGCAGACTATCACGAAATGCGCCAATGTTTGGGAGAACTAGGAGTATGCGATCGCGCAGCTCAAGAAATTTTGCAGATGCTTTAGAGTGTGCAGGATCAAGTTGCTTCTCTACAAGACGTTGCACATTAAGCCTTGGTGCAGGCTTTACGCTCCAATTCAAAATTCAAAAAAGGTCAATGGCTTGTATAACCTGTTTCACTATTTTTGGGTGCAATATTTTCCCTGAATGAAAAGGAATCACTACTCTCACTTCTTCTCGAAAAAAAATCCTGTGACTTCCTTTACCTCTAATTTGAATAAAACCTGCATCTAATAAAAGTTTTTCAGCTTCTGTTGCAGTCAAACGTGGCAGCTTAGGCAACTTTTACCTCCAAGGTTATTGTGAAGATTTCCTTGTTCTGAAGCGCCTGTTTTTCTGAATTTGACAAGGTTTCTATATAAAGTTCAACTGCTTCTTTAATATTTACCTGTACTTCTTCTAGGGAATCACCTTGAGATTGACAACCGGGAAGTTCAGGACAATAAGCATAATATCCATATTCATCTTTTTCAATAACAATGCTAACTTTATACGACATATAAAAGTTACCTTTACTAGTTCAATAACTATTATCACCTCTCATTCCCCTCTTGTTAGGAAGGGTCAATATAGTATGAATACTGGGTTTCTCAAATTTATACCAGACATAGCCTATTACGAATTGTCATAACTAGGTAGACTCAACTTAAATCCTGGCAATATATTTTCACCCGATAATTCTGTGGGTAGGTTCTGCATTTCTACGTTTTGGCTTTGACGATATATTTCTACTTGCTGCTGTTGAGGATTAATTAACCATCCTAGCTGCACCCCTGCATCTATATATTCCCGCATTTTTTGGCGCAGCTTTTCCAAATCGTCTGTTGCTGACCTTAATTCAATGACAAAATCTGGTGCAATGGGGGGAAATTTACGTCTTTGTTCTAGAGTGAGTGCTTCCCAACGTTCCCGACGAATCCACGCTGCATCAGGAGAACGGTCTGCACCATTGGGTAATTTAAATATGGTAGAAGAACTGAAAGTATAACCGAGTCCCGTTTGACGATTCCAGATACCCAAATCAATCATTAAATCTGCTTCTCGATTACCGCTTTCACCGCCAACGGGGGGCATAATAATCAGTTCTCCAGTGGGAGTGCGTTCAAATTTCCATTCACTGTTATTTTGACATAGTTGATAAAACTGTTCGTCTGTGAGGTGAACGGTGTCTAGGTTTAATGTCAAAGGACTAATAACCATAGAGATAGTTAAAATAGCGTTGCGTAATACTATGCTAATTCTTCGGGAATTGCCAAAACAGTCCTGAAATCTTGAGTCAAAAGCACTGAGTCACAACAGTTACAGATAAATCACGATGATTTACAGATTCATCTTGTTATAGAATATACTAATTTTAATTTTCCTCAGCATAGTTTGATTCATCGCTGGTTCAACAATCCGTATTACAGTTTGTTTCTTAGCGTCTGCATCATCAATGAGTTCCAGCACCCAGGAATTAAAACGCAACAATAGGCGACGAAGACCCATCGCCGTAGATTTGTTTGCAGGTGCAGGGGGGATGACTCTTGGTTTTGAACAAGCTGGTTTTGATGTGTTGGCGGCGGTGGAAATTGACCCCATTCACTGTGCAGTACATGAGTATAACTTTCCTTTTTGCTCAGTTTTGTGCCAAAGTGTAGAAGAGACGACAGGAAAAGAGATACGCGATCGCTCCAAAATTAATAATCAGGACATTGATGTCATTATTTGCGGCTCGCCCTGCCAAGGTTTTTCCCTCATGGGTAAGCGAATTTTTGATGACCCCCGTAACTCCTTGGTATTTCACTTTCATCGGTTAGTACTGGAGTTACAACCGAAATTTTTTGTGATGGAAAATGTGCGGGGGATAACTCTTGGTGAACATAAACAAATCCTCCAAGCCTTGATTTATGAGTTTAAAAGCCACGGTTATCAGGTGGAAGAGAATTATCAAGTTCTCAATGCAGCTCATTATGGAGTACCGCAGGCGAGGGAAAGATTATTTCTCATTGGTGCAAGGGAAGATGTCAAGTTACCCAAATACCCCAAACCAATTACCAAACCAACTAAATCAAATAACTCAAAAGCCAAGAATTTATCTCGTCTGCCACATTGTCCCACTGTTTGGGAGGCCATTGGCGATTTACCGGAGGTAGAACAATACCCAGAATTGTTAACAAGAGATTGGATAATTGCCGAGTATGGCAAACCCAGTAATTACGCTGCCGTACTTCGCGGTATTAGTACTTTAGCAGATGATTATTCATGCGATCGCCTATTTGATTCTCGTCTTCTCTCTTCTAGCCTCAGAACCAAGCATTCACAGACAACCATCGAACGCTTTGCAGCTACAATCCCAGGTGAAAGAGAACCAATCAGCCGATTCCATAAACTGCATCCATCGGGTGTCTGCAATACATTAAGGGCAGGAACAGATAAATTTAAAGGTTCTTTCACCTCTCCTAGACCAATTCATCCATTCACACCCCGATGTATTACAGTCCGAGAAGCCGCACGCTTGCATTCTTATCCAGACTGGTTTAGATTTCATATCACCAAATGGCATGGTTTTCGCCAAGTCGGTAACTCTGTACCGCCATTACTAGCAAAAGCAGTAGCCAGCGAGATTATTTGCAGATTGAATATATCACCTGTTAAACCCAGTATTCACTATCCATTGGGACAAGAAAAGCTACTACAATTCAACATCTCCCAGGCTGCACAGCATTATTCTAGTTTGAAAGGGGTGTAAGGGTGTCTGACAGGTGTAGGTTTTTTACACTACACCCCAAAACACGGGTTTAGGGTTTAGGGTGTAGGGGTATAAGGGTGTAGGGATTGATGAAACTATTATGCTTGTGTTAGTGCGAGAGTTATCACTCATCACTTTAATAAAGGCGTTGCATAAATGCGGGATGAATTGAGACTTTTGTACAAAGCAGAATATTGATTCTTTGCGTCTTTGCGCCTTTGCGTGAGACAAAAATCATCCCACTAATCAGCAACGCCTTAATAAAAAACAAATGTCCGCAACTCTATACTCTCTCTAGGCCGTGCATCTATAGGACTGCTGGGATCTTCAAAGGCTGTGTGAGCAGCAAAGCGTGCGCGTCCGTCTTCCGCAGAGTCGAAACATTTGATAAATAGAACCTCGTCCCTTCGCATTTGCGGAAAGTAGAACCATTGGTGTTCTGGATTATAGGTGACTGTGTAGGTTTCACCAATGCGATCTCGATACACCAAGTCTCCAGCTACAAGGTCTGATGGTGCAATGCTTTGAGCATCACAAACTGCTAAGGGTGACTCTTGAATTGTGTTAGCGATGCCTCGCCAAACATTGATAATGG
Organism: Anabaena sp. CCY 9910; assembly: GCF_963920875.1. Lineage (NCBI taxonomy): Bacteria > Bacillati > Cyanobacteriota > Cyanophyceae > Nostocales > Nostocaceae > Anabaena > Anabaena sp. CCY 9910. The sequence goes on along the minus strand of NZ_CAWUDJ010000010.1, from coordinate 90,327 downwards.
CAAACCGTTGTTGTAATAGCCTATCAATGTCTTCTATACCTCGTGCAGCTAACTCCAAACGCGCCCGTGTATAGCCAGATTTAGCGGTAAAGTCGTTATGTACACGCTTCGCCGGCTCTTTAATGTTGTTCTCACCTGGCTTTGATTGCGCCGCATTACGCAGGGTGTGATCAAATATCACAATTTGAGAAGCACCGGTGAGTTCCTTCAGTAATTGCTCTGCTTCTGGATAGTAAACTTGGCGTATTTCTTCCTCGTCATAAAAGTCGCGGACGCTGGTGTTGTAAGCAGTAAATGCAAAACCTTGTTCATCTAGAGAGATTTTCTCTGATATAGAACGAGCATTATAAATTGGCAGTTTATAAGTCTGAAAAGTTCCGTTAGTGCGAGGAACTCCTGGTGGCGGTTCATAGGTGTAGTTGACGGGTTTTTCTGCCATCGGTATCAAATAGCTGAGGTTAGCCTCTACCGATGGCAAGCCGTAGGAAAGCGGTTTATCTAGAACTTGGTTATTTAAGCTCATAGGTTATACCTGTTTGAGAATTATAAAATCTACGCAGATTTAGCTGACTGCCACCTTAGCTGTCTCTTTCCATACTGCATCTGCGTACAGTGATGGCTCGAAGTCTGGTACCACGTTATCACTAGTAATCCGGGCTTCGTGTAATGACCAGTCAGCAAAGAATAAGTCGTGGCTGATACGTGATACTATTGCTGGCACATCACGCCTGATGCTAGGTACATCGCCAATGGGCAGACCGAAACTGACGAAGCCAGCAGGATTGAAAACATGAATATCCTTTAAGTAAGGCGCACTACCAAGGACTTTTTCTTGATATTCATGGGCGTTACCAAGATAAGGGTAAGTACTAAGTTGTTCGTTGTGCTGACCGGCTGGTGGCTCGTAGCGATCGCGCCAAAGGGCAATATGATGGGCAAAATCAGCAAGTTCTGGTCGCTTCGTCGGGTCAACAAAGTAGCCAGTACCAGCGATCGCAAAATCGAACTCGAAAACATTATCATTCACCTGAGCCACAATGCGATCGCCCTGGTTATGAGCCTCTCCCCAAGGTGCAGATAAGTGCAGATGAAAGTTAGAAAATGCAGTTACTCGTTCAATTGCATCTGGCGGTGGTGTAGAGCCAGCCTGATTAAATCGCCAAGCTTGGAACCAACGAGCCGCATCAGGTAGTTGTGCATAGTTATAGTAAGCACCAGGATAACCCCGCACACGAATCACAGGTAAAGATGCGATTTCAGACCGTCGTGCAAACAGGTGTACTTCTTTCGCACCTGATTCCAGTGCTACTCCTGCGGCATCGAAAGCTGAAGCCGCCGCACCCAGAACAGCTACAGTCTTGCCACGTAAATCATGGAAATCAATTTCATCAGAGGTATGTGCATATAACTTGCGCGGCAGAGATGCCAGTACAGATGGTATGTTTGGGCCACCAGTACCAGCTACACCATTGGCGAAGATAATCTTACGTGTCGTTTCTATCTGCGAAACACCGCTCACTTCCAGGTGTAGACGAAAGAAACCTGCTGCTGGCTCAATCCGCACCAACTTCGTCTGATACCTAACTGGAATATTCAAGAAATGCCGATACCAACTGAGATACTCAGCCCATAATACTCGTGGAATCCGGTCAATGGCTGCGTATGCCTCAACACCGTGCCGTGCCTCATACCAAGCTTGAAAAGACAGGGCGGGAATGCCCAGTTCTGGCCCTGGCAGATTTTTTGGTGTGCGTAGCTTTTTCATCCGCGCTCGCGTCAGCCATACACCTGCATGGCCTTCGTCAAGAGCAGCGTCGATAACTGTTACGCGACCAATACCAGCACGTCGTAGAGCAAATGCGAAAGTACTACCACTGCCACTACCACCTACTATCGTCACATTGTGGTCAATGTCTGGGCGATCGCTCACCCAGTTTTCGGGATCGGAGCCGAGTAAGCGCAACGCCTCGCGTGCGGCAAAATCGAGGTCAGTCGTTGTTGTCATATCGGTCTTTCAAGATGAAACAAGATTTTACGAAGATTAGTGCTGAGAGAACCAAAATTTTTAGTCTCCTGCAAAGAGTACAGGTAGATTAAACTGCCTCTAATATGATGAAATACTCTCCAGCTACCAAGCTTGCTTGTAGACTCTGACTAATTGCTATACAAGGGATCAAAAGAGATGCTGTTTAGTGAGAGATTTACCACAAAGTCATGTAGCAATCTTACTCACCAAATATAACTTACACACATTGATACAAAAAATCTGTACTGAAGATCACAATTGCATGATAAACTAACAATTAGCTAAACTAATATTAAGTGTTGCAAACGAATAATTACTGGGTCAATTAGATAAATTTTCTGGTTTTGCATAAATACGGGATCAATTGAGGGTTAACATCACAGTGAATCAATGTGAAGCCAGATGAATTGAAAGTTCGTTCAATCATCTTGCCTGGATGGTAGTGAAACACGCCTTAAAAAAATCCTCTCTGTGGCAAAGGCTTACCATTGATCTCGTAATCGCCAATTGCACGCGCCTTAAAGTGATTGGGGTTATGTGAGGATAAAGTACGGGCATTGCGCCAATGACGGTCAAAGTTAGAGCTTTTCTTGGTTGTCGAAGCCCCGCCGACTTCAAATAGTAAGGTGGCTGAACGTAACGCCAAATCATCAACAATTAATTTGGCTTTGGCTGCATTCAAAGAAGTTTCTAACGCTACAGCCGTTTCTGCTTCTTCACTTTGGGCTTTAGCCGCAGAAAGGCGATCGAGTCCATCGGCTGCGGCTAAAACGATCGCTTCCGCCGCAAAGGCATGAGCAGAAATTTGTCCGACGGTTTGCTGCAAGATGGGGTCATCTGCTGCTTGCTCAGATACGGCATGGTAAAAAGTCCGAGGGCGCTTATGAACTAGGGTTGTGGCATCACGCAGCACGCTACGAATAATACCAGCGTTGATTGCGGTCAAGAATAATTGCGGGACAATATTGTATGGCAGATAATCTTTATCTGTATCTGTCTCAAAAAGTACTTCTTCTGTCTCTACGCGGACATTAGTGAAGTTAGTCGTTCCTGTACCTGTAAGCCTTTGCCCAAAGCCATCCCAGTCATCTACAAGCTCAATTCCCTCACGGTTAGTAGGAATGAGAATGAACGCTGTAGTGCCGTCGGGTACTAGTACACGTACAAAAATCAAGTCTGCATAAAGGCTGCCAGTGCTGTAATACTTCGTCCCATTCAGACGATAGCCGTCGCCATCGGGTGTTAATTTTGTATTCACAACTTGGCCAGCGCCAGCCCGTTTAACTTCCAATTCGGTGGAAGCAAGTCCAATAATTGCCCCATCGGCAACAGCTTTTAGCCAGCGACGATTTCTTTCGGTGCGTTGAGAACGCAAAATTCGCTCTGTGACAGAAAAATGATTCCGCACAATGTGAGCCACGTTCGGGTCAGCATCGCCTAACTTAATCACCACCTCGAATAATTCCCGCGCCGTGCTACCACCACCACCTTCAGTAACGGGGATTCGCAATGCACCCAACCGGGAACGCCGGATTAAATCAACCACATCAAAAGGTAGAATGCGATCGCGATCGCGCTCACTTGCTCCCAGTGCAATAAAATCAAACAAAGCTTGTAGTTCAGGAGATTTAGGCGTAACCGGAGATGAAAATTTGAAGGTGGAATCTATAACTTTTTCTTCAATTTGAGTCATTGTTTTTCTCTCTATTTTTAGAACATTGGAGTATTAGGAAGAGATTTCGATGTTCAATTCAATCAAATGTATTTAGCTAGTCAATGCGGGTGTAGGTTGAAAGAAGCGGTTAGCGGGGCGAGCGAGTCCGAGATTTTCCCGTAGTGTTGTTCCCTCATACTCTTTGCGAAAGATGCCACGCCGTTGGAGTTCTGGGATTACCTCGTCTACAAAATCATTCAGTCCTTCAGGCAGAAACGGAAACATGATGTTAAATCCGTCAGAACCTTCTTCGTTCAGCCATTTTTCCATCTCATCGGCGATAGTTTGGGGCGTACCAACAAAAGCTAGTCCGCCATAACTGCCAATACGTTGAGCTAACTGACGGATAGTCAAGTTCTCGCGTTGCGCCAGTGCCACTACCCGTTCACGGGAACTGCGTCCGGCGTTAGTCTGGGGAATTTCTGGTAAGGGGCTATCTGGATCAAAACCAGAAACGTCGTAGCCCAGCGCACTATTGAGGCTAGCAATGCCACTTTCATAATGTACTAGGCTGTCCAAATGTTCACGTTTGGCACGCGCCTCTGCCACAGTTTCACCCACAATGACTAAAGCACCTGGAAGAATTTTGATGCTGTCTGGGTCACGTCCGATCGCTTGCGCCCGTCCCTTAATGTCTGCAAATAAAGCTTTGCCAGCCTCTAGATTACCAGCAGGTGCAAACACAACTTCGGCAGTTTCTGCTGCCAATTGCCTTCCGGCTTCGGATGCACCCGCTTGAACAATTACCGGCCAGCCCTGAATAGGTCTAGCGATGTTCAATGGCCCCCGCACAGAGAGATATTTTCCTTGATGATTCAAAACGTGCAGCTTGTCGGGGTCAAAATAAATCCCTGCTTCCACGTCCCGGACGAAGGCATCGTCAGCAAAGGAATCCCAAAGACCTGTAACGACATCATAGAATTCTCTTGCTCGTCGGTAGCGTTCGTCATGTTCCATTTCTTCTTCTAAGCCAAAGTTGAGTGCTGCGTCTGGATTGGCTGTGGTGACAATATTCCAGCCAGCACGACCACTACTGATATGGTCAAGAGAGGCAAAACGGCGAGCAATGTGAAAAGGTGCGTCATAAGTTGTAGAAGCAGTAGCTACTAGCCCGATGTGTTCGGTGACACTGGCAAGGGCAGACAGTAAAGTGAAAGGCTCGAAAGAGGTGACAGTATGGCTACGTTTGAGTGCGTTAATTGGCATATTCAGTACTGCTAAATGATCAGCCATGAAAAATGCGTCAAATTTGCCCTGTTCTAGTTTCTGGATGAATTTTTTGAGTGCTGGGAAATTGAAATTAGCATCGGGCAAAGCTCCTGGATAACGCCAAGCACCTGTATGTATACTTACCGGACGCATGAATGCACCCAATTTTAATTGCTTTGATTTACTCATTAGCTCTCCGCATATTTAATTAATGAATAGTGTTTTTTGTTACTGTTAGTTTTTATATATTGAGAAGATGCAATTTAATCTCAATGTTCTTGCCAATCCCCAGTTACCATTTCAATGCACCTCTACATCAAACTCGGCTTCATGTAAATATTTCAAAGCTTGAGTAATCTTTTGACCAGCTAATTCCACATAAAACTGACCAACATGGCGATCGCTGCACTTCCTACTGTTAACGCTCGCACTCTTGGTATGATCTCCCCAGCAAAACGCTCCATTTCTTTGACAAAAGGCTGGAATTGCAGCATAAAAGTATCAATTCCTACTTTGTTAAATTCAGCAATCCGATGAGCTACGGTGTCATAGCTTCCAACTAAGCCAGCCGCCGTTCCGCCATTGCTCCCCACACCAGGGTATTTAGCCATATTTTTAAACATGACTACTTCCGAATCCACTCCTTTAAGTAGTTCTGAGCGATCGTCTTGTGCTAGTACCATTGCTCTCAGGGTTTGATATTCTATTTCTGCTTCTGCGTCTGTTGGTCGAGCAATCACAAAAGCTGACATTGCAAAACCTAAAGGTTGAGAACGAGAACTAGCTTTTTGATGAACCTGAGCGATGGTTTCGCGGATAACTTCAATTGGACGACCGTTGAGGAAAAATGTATGTGCTTGTTTTGCTGCTAGTTCTTGTGCTGGTTCTGACTCTCCACCCACATAGACGCGCGGATGTGGTTTGGCTATGGATGATGGGCTAAACCTTAAGTCTTTGATCTGAAAATAATTTCCCTGAAAATTAACTTCTTCTCCACTCCACAGAGCTTTGACAACACTAATCCATTCATCCGAATAGCGATAACGCTCATCATGTTTTAAAAAGTTTATTCCTGGTTTTTCCATTTCTGGTCTAAACCAAGCACTAACTAAGTTAATCGCAAAACGACCTCGACTGATTGCATCAATACCTAAAGCCATCTTTGCTAAGACAGCTGGATGGAATAGCAGTGGTTTAACAGCTGCAATAATCTCAATAGAAGTTGTCGCTTCTGCAAGTGCAGATGCTGTTGTCCAGGTTTCTAGTTGGTCAAGTTCTTGGTTTCTGGGATTGATGATATGTTGTGCTATTAAAGTTGTGGTGAATCCGCACCTTTGGGCTAACTGAATTAAATTTTTGGCTCGTAAGTAACTAGCATCACGAGGTTCGAGAGGATGGTTCATCACGCCGCAGTTGCCGTAAACAGGTATCCAAATCCCGTAGCGTGGCTCAGTCATAGCTTTCCAGAACCCTTCTCAATAGGTGCTAAAAGTTGGTTTTGCATTTAATTTAGTTTAATTTATACGGCAAGCCAGTAGGTTTACCGTAGTATATATGAGATTTGCATATATGAGCCTAAAAAACAAGGGGGTCTTTGGATTCTGTGGTAGGGATTTATATCTAGTTATCAGATAGCCTTTGGCTCTGGTTCTCTTCACAATTGCCAGTTGTGAGCCGTTGGATTGCTCGATGAAAAATCGCCGATCTTTGTAACACAACGCAAGTTTCTGTGAAACAAACATCTCCCGCTAACCTCACGGTGTAGCGGGGAAGCGTAATCAAAATATCAGCTATATGTAATTCTTAATATTTTAATCATTAATTACGGTAAACCGATTGGTTTATAGTGTTTTATGAACTGGCTTTTGCAAAGCAATGCTCATAGCTATCCAATACTCTAGGCGAATCCATATTAAGCGTCCCAACAAAAGGTAGAGCAGACAGTATGATCAAATATGTAAATCTTGGCAAAACTGGACTCAAAGTATCGCGTATTACTCTAGGTACGATGACTTATGGCTCGCGTAAATTGCGCGAATGGGTATTAGAAGAAGAAGAGAGTCGTCCATTTATCAAACTGGCTTTGGAATTGGGGATTAACTTCTTTGATACCGCCGATGTTTATTCCTTGGGTGCTAGTGAAGAAATCGTCGGGCGATCGCTGAAAGACTTTGCCAAACGAGATCAGGTTGTGATTGCTACTAAAGTACATGGCAAAGTCGGCGATGGGCCCAATGACCGAGGGCTATCTCGCAAACATATTTTTGATAGCATTGATGCTTCTTTGCGACGACTACAGACCGATTATGTAGACTTGTACCAAATTCACCGTTGGGATCATGAAACACCAATTGAAGAAACCCTAGAAGCACTGCATGATATTGTCAAAGCAGGTAAAGTCCGTTATCTAGGAATTTCTAGTGTTTACGCATGGCAATTTGCCAAAGCCCTTTATACCGCAGATATCCACGGTTGGACTCGTTTTGTCTCCATTCAAAATCACTACAATCTAGTCTATCGGGAAGAAGAAAGAGAAGTGATACCCTTAGCCCTAGATCAAGGGATTGGTATTATTCCTTGGAGTCCCTTGGCGCGGGGATTTTTAGCAGGAAATCGCAGTAAGTCAGACTATGGGCAAACACTACGGTCAAAAACTGACGAATTCGCTCACAATCTCTACTATCAAGATTCAGATTTTAAAGTAGTTGATCGCGTAGTAGAATTAGCCGCAACACGAGGTGTTAAACCCACACAAATTGCCCTAGCTTGGCTATTACATCAACCAGGTGTAACATCTCCCATCATTGGCGCTAGTAAGATAGAACATCTGAAAGAGGCTGTCGAGGCAGTGGATTTAGAGCTTTCTGATGAAGAGCGTAAATACCTGGAAGAACCTTACACACCCCATCCCATACTAGGGCATCAGTATCCCTCTGGAAATCGTCCGTAGAGGAAACCCAAAATCGCTGGGTAAAAGTAAGCAGAGGATGCAGAGGAAGAAATCAAAAAAGTCTATACTTCCGTCTGCATTCTTTAGTTACCCAATAACTAAAGAAGTTGAGCAAGCTGCCGCATATCGTTAAACACAATCTTTGCTCCAGCTTCCAAAAGAGCAGTGCGTTGGCGCAGCCCGCCGTAGGCATCGCTGTGATAAGCATAGCCAAAAACAGTCATTCCTGCTGCGGATGCTGCTTGTACACCCGGTACGGAGTCTTCAATTACAGCACAATATTCTGGATTGGTATTCATTTGCTCGGCTGCATAAAGATACACATCGGGAAAAGGTTTGGGGCGCAAAACATCATTAGCGCTATATATTTTGCCATCAAAGTTATGTATAAGCCCCGTTAATTTCAATACCAGTTGAATATGGCGGTGGCTACTATTTGATGCCACACATTTTGGTAATGTAATTTGCTCCAACACTTCGCTAATGCCTGGAACTGGTTTTAGTTCTTTCTCCAAAGGAGCCATTTCTCGCTCTTTACAAAGTTCTATAAAGTTTTTGGGCAATGGTTTGTTGTAAGATGTCTCGATAATCTCTAAACAGTTTTTTAAGGACTTGCCAATAAATTTTTGAGTTACTTCTGCATAAGTGATAGGAAAGCCAGCTTCAGTGAGTGTTTCTGCAAAAATGCGATTAATAATTGGTTCGCTGTCAACTAAAACTCCATCACAATCAAAAATTACAAGCTCGAATTGATTTTGACCCATATTTTTACCTCAAATTTAGGATTTTCTCATAAGATTGATAATTATTTATCCTTTTTTTTAATTAATTCCATGAAAAGTTTATTTTCAAAGGGGAATTTTATTTGCATAGTCTTGATTTTTGCTTGGTAAATAAGATGCGTTTACCCTGATATCTCTAACTGTTTAATGTCTCCGTCTTTTGGCTGGTCTAATTCTATAAACTTTGGACCGACAGTCAGAACTGTTATCATCATTAATATACTTGTCACCATGATGATGCTCACAACGTTGGGATCTTCAAAATTACTTGAGCCTACTAATAATGCTGCGGCAAAATTTCGCTGTGCTGTTCCGACTCCTAGCACTCTTTGAGTGTCAATACCAGGCCCGCCTAAAAGATAACCAACGCTAAAGGAAAAAATAATAAATACTGCACAAATAAAGATTGCACCTGTTTTTAATAAACCAATAATATCGTTGGTGTGAATTATTAATCTGACTACTAATCCTAAAAATAGTCCAGTACTAGATAATTTGAATAAAATAGGCTGAATAACAGGAGCGATCGCCGCAAATTTGGCTTTGATAAATAGTCCAATTACTAATGGACTAATCATCATCAATAACAAAGGCTTGCCAATATCCCAAGAATTAATTTGCACACCTTGCACGACTAAGGGTAGCACTAATGGCATATAAAAAATTGTGCCAAACATCAGTAACATCATTAATCCCACAGAAAAGGCTATATTGCCCTTCACTATTTGAGCAAGTTTAGGCAAGGCTGGCGGGCCTGATGCTAATGCCATGATGAGTAAACCATCTTTTAATGCTTCACTCAAAGGTACTATTTGTACTAGCAGATAAACAAAACTTGGCACCAATACAAAATTTGTCAGCAAGGAAAATATGACAAGTCTGGGGCTGCGGAGTGGTTCCCAAATTTGTTTGATGGTGAGACCTAAACCTGCACCTAACATGGTGAACACAATGAATGTGAATAGGGCAAGTTTATCGATTATTACTAATATTTCATTCATGATTTATAGGTGGGTTGAGTATGGGTCATGGGGCATGAAGCTTTGTTATTTTTCCTCTGCTTCCTCACTTCCATACCCCAATCTTGATCTGACTTTTCACGGGATCTGGAAAACCCCTCTCCAAACCTCTCCCCTGCAAGGAGAGAGGCTTTGATTTCTCCCTCTTCCCTAGTAGGGAAGGGGACTGGGGGGTTAAGTCTGGCGTTAGCTTTTCCACATGACGTGAAAAGTCAGAATCTTGATTACTTCAAATCCAGGCTGACTTGTTGTAAGTTACCAGTGAAAGCAAAAGGTACTTGATAGGTGTCAACCACTGGAGTACCTGTATCTCTGCCAACATCAAAGGTTTCGTCTAGGGCTAAACGGTAAGCGATGGTTTTATCTACTCGTCCTTCAGCTACCTGTTGGTCATTGATGAATAATTTGCCGATGCCACCTGCACCTACACCACCGTCATAATCAAAGTTGAATCGGATTGTAGATTTACCGGAGGGTAATTTTTCTGGTGATTGAATAATGTAGCGGGCGGTATTGGCATAGTTGTAGATATATGTGGGCTTACCATCCTCTAGGAAAAAGCTCCAGCCAGCAAAACGACCGCCTTGGGTTAAAATTACACCTTCTGCCCCATTTTCCGGAACTTCTACATTAGCTGTAATCGTGAAGGAGCGATTTTTCAAATTTGGGGCGCTACCTTCGGGAATGCCTACTGTACCTGGATAGTAGGTGAATGTTGTGCGTCCTCTAGTGAGGCTGGGACGAATTTTAACATCAAATCTTTCAGCAATGCGATCGTCTAGCGGTAAGACTTTATGCTTCTTGGCTTCTTTTAAAAACAACTTTTGCAGTTTTTCTAGCTTTTCTGGGTTTTTCTTAGCTAGATTATTCGCCTCGCTGAAATCTTCGGCAATGTTGTACAGTTCCCACTCATCTGTATCAAAGTTACCTTTAACAGTTCGCTCCCAAGGTAAGCGACCGTGACGCGCCGCAGCTACCCAACCTTCATCGTAAATTGCTCGGTTACCCAGCATCTCAAAATACTGCGTTTCCCGATGAGAAGACGCATTAGGATTATTAAATGTATATGCGAGGCTAGTACCTTCTATTGGTTGTTGCTTCACCCCATTTACTTGTTTAGGAGCAGTAATTCCCGCAACTTCCAAAATTGTGGGTGTAATATCAATTACATGATGGAATTGGCTGCGAATGCTGCCTTGGTCTTTAATCCCTGCGCCCCAGGAAATCACTAAGGGGTTGCGAGTACCGCCAAAGTGAGAGGCGATTTGCTTTGTCCATTGGAAGGGAGTGTTGACTGCCCATGCCCAAGCAGATGGAAAATGGTTGAAGGTTTTGGGGCTACCCAAGTCATCATAAGCAGCTAGCAGTTGTTGGAGATTTTCGGGTACACCATTGAAAACTTGCAGTTCGTTGACGCTACCTGTTAAACCGCCTTCGGCACTAGCACCGTTATCTCCCACCACATAGATTACTAAGGTGTTATCCAGTTCACCGAGTTGGTCAACGGCATTAATTAACCTACCGATTTCATAATCTGTATGGGCTAAAAATCCAGCAAATACCTCGGCCATGTGGGCATAGAGTTTTTGCTGTTCTGCTGAGAGGGAATCCCAAGCTGGCAATTCTTGAGGGCGGGGGGTGAGTTGGGCATTAGCTGGAATTACACCTAGTTGCTTTTGTCGGGCAAAGGTTTCTTCGCGTAATTTATCCCAGCCTTGGTCAAATTTACCTTTATACTTGTCAATCCACTCTTTAGGGGCGTGGTGGGGTGCGTGGGTAGCACCTGTAGCGAGATAGGCGAAAAAGGGTTTTTCTGGTGCAATGGATTGTTGATTGCGAATCCAGGCGATCGCATGGTCTACTAAGTCAGGTGTTAGGTGATAATCTGGCTTGTTGGGTTTATCTATCCGTTTAGTGTTTTCCACTAAAGCCGGACTCCACTGGTTAGTATCACCACCAAGAAAGCCGTAAAAATACTCGAATCCTAACCCTGTAGGCCAGCGATCAAAAGGCCCGACAGCACTGGTTTCAAAGTCTGGTGTATTATGCCATTTACCAAAAGCGGCTGTGTTATAACCATTTTGTCGCAGGATTTCGGCAACAGTGGCAGCACTCTTAGGCAAAACTGTTGTGTAGCCAGGATAACCTGTGGCTAATTCCTCAACTACTCCTGTATTCACTGAATGATGATTGCGTCCAGTTAACAAAGCTGCCCTGGTAGGCGAACACAGGGCAGTGGTGTGAAATTGGTTGTAGCGTAATCCTGTTTCGGCTAGGCGTGTTAAGTTGGGAGTATCTACAGGGCCGCCAAAGGTACTGGCTTGTCCAAAGCCCACATCATCTAGAATTACTAGCAAGACGTTGGGGGCGTTGCTGGGGGCGGCGATGGGTTGGGGAAAGTCTGGTTGTGATTCTTTATAGGTGAGGCCGATTTTTCCCTTAAACTCTGGTAAGGGTACAGGTAAAACCTGAGATGTAGCGGCTAGGGCGGGGTCATTGATCGTTAACAAAACTATCAATAATGATAAAGCGATCGCTTTTGCTATTCTTGGAAACAAATTCCAGGGCTTGGATTCAAACTTCATTCTTTATCCTTTCTGTAGTCAAGTTCTTCACTAAGCGAAATCCGATATGTGTTGTTCCCGTATCCGGTGCTTGAGATTCTCGTGCTGCTGGACGGAAGCGGCTGCAATAGTTAGGCGCACACAGATAAGAACCACCTTTAATTACGTGTAGGGCTTGTTCGCTGGGTTTATTGGGGTCAAAACTTTGTTCCGGGCCTGTAGGATTAAAACTGTGGGTTTTTTGGTTATGTCCTGGCATAAACCAATCAGATGTTAATTCCCAAACATTGCCAGTCATGTCATAAAGTCCATAACCGTTGGGTGGAAAGGAACCAACGGGAGCAATACCTGTATAACCATCTTTTTTGGTATTGAAAAAGGGAAATATTCCTTGCCAAGTGTTGGCTTTTTTCTCCGAGTATTGGTCACCCCAAGTATAAGTTGCAGCATCTAACCCACCACGGGCAGCGTATTCCCACTGGGCTTCAGTGGGTAGTGATTTCCCTGCCCATTGGGCGTAAGCTACAGCGTCTTCGTAAGCAATATGAACAACTGGATAGTTATCTTGATGTACAATTGCGCTTTCTTTGCCAAAGGGATGTCGCCAATTTGCCCCAGTCTGCCAATGCCACCAATTCAGTACTTTTGCTTCTGGCTGTACTATTGCAAACACTAAAGAACCCGGTAATCTCTGCTCATCTGGCAAGTCGGGAAACTGTTCCTTTGATAAAGGGCGCTCTGCAACTGTCACATAACCCGTCGCTTTGACAAACTCTGCAAATTGGGAGTTTGTGACCTCGTATTTATCTATACAGAAATAACTAACTCTTACCTCTGGTGCTGAGAGTTCTTCTATATAACCGGAATTATCCGATCCCATCGTAAATGTCCCGCCGGGAATCATTACCATTTCTGGAGAACAGGGATTAACGGTAGCAGCAAAAGCGGGAGGAATCGCCGTAGACATCGCTACTCCTATAACCAATAACAGCGCTAAAAAACTTTTCCTTAACACAGTGGTGTTGACTGTTAACAAGAAGACATCAAAATGACTCAATATTGCTGATAAATATTCATCAGTAGTCTATAAATATGCAAAAAATCAGCAATTTTTCATTTATCGAAAATTGCCATGAATTTGCACTAATTTAAAAACCTTATATTTTTTTAAATTTACATCATACTTTATATCGATAAATTTACCGTAGTTAAAGCAATATTGATAACCTACCTCTTAAGCAAAAATAAGTCAAGAACTTTGTTTGCTGGCATTGATATAGCCTGTCAACTCCTAGACTATCGCAATAGAAGGATTCCTAATTCAGACAACGGTTCTCGATATGTCCTGTCACCGAAAGTTATTAACTTATTACATATCGTGGGGTATTTTATGAGCGATCGCATTTCATCGCGTAAATATTATCAAGCCGTTTTTTAAGAAATTTCATATTAGAAAATACATTAGTTCTTTCCTCTGCTTCTTCCTCTGTTGAATATTTAAAAGCATAGATTCCGGCTGAATGTGCGGCTTGAATTCCGACATCGCTATCTTCAATTACAACACAAAATTCAGGAGGAAAGCCCATTTTATTAGCTGCGTATAAGAATAAACCTGGGTCGGGTTTCCATGAGCCTACATCATAAGAGCTAAACAAGCGATCGCCAAAATAATGCGATATATTTGTGACATTTAGAGCCGTGCGAATTTTTGCCATTGGCGCGCTTGAAGCCACGCAAATAGGATATTCCAGAGTTTCAAGCATCTCTGGAACGCCTGGGATTGGTTGCAAGTAAAATTCAAATAGTTCATTCACTTTTTGACGATATATTACCTCAAAATCAACAGGTAACCTTACGCCATATCTTATTTCTATATCCGCTAAAATTAAAGCTAATTTTCTACCACGATATCGATAAATCAGACTATCAATTGATTCGTTGATAAAAAGTAGTAAATCGATAAATGCTTGGTTACAAAGTCTCTCGCTATCAACCAACGTTCCATCTAAATCAAAAATGATACAAATATTCTTCATTTATGAACAATGACAAAAGAAATTATTACGTTTCAAATCGTTGACGGTTAACAGTCAACCGTCAACAGCCAACTAACTTTGATAAGGGCGCGGTAGTTGACGCAATTTATGAGCAGTGTCTAATTCACTATTATTTTTTCTGCCATATCCCCAACCTACAATGCGACGATATTCACCCATAATCCCACTGTCAATTAACTCATCCTCTTTGACTGCAACATTGGTATGAGATTGGGGTGCATTGGTAGGGCAAACCTAAACGCAGACATTGCAATTAATGCAGAGTTTATGGCTGACAAGCTCGATTAAATCAGCCTCTAACTTGTGTCCGACGTTTGAAGAGGATTCCGACACTAGTAACAGCTAGTAAACTTACAAAAGTAGCAGGTTCAGGAACAGTTTCAATATTAGCTGCCACAATTTTAAAGTCTGGGCCGTTATCTCCAGGAACGTTAGAATTCGCCCTGTTATTATTAGCACTGGTTAATCTTAATGTTTTTGTGCCAGTTCCATTCAAAGTAATACCGATAGAACCGATATTGAAAGGCCCATTATTCAGGATTGGCTCAACTACTGTACTAATGTTATAGTCAGCTTTGGTATAGTTTTGTCTCAAGATTTTGTAACTAGCGATAACAGCATCGTTATCATCTAAAGCTTCTACCAATAAATCGCTATCTCCAGCAATATTTGAGCCTGCTGCTCCACCACGTTCCCAAAAGAAGAAGGTATTCACTGGATTAGCAAATGAAACTTCGATAATAGCTTTATCTGCGTTTTCTCTTGTGACTAAAATACTATTTAAATTTAAGTTTCCTAAAGTACTGACAATATCTTGAGGAGTTGGATTTGGTTTTGAAGGCCCTTCTGGGACTAAGTTATCATTAGCAGTATTTGGCCCTCGTCCTGAATGGAGTACACCAAAAATATCACCATTAGGCAAAGTGTAAGTATCATTTTGAAGAATCGTGGCTTCTGTAACAACTTCAAAGTTAGAAATTTTTCTACTATTGAATTCGACTGAATCTAGCCGGATATCTCTAGTTGGGTCATTGAGTAGTTGGCCTGTGGGATCATTAATCGCAGTGGCAGTAACATTGGTTTTAAACGAAAATGCACTGAATGTTGCGGCTTGAGCAGGTAGTGTCACCAAAAAACAACCCATTGATATAGAAGCAACACTTGTCAAGAGCTTAATTGTTTTTACCAACACAATTTTCATTCGTATTACACCTGAGTAGACATTACAAAAATTTGCATCAGTGAATCAAATAGACTATTCAGCAGGATAAATTTGGACACAAAATCAAAATCATGTGACCAAATTTCTGCGTTTATAAAAGTCTCAAATCTTTTCACAACGCTATTGATTAGTCCTTTTGTCTGGGGAATATTTCAATAAAGGACTTATTAACTACTAAAACTCGATTAAGTTACCGTAGATAAAAGAAATATCTCATAGCTTTTTGCCTGTGTCAATCATCAGTACTTTTGATCGGGAGTTAGGCAGATTTTAAGCAGCAAATACCCTAATTTTTAATTATTGGCTGGCTTCAGGCTACTCTACGAGAACGCTTATCGGCGAACCCGTAAGTATTGCAAAAAACAGCGAATTATTATGGTCAAGGTAAAATAATTGTCACGACTGGACATTGAGCTTTACTAACAATGGCATCAACTCGGTGACCAAAAAAAGCCCTGTCTGTAACCATACGGTTATTGCTAAACAAAATAATTAAGTGTACCGTATGAATTTGGGCATAGGTGAGGATTTCTCTTTCTGAGTTGCCGTGGAAAATATCAGTTTTGACTACAAATGTGCCAGGTAGTTTCCGACTTTATTCTCCAGTTTCCAACTATATTCTCTTTTGAGAAAAATCACATTTGATACCAAGCTGTCAAAGCTACAGCCAAAGCATCAGCAGCATCATCAGGCTGAGGAATTTCTGCTAAATCTAACTCTCGTGCTACCGCCTCTTGCACTTCAGATTTATCAGCGTTGCCATATCCCGTTAAAGCTAGCTTAATCTGTGCTGGTGTAAATTCGACATAAGGCAAATGGTGCTGTGCTAAGGCTAACATTACTACACCTCTAGCTTGTGCCACAACAATTGTACTTGACATACGATAGAAGAACAGTTTTTCAATTGCGACTACATCAGGCTGTAAATTATCAATCACTGTGTGCAAATCATCGAACAAGGTACACAAGCGTTGCCCAATCTCGATATCTGCTGAGGTTTTGATGACTCCAAAGTCCAAGATATTGACTTTTGTACTTTGTAGTTGGGTTAAGCCTGGTGTACAAGTAATTGCCCCAAATCCTAAAATTGCCAGTCCTGGGTCTAATCCTAAAATTCGCTTTTCCATTAAATTATCTTTTACCAAGTTATGGTTTGATGGACATACTGGCAGCCTTGATGACTTGCTTTTAGTTTAAGTGGAACTAAAAAAAGGTTTCATAATTTCATACTTGGTGTTAAAACCATTTAGTGTGCATTTTCTGTTAGTTATTGTTTGTACCACGGCTCCGAATCAGGTATGTCAATCGGTTTTCTCAGACAAGCCCTCAACGCATTGCAACAGCAGTCACGCAGTCGAACTTCCCATCGGGTGAACCAGTGGTTCAAATGGTTGTCCCCTGGATTATCGATAAAACGCTGGTTGCTAATCAGTGTTGGGGGTGTATTGCTAGCGATTTTAGGGTTAGCTATTTGGGTGAAGCTGACTCCCATTTTTTGGCTGTTGGAGTTGGTTAGGGGTTTCTTGGGAGCTGTCGCTAACATTTTACCCAACTATATCAG
Source organism: Anabaena sp. CCY 9910 (assembly GCF_963920875.1). NCBI lineage: Bacteria > Bacillati > Cyanobacteriota > Cyanophyceae > Nostocales > Nostocaceae > Anabaena > Anabaena sp. CCY 9910. The sequence continues at coordinate 73,223 of NZ_CAWUDJ010000010.1, read as the reverse complement.
TGGCCCTGTGGTTATTTTGGGTGGTTTGTTATTGTTGCTTTGGGGACAAACGCGCACTGTCGGCTCGATTACTCAGGTTTTAAGACCGGATGCGGAAGAAGAACTCATTGACGTACTGTTAGCCCATCGGCGCTTGTACCGGGGGCCGAAAATAGTAGTCATTGGTGGTGGTACGGGGCTATCTACTTTGCTTAGAGGATTAAAAACCTATAGTGCTAATATTACGGCTATTGTGACCGTAGCTGATGACGGTGGCTCTTCTGGGAGGTTACGTCAAGAATTCGGTGTTTTACCACCGGGAGATATTCGCAACTGTTTAGCAGCCTTAGCAGATGAAGAAAAATTATTGACTGAGTTATTTCAATATCGTTTTCGGGCTGGGGATGGTTTAACTGGTCATAGTTTTGGCAATTTGTTCTTAACCGCGATGAGTGATATCACTGGTGATTTGGAACGGGCTGTAGCTGCTAGTTCCAAAGTCTTAGCTGTGAGAGGACAAGTTTTGCCTGCTACTCTCAGCGATGTTCGCCTCTGGGCAGAATTAGCCGATGGTCGCCGCATCGAGGGCGAGTCTAGCATTCCCAAGGCTGGCGGTAAAATTGTCAAGATTGGTTGCATTCCGGCTAATCCTCCGGCTTTGCCAGCAGCTATTAAGGCCATCAAAGAAGCCGACTATATTATTATTGGCCCCGGTAGCCTCTATACCAGTTTAATTCCTAACTTATTAGTATCAGACATTGCTGATGCGATCGCCCAATCCCAAGCCCCTCGGATTTATGTCTGCAATGTGATGACCCAACCGGGGGAAACTCAAGGATATACCGTTGCTGACCACATTCGCGCCATTGATGCAGCTTGTGGACAAAGACAACTGTTTGATGCTGTGCTAGTACATAAAAAATCCCCTTCAGCCCAATCACTCATCCGTTATGCTCAACAAGATTCCCATCCTGTGTTCTTAGACAGAGAAGCTGTCTCTCAACTAGGGAGAAGAATTGTCTTAGCTAATGTTTTGTACGAGGACGAAACAGGATTTGTGCGTCACAATCCCCAAAAGTTAGCCAAAGTCCTATTGAAGTGGTATGGTGGAGCGCATCATGGAAAGTGAAGAGAATCACTCATGGTAAGAGATGGTATAACTTAACTTGGTTAGGGCAACAAATAGTATGAGTATGATTGTCCCAATCAAGGATAAAAGAATTTTTGGTAAACCTCTTGGCGCTTTTGACTGTTTACTTCTCTTTGGGCTGATTTTTCTTTTACTCTCTGATTACTGAATTGGTGTTCTAGAATCTCAATAATAGTGTGTTTCCCGCCTTTGCTGTCCAGACAAGTTATATCTAATCTAAAACCACTTTAAGAATTAAATCCAGTTGACATTCCCTTTGATCAAAGTAAAACTTAGCTTTATTTAAGAATTAGACGGTTTATCCTGCTTGACTTTATCCTGCTTGACTTTTTTAATTACTTCCATATATACATTAATCTCACTAACTTCTACATCATGCTCAACTCTGGTTACTTTCCATCTCTCTTTTTGTAAATATACTTCCTCGCCGACTCTGGGAATAAATTGTAAATCATAGAACTTTTTGACAAAATCCTTTTGATTTTCTTCCCATAAAATAACTTTAACTGCTTCTCTACTCATTAGATCAGTCCTAATTTTTGACTAGGTTAAACTCAGTAATCTGATGACATACACATGGAAATTTTATATTACTAATTCCATCAAATAGCGTATTTAAAACCACATTTTCTCTATATTGGGACTCATACTTGATTTTTGAAATATTAAGTAGGGTGGGCATTGCCCACCAAAACCATGAGCCTGTACCCTATACCCTCTTTCAAGACAGACATTAAGATGCAGAGGGGTAAAAGAAAATGATTAGCAACCAATAACTGTACAGACGCGATTAATCGCGTCTCTAACAACTGACAACTGACTATTGACCAATGACTAAAATTTTTCTTGCAGATAAAGAGTCAACACTCAACTTAGGTATTCTCTTAGGAGAAACTTTAACTGCTGGTAGCGTGATTTTACTAGAAGGTGATTTAGGTGCTGGTAAAACTACTTTGGTACAGGGCTTGGGTAAAGGTTTAAGTATTACTGAACCCATTGTCAGTCCTACTTTCACTCTGATTAATGAGTATATAGAAGGACGTATACCCCTTTACCATCTGGATTTATACCGCTTAGAGCCACAAGAAGTATTAAGTTTAAATTTAGAAATTTATTGGGAAGGGATTGAGGTAATTCCGGGTATTGTAGCGATTGAGTGGTCGGAACGAATGCCCTACAAGCCAAGTACCTACATTAACGTACTTTTGACTTATGGCGATGAGGGCAGTCGTCAAGCCGAAATTACACCATTCAATTGCACCATCAGCGATTTAATTGCTACCAAGTGAATGATTTTATTTCCGAATTGGGTAAAAACGCTGCCTAGTACTGTTGTAATATTAGGGCTATTTACCACTGAGTAGAAACAGTAAAAAAGTTACCCCAAATTACATTAGTTTTATCCTAAATTTACCAGCACATCAACGCCATACCCAATCAATCTCTACATGATAACGACAAAATTTTTACTGATAGTCGAGGCAGAATTTCACACTCGTTCTATCTACCACTACCGCGCTCATCACAGAAATTCACTAACATAATTGCCTTCATAATCTTAAAATCGGTGAATTACTTTTCAACAGAACATTTGGTTACTTTCTCCATCTACTGAGATTAGCTACGGTTGCATCTTCTCATCATCAGTCTTGTTGTAGATGGTTAAAAAAATCAAATCTAAGTGTCTTCAAGAACTTTATGCAGGTGATATCTAGGAATTTGGAAGATGTTTTTAATACCTGCTCTTTCGGAAAATTAGATTGATATTAAAAATGACATAAACTTGTCCTCTGGTAGATCGTATAGCTGATAAGGCTTACAGCAGACTTTTATTAAATCAGTCAATACTGGTAAAGTCTTTTTATTTTTTGCACCATTGTTATTCTTATTGACCTATTCCTTGGATTATCTCTGTAAAATTTGTTCTAAATTGTGCAAGAACAAATACTGATTTATATTTTCTTGCTAGGTTTTGCTCAGTAATGTTAGTATCCTCAGCAATCCCATGCCCAGAAGGATTAAAGAGTCAGAGATGTAAGAAATAGGTTTTTAGAACCTACAAATCAGGTGCAGATAAAATTTTTATATGTATAAAACATTGTTTTCACGAAAATTTGCCCGTTTACTTAACCCTATTTTTCTCTACAGTTATTTGGTAAAAAATCCGGATAGTTAAATGCAAAAAGCTAATGGGGAGAAGTAAAAGGCTTACTACTTTCCGTACTAGCTGCCAATCTATCCGCATACTTAAGTGTTCCCAAAACAGATTCAGGATATATACCCGTAAAGTTACTAATTATTAACTTATTAATTAAATTAATCAAACAAAAACTTTATAAAAAAAAATCTTATATTAACAATCGGTTGACCAAGTTAAAGCTATTTCTAAGGTGCTGGACGAGACGGACTACGCCAATATAACTGATCACTGAAACAATACTGACCCTAGTAGGGATAGAATTTTTTACGTAAATATGCTAATTAGCTTGAATAAAAGATGCGATCGCATCTTTTACTTGAGGCCCACAGTCATTTCTGGTATAGAAAGTACAACCTTTATCAATAAACTTGGATGTGGCATCGATGAGATATCTCAAAATATCGTCCCTAGTATCATCCATCTCTTCCGTAATTGGAGTTTGGGTAAATCTGTTAACTCTTTGTCCTGGCTTGAGGACTTGACGAGTGTCTTTGTAGGATTCCACTTTGTTAGGTTGAAATCTTTCATTTAAATCAAACTGAAGACGTAAATATCTTTGAGAATTAAATCCACCCATAATTTGCCGGCAGATTGTACTACTAACTTCCGATGTCGGCTCCATAAATATATCAATAATATGTTGCGCCCAATCTATGCCTCGCCAATTTTGCACCTGATCAAATGAATATGGTTCGCCAGTTTGACCTGTACCAATAGAAAGGATAGCAATATCATCTAAATTGATCCCATCTAAATTATGTTGTTGTTTGATTGCAGAGGAGACTGAAGATTGAGACAACCTCATTACCAAACTGAGTGCGGCTAGTGCTGGGTTATTGGCAGCGATTCCTCCATCAATGTGAGGGAATACCCAATTTCCATATTTTTCTTTATTTACAGGCTCTAATTTATATGGGGGAAAAAAGGTAGGAGCTGCGGCTGAAGCGGTACAAATTTCCCATAGGTAACAATCATCATACCATCTATCGCCCAAGTCGGGATGGCAATTAGTAAAAAATGTTGTGTTGCGATAAAGAGTATCGTAAGCGAGAATCAAAATTATCGGGCCTTCCACATCCTTAATTCTTGTGTCACCCAAAACATTTTTCAGGACATTAATTAGCCCTTGATGAGAATATTTAGGCAGTGAAAAAGCTTCAATCAATGGTTGCAGGAAACTGGGAATTTTTTTGTAGCGTTCTTTTCTTTCGATAGGAAATATTTGCTGACCTTGTTCCTGATACAGTTGAACTAGCTCACTACTATTTTTTTTCGCGGCAATTCCCGCCGTTAATATGGAACCTGTGGAAGTGCCGGCGATTAAATCAAAGTATTCGTGTAAAGACTTCCCTTGCTGCTGTTGAATTTGTCGCTCCACTTCTTGGAGGATGCGTGCTGTAATCACGCCGCGTATACCACCACCATCCAGACTCAATATTTTGAAGGACATTTTAATTCTCCTTGGTAGATTAGGGGCTGGGGATCAGGGAAGAATGATTTCTTTCGCCTAAATCTGTTTTACAGTTGTAATCTACGTAATAGGAGAATATTATTTGCTACACGAAACTTAAAGCTTGACCGCGCACTTCGGTGTTTAACTTGCCTTTGTGGTAGACAATCTGACCGCCAACTATGGTTGTGTCGGCCCATCCCGTGAGGTTCCAGCCTTCAAAGGGACTCCAGTGACATTTGGTTAAGAGTTCTTCGCGGAGGACGGGGCGGTATGTATGCAAATCAACAAGTACTAAATCAGCATCGTAACCAGGGGCGATCGCACCTTTATTGGGGATACCATAAGCTACAGCTACAGCTTTGGACATCCAGTTGGCTACTTGGGCAATGGTACATTTCCCCTCCATTGCCGCCGTCAACATCACAGCCAAAGATGTTTCTACCCCAGGCATCCCAGAAGGACTGTTGGGATAGGGTTGGGCTTTTTCTTCTAAGGTGTGGGGGGCGTGGTCTGTAGCGATAAAATCAATCACACCATCCCGCAACGCTTGCCATAAAACTTCGTTATCGTGGGGCGATCGCAAGGGCGGATTCATCTGTGCTAATGTACCAATACGGTCATAATCACCAGTATTCAAGACTAAATGTTGTGGTGTGACCTCGGCTGTTACCCAACTAGGTTTGTCTTGGCGCAGTAATTCGGCTTCGTCGGCTGTGGACATATGCAGAATATGTAACCGACGCTGGTATTTTTTAGAAAGTTTTAATGCCAACTGTGTTGCTAACAGTGCCGCTTGATTATCTTGAATTTGGGAGTGAATTGCCGGGTCTTGAATCCCCGCAAATTCTTGACGGCGCTGGTTAATTCTGGCTTGGTCTTCGGCATGAACAGCAATGAGGCGTTGACCTTGAGCAAATATCGACTCCAGTACAGCATCTTGATCAACCAACAACTGACCGTGCATTGAACCCATGAAAATCTTAATGCCTGGTGTTGGGTTGGCGGCTAATAATTCTGGTGTGTTCTCCCCCGTAGCCCCAATAAAAAACCCATAATTTACCAAACACTTACTAGCAGCCCGTTGTAACTTATCATCTAGCGCTTGCTGGGTAGTTGTCAGGGGGCGCGTGTTGGGCATTTCTAAAAAAGAAGTCACCCCACCTTTGGCACAGGCGCAGCTGGCTGTAAACAAATCTTCCTTATGTTCTAGCCCCGGTTCGCGGAAATGCACCTGGGGGTCTATGACTCCTGGCAACAAAGTCAAACCTTTCGCGTCAATCTCTGTAGCTGGTGTAGTGTTGACTATTTCTATCCCTACTTCAATGATATGGCGATCGCGTATCAGCACATCTCCCAGCAAAAATTCACCATTCGGTAAAAGGATGCGAGCGCCGCGAATTAGCAAACTTTGTGGAGAGGACATAAAACTAACAATTTTTCAACCAGGAGCTATAGACTATAGAAAACTATGCTTTTAGGTCAATCTCAACAGCACTTTTTGTAATATTTTTTTGCAGTTATTTACAAAAAAGATTATTTTGCTCTTATGAGTCAGACCACTTGCTAGGGTCAACAGTCCAGAGTCAGAAGCCATAACTAATGACCAACTACAAATAACTGATGACCACCTAATCTGCTTTCTCCCGTTAAGATTAACAAATATAGTCTCCCTCAGCGAGTTAATTACTTACACTTTTCTTACTTCAGTAATTTCATGCAAAATCAAGTGTCTGACAACAATTCTAGTAAACAACCTGATAATTCTTGGATCGCAGAGCTAGGTAGAACAGTTGTATTAAGTATTGTTCTCGCCTTGGGCATTCGTACCTTTGTGGCTGAAGCACGCTGGATTCCTTCTGGCTCGATGGAACCCACTCTCCACGGAACCCCCAACCAGTGGGAAGCCGACAAAATTATTGTTGATAAGTTGAAGTATAGATTTTCTCAACCACAGAGGGGAGACATTGTAGTTTTTTCCCCTACAGAAGAGTTACAAAGGGAGCAATACCAAGATGCCTTTATCAAACGGGTGATTGGCTTACCTGGGGAAACCGTAGAACTCAGAAACGGCAGAGTATATATCAATAAAAAACCCCTTAATGAAGGGACATATCTCGACTCCAAACAAGCCACAGTCATTGATGTCTGTACATCAGGTCAGCAACCAGCTTTCTTAACGAAACCCCAGACTATACCTGCTGACTCCTATTTAGTGCTAGGAGATAATCGTAATAGTAGCTATGACAGTCGTTGTTGGGGTGTTGTCCCGCGTCAAAATATTATTGGTCGTGCAGTTCTTCGTTTTTGGCCACTCAACAATGTGGGAGAAATCGATAAATCGCCTCTATACTCTCCAAAGTAAAAAACTATATATAAAACAAAGGCATAGTCAACAGTCCACCGTCTGGGATTTTTGTTTCACAAGCCATAAACCAATGACTGTTGACTATTGGCACAGAAATTTTTAAGATGCCTTACCTAGCTAAAATCTTAATCTACCCAATTAAATCACTAGACGGGGTGGAAATCCAACAAGGACGAATAATCAACGGTGGTGCGCTAGAGCATGACCGTGAGTTTGCTATATTTGACGAACATTCGAGAGTGGTGAACGGCAAACGAAATCCCTCTATTCATCAATTACGTTCCTATTTTCACATCTCCCATCGAGAAATATCGCTTCAATTTCCTGGAAAAGATTCAGAATATGTCTTTCATCTAGACGAAGAAAGACAAACACTAGCAGCTATCTTGAGTGATTTTTTTGGCTTTGCCGTCACCCTAGCGCAAAACTCCCAAGGAGGATTCCCTGATGATTTACAATCACCAGGGCCAACAGTAATTAGTACCGCAACCTTGGCAGAAGTAGCTTCTTGGTTTCCTGGTGTAACTATCGATGAAATGCGCCGTCGAATGCGTGCTAATCTGGAAATTGATGGCGTTCCGGCATTTTGGGAAGATCAGTTATTTAGCGAATCAGGTGAAGTTCTTTCTTTCCAAGTTGGAGACGTGCAATTTTTTGGTGTTAACCCTTGCCAGCGTTGTGTAGTTCCCACAAAAGACTCTTTTTCAGGTGTCGCTTATCCAAGTTTTCAAAAAATATTTGTTCAAAAGCGTCAAGCTACATTGCCGGAATGGTCTGCTACATCTCGTTTTAATCATTTTTATCGTTTAAGCGTAAATACAAAATTACCCAGTTCGGAAGCAGGGAAATTCATTAGTGTGGGCGAAGAAATTAAAATTATCTATAAAAATTGAGATTTTTTAAAACAAAATAAACATACTCATTCGGGATAAATCTAACTACTAAGTAGTAAATACTTGCCCCTTGCGTCTTTATGTATAAAATTTTACCAATCATTTTGTCTTCAATTGGTAAAAATAGCGACATTTTTCTAGTACAAAATTTTTTGGTTAAACAGTGTAAATATATCTGGCAACTCATTGAATAATACATATTCATGTATTGTCAGGTGCAATAGAACAAATTATGGTGTTATAACAAAGTTTAAGCCTTGATATCAGAAAGAAGCACCCCAGTAGACCAAATATGCCTAAAGATATTTTAGTATCCTTTGACATAAGTATCAGCTACTTGCTTGATGATATTTGCTATTGTAGACAGTACTAACCCTTAAGCTCAAAGTAGCTGATATATCGTAGATTCCCTGGGGTTAACATTGAGAAAATTTTTTACAAATGATGTTAGTCAAACTTCAGTCCGTCAACTCCTGTTACTGCTCAATTGGCAAAAAATTTACTAAAAAGTCCCTCAGATTATTCCTCATTGTGCCTTTTGTCCTGCAAACGTATTTGGCGGCGGAAACAGTGAGGCATCTAGCGTTGCAAAATGGGCAGGGAATATTAGATTATTACCACACAAGGAGAATATCGCATCTTGGTAGTAGATGATGTGGCTGACAGTCGGTTGTTGGTGAAACTCCTGTCATCTATTGCTTTTGTGTTGTATGAAGCCATACGCTTCATTCGCTCTTCTGAAACAGTTACTCCAGAAAAATCAACTTTATCATTTTCTGAAGGATTTACTAAATAACTATCAGGTTGAAAAAACTATGGCACTAACTAAAACAAATATAGAATGAATTATAAACAGTTAGACCCATATAAAAAGGATATTTTGATTATTGATGACATGGCAGACAATCTGCGCGTCTTGTCATCAATTCTTGCTAGGGAAGGATATAACGTTCGTAAAGCCTTAAACTGGCAAATGGCTTGTACAGCTTGTCAAACATTATTACCTGATTTGATTTTGCTTGATATTATGATGCCAGAGGTAGATGGTTATGAAGTTTGTCAAAGATTTAAAGCTTGGGAACTGACATCTGATATTCCAGTAATTTTTATTAGTGCTTTAGATGATGTTTTTGACAAAGTTAAGGCTTTCAAAGTTGGTGGGGTAGACTATATTACTAAACCTTTTGAATTAGAAGAAGTCTTAGTACGTGTAAAAAATCAAATAGAATTGCGAACGGCAAGAATAGAAATCTTAACGCTGAATGCTGAATTAGAACAAAGAGTGAAGCAGCGTACTTGGGAGTTAGAAAAGGCTTTGCAAAAACTCCAAATAGAAGTTAGTGCGCGTCAAAAGTTACAAGGCAAATTGCTGGATATGGCGCTCCATGACGCTCTTACTGGTTTACCAAACAGAATTTTGTTTATCAGGAGATTAGGAAAAGCTTTAAATCGCGCTAAAGAAGAATCTAATTATCAATTTGCAGTACTATTTTTAGACTGCGATCGCTTCAAAGTTGTCAATGATTCTTTAGGGCATTTAGTAGGGGATGAATTACTTATTTCTATCGCTAATAGACTCCAATCTTGCCTCACAACAGACTCTACTCTAGCAAGACTAGGCGGTGATGAATTTGGCATTTTGTTAGAGGATATAAAAGACATCCGCATGGCAATTCAAATAGCCGATTACATTCTGCAACAACTATCTATGTCTTTTAAACTGTCTAGATACGAAGTTTTTATGAATGTCAGCATTGGTATTAATTGGGGTCATCAAGGATATGATCAACCAGAATATCTGCTGCGAGATGCTGATACAGCCATGTATCGTGCTAAAGATTCAGGAAGGGCTAGATATCATGTTTTTGACCCAGCAATGCACGAGGAAGTGATCAAAGCCTTAGAAAAAGAAAATGACTTACGTAGGTCAGTGGAAAAACAAGAGTTTGTTATTTATTACCAGCCAATTATTTCTCTGACTACAGGCAAAATCTCTGGATTTGAAGCACTTGTTCGTTGGCAGCATCCAATTCACGGTTTGATTGCTCCGACAGAATTTATTCCAGTAGCCGAAGAAACTGGTCTAATTAATATTATCAATATGTGGGTGTTGCAGTCCGCTTGTCAGCAACTACGCATCTGGCAATCTCATCCAATGACCCCTAAAAATCTCAGTATTAGTGTTAATTTAAGCGCGAAATTATTTTTGCAGACTAATTTCATAACACAAGTAGATCAAATTATCAAAGATACTCAAATAGATCCATCTAATTTAGAGCTAGAAATCACAGAGACCGTGATTATGGAAAATAATAATGAAATTAAAGTAATTCTCCAACAATTAAAGGAGCGTAAAATTAAATTGATAATGGATGACTTCGGCACAGGTTATTCGTCCCTGAGCTATTTACATATATTTCCTTTTAATGCCCTAAAAATCGATAAATCATTTGTTAATCGGATGTTGGATAATCAGGAAAATATGGGATTAGTACCTGCGATGATTAGCATTGCTGCATCTATGGGTATGTCGGCGATCGCAGAAGGAGTTGAAACCCAAGAACAATTGGAACAACTGAAGAGTTTAAAATGTGATTTTGCACAAGGATATCTATTTTCTCGACCCATAGCTCAGAACATGGTAATGGATTTTATCGCCTTAGCAACCAAATGGTAATTTGGTTTGCTATTTCTGATTTATATTTTCTCAATTCATATCTATATAACTTTATTTTTTAGCAATTTGATGCTATCAATCTCATCAAAATATTTGTTTAGTTAAGGCAATTTTTATATAAGTCCGTCCAAACAGCATTTAATATATTTATGAGGGGATAAATAATAAATTTTAATTCATAATGAATTTAAATAATAACAATAAATATAAAGGCAATATTTTGGTAGTAGATGATACACCAGATAATCTACGGCTGTTATCAGCAATGTTAACTGCACAAGGTTTTGAAGTCCGCAAAGCTTTGAATGGGAAAATGGCGCTGACTGCGTGTCAGATGCTTTTACCTGATGTCATTTTGCTGGATGTTAATATGCCGGAGATGGATGGTTATCAAGTTTGTCAGCAACTGAAAGATGATGAACACACATCTGACATACCAGTGATATTTATTAGCGCGCTGGATGATGTTCTAGATAAAGTAAAAGCTTTTGACGTTGGTGGTGTAGACTATATTACTAAACCCTTTCATGGTGCGGAAGTAATCTTAAGAATTGAAAATCAAATAAATTTACGGTTGTTGCAACTTCAATTACAAGAAAGAAATCTCTTATTGCAAGATGCCCTGAATAATTTAAAAGCCTCACAGGTTCAACAAATTCAAAATGAGAAAATGGTGGCACTGGGGCAATTAGTAGCAGGTATTGCCCATGAAGTTAATAACCCCATTAGTTTTATCTATGGCAACCTGCAATATGCCAATGAGTATATCCAAGATTTAGTGAAGATCATTGAAGTTTATCAACAGGAGTATCCAAATCCCACACCCAAAATTCAACAACTAATTCAAAAGACAGACTTGAATTTTGTGATGCAAGACCTGCAAAACTTAATGGGTGCTATGTACAGAGGATCTGATCGGATTCGGGAAATTGTGCTGGCGCTGCAAAACTTTTCCCGCCATGACGAAGCGGAAATGAAACTGGTAGATATTCATCAGGGAATAGACAGCACCTTGGTGATGTTAGAGCATCGACTCAATGCCACATCAAATCGTCCAGCAATTGATGTAGTTAAAGATTATAGTAACTTACCTTTGATTACTTGTTATCCAAGCGAATTAAACCAAGTATTTATGCACATCTTAAATAATGCCATAGATGCTTTGGAGGTGAGGGAGGAAACCGATTCTGGCGTAATACCAATGACTCCCAGACTGCGCTTACAAAGTAGCCAAGTCAATCCTCTGTGGGTAAGCGTTCGTCAAGCAACGGCTAATTTCCAGTCTTTGGGAATCACCAAAATTAAGGAAGAACTCCCAAACCAAAATCCTCAAATTCGCATTAGCACAGAATTACTCGACTCACACACTGTGAGGATTGCGATCGCCGATAATGGTGTAGGTATAGATCAATCTTGGCAATCTCATCTGTTTGACCCATTTTTCACCACAAAAACCGTAGGTAAAGGTAGTGGCTTGGGATTATCTATCAGCTATCAGATTGTAGTGCAGAAACACCAAGGACAAATCACCTGTGCTTCTGCATTAGGCCAAGGAGCAGAGTTTGTCATTACAATTCCCATTACACCAGTCTGAGTAGACAGGAAGATGTGCTTTATTATCGACTGTAGAGACGTTGCATGCAACGTCTCCATGATCTCTCTACATCATTTATTTGGTGCAACTTCATAGAGAATTGGGATGAGTCAAATAACACTACAAAAAATAAATTAGGATTTTTATTCAACACAAGCTACTATTTTCATTCACATAAAAGCATAATAGAAGTGTGACTGATCTGTTAGCCCCTTTACAATCATTAAACCAAGGTCACTGGTTCAAGCTCATCTGTGGAGCTAGTTTCCAGCACCTACCTGCTGTGAGAAGTTTAACATTAGCCTACACTTTAGCTGGTGCTGACTGCATAGATGTGGCTGCTGACCCAGCAGTGATTAGAGATGCTAAAGAAGCAATACAAGTAGCTAGAAATTTGGTGAAAGCAGCTCAAGCAAGAGGATTGGATTACAAAGGTCATGCACCTTTATTGATGGTGAGCTTAAATGACGGCGAAGACCCTCATTTCCGCAAAGCCGAGTTCAATCCCCACCATTGTCCCTCCGATTGTCCCAGACCTTGCGAGAAAATCTGTCCTGCTCAGGCAATTGTATTTAATCATCAAAAAGATAATTTTTCCGGAGTTGAATCTCAGAAATGCTACGGTTGCGGCCGTTGTCTGCCAGTTTGTCCTTATGATATAATTTATACAAATTCCTATATGTCAACGCCAGAGGCGATCGCGCCAATGGTCATGTCAGCAGGAATAGATGCCGTAGAAATCCATACAAAAGTGGGACGTTTGGCAGAGTTTAAGCAATTATGGCAAGTAATTTCACCGTGGGCAGACCAACTGAAGGTATTGGCTATCAGCTGTCCCGATGGCAAGCATCTAGTTGAATATCTCCAATCAATCTATGAACTAATTTCTCCACTTCCTACCACCTTAATCTGGCAAACCGACGGTCGCCCCATGAGTGGCGATATTGGCGATGGTACTACTTTAGCAGCAGTGAAACTAGGGCAAAAAGTCCTAGCAGCTAAATTGCCAGGATATATACAGCTAGCAGGTGGCACTAACAGCTACACAGTTGCTAAGTTAAAGGCAATGGGACTACTGAAAAAAGCAGGGGAGCAGGGAGCAGGGAGCATGGGGGAAATTTCTTCTCCTCTGCCCCCTGCCCCCCGCCCCTCCGCCTCCATCGCTGGAGTTGCTTACGGTAGCTACGCCCGTGTAATGCTGTCACCGATTATTGAGCAGTTAGAAAAGAAGGAGGTGAGTAATAGCAGTGTTAAGGCCACAGTACGCCTTGAAGAAGAACCAGAATTGCTTTGGCAAGCCGTAGAGCTTGCCCGTTCCCTCGTTTCCCAGCTCAAGTCACAGCAGGAGAGCTAATTGCTCTTCGTTATCTCTCAAAACGTCACAATAGAAAGCATGACGACTACAGACGATCTCCAAAAGTTGTTAGACATTTTGCCCCAAGACCTGCGACAAGTACTAGAGAACCATCCCAAACGAGATAGTTTAGTAGAAGTGGTCTTGGATTTGGGTCGTCGCCCAGAGGCTAGATTTCCTAATCAAGCCGAGTACCTGAGCGAAACACCCGTTACTCAAGCACAGATAGATGATTGCGTTCAGCGCGTAGGAAACTTTGGTGGAGATAATCGGGCAGGAATTGAGCAAACTTTGCATCGGATCAGTGCTATCCGCAACCGCAGTGGTAAGATAATTGGTCTGACCTGTCGTGTTGGTCGAGCTGTATTCGGTACGATAGGCATGATCCGCGATTTGGTGGAAACTGGTAAATCAATTCTCATGCTAGGACGGCCTGGTGTAGGTAAAACTACAGCTTTACGAGAAATTGCCCGTGTTTTAGCAGATGAATTGCATAAACGTGTGGTTATCATTGACACCTCCAACGAGATTGCTGGGGATGGCGATGTTGCTCACCCAGCCATTGGTCGTGCTAGGCGGATGCAGGTAGCTCATCCAGAACTGCAACATCAGGTAATGATTGAGGCAGTAGAAAATCATATGCCAGAAGTCATTGTCATTGATGAAATTGGTACAGAACTGGAAGCTTTAGCAGCCCGTACCATTGCCGAAAGAGGTGTACAGTTGGTAGGTACTGCCCACGGAAACCAGATAGAAAACCTGATCAAAAACCCCACACTGTCTGACTTGGTTGGGGGTATTCAAGCTGTGACACTGGGAGACGATGAAGCGAGGCGCAGGGGTAGTCAAAAAACTGTTTTAGAACGGAAAGCCCCCCCTACCTTTGAGATTGCCGTGGAAATGCTAGAACGGCAACGTTGGGTAGTACACGAAAGTGTTGCGGATACAGTGGATACGCTTCTCCGAGGCCGTCAGCCTAGTCCACAAACTAGAACAGTGGATGACCAAGGCAAAGTCGCCATCACACGACAATTATCTGTTGTTAATGGTCGTGGCGGACAGTTGGCAACTCCTGAAGAATCTTTTTCACCAGCTAGAGCATCTAATGGTTGGCGTGCATCAGGACAAATGCTAGCCATCCCATCATTACCCCTAGAGCGAGAAAGAATTTCTGGACAAAGCGAATTTGACCGCTTGCTAGATGAATCGTTTAACTACCCAGAAGCTATCGATTTCGGCAGTAGTGCTAGACAACCAGGCCCCAACGGTGAAGATTTGCCACTGCACATTTACCCTTATGGTGTGAGTAGACATCAGCTAGAACAGGTGATTAGTGTTTTAACTTTGCCCGTGGTATTGACAAAAGATATAGATAATGCTGATGCAATTTTGGCATTGCGATCGCACGTCAAAAACCACGCTAAATTAAGGCAGATGGCTAAAGCCCGTCATGTACCTATCCATGTGATTAAGTCGAGTACCATTCCTCAGATTACCCGTGGATTGCGGCGCTTACTTAACTTGGACGATCCAGAAATAGCGGATGATCGAGAACTACAATTGTTTCTGCACAACGGTAGTGACGACGAAATGGACGCTTTAGAAGAAGCCAGACTAGCCGTTGAGCAAATCGTCATTCCCAAAGGACAACCAGTGGAGTTATTACCCCGTTCTCCGCAAGTCCGCAAAATGCAGCACGAGTTAGTAGAACACTATCGGCTCAAGTCCCATAGTTTTGGGGAGGAACCAAACCGTCGTTTACGGATTTATCCAGCGTAAACTGGCTGAGTTTGTCAAGTAAATCCAGCGATCGCTCTCCAATATTTTAGGGCGATCGCTTTTAGTTGGTAAAATTAATATCCAAAAATCTATGATTAATCAACTCCAAGACTATAATCCTAGCGGCGTAGGCGAAATCAATGGCAATCTCTTAGGCTTGCCGTGCGATTACGATTCTGCAAATTTAATTGTTTTTGCAGTCCCTTGGGAAGTTACGGTTTCCTATGGTGCAGGTACAGCCAATGGGCCGCAAAGAATTCTGGATGCTTCAGTGCAACTAGATTTATTTGACTTTGATCATCCTGATGGCTGGAAACAAGGAATTTTCTTAGTGGAAATTCCCCAAGAAATTATCGAGAAAAATAATTATTATCGAGATTTAGCAGCACAAATTATTGAACGGCTAGCCCAAGGTAAATTACTCACAGACACACCAGATTTAACACCTGTACTCACAGAAATTAATCAAGCTTCCCAGCAGGTAAATCAATGGCTGTTTACACAATGTCAAGTAGCCATGAATCAAGGTAAGCAAGTAGCAGTTATTGGTGGCGACCACAGTTCACCCTTAGGTTACTTTCAAGCATTAGCAGCGAAATACCCCAATTTTGGCATTCTCCACATTGATGCACACGCAGATTTACGTGACGCTTACGAAGGGTTTGAATTTTCCCATGCGTCAATTATGTTTAATGGGTTGAAACTACCGCAAATTTCTAAACTAGTGCAGGTAGGTTTACGCGACATCAGTCATGATGAAGTGCAAATGATTGATGAATCCCACGGACGCATCGTGGCGTATTACGACCCCATGATTAAACAAAAACTCTATGGTGGAACAAACTGGATCGAATTAAGCCGCGAAATTGTCAATCATTTACCGGAATACGTCCACATTAGTTTTGATGTGGATGGTTTAGATCCGAAACTTTGTCCAAATACAGGTACACCTGTTCCTGGTGGTTTGGAACTGGAACAAGTTTTTTGTCTATTTCGGGAATTGGTCAATAGCGGGAGAAAAATTATTGGCTTCGATGTCTGCGAAGTTGGTGATGCTGAGTGGGATGGTAATGTAGGGGCGAGAGTGGTTTACAAATTAGCAAATTTAATGGATTTATCTCACAAATAATAAGCTGTTATTTTTCCGCAGGCAATGATCAACGCCTGGTCATTGCCTAGACATCAACTTTCAATTCGTATCATCTATCCTGAGTGTAATTTTGAAGATAAAAATTAGGAATACTATCACTAATATTTATTAAATTAAGTGGGAATTTATGACTGTAATATTTGTAAATATAGCTGGGGACTGGGGACTAGGGACTGGGTACTGGGTGAAAAGTCTTGTTGTGTCTAGTTTGTATCATCTATTGATTTCCTAACACTACTGGCAACAGCTATATTAAAAAAATAAAACCTTGAAAGCCTTGTAAGGCAATAGTTTTGGTCTTTAATCTCAATATTATTGTTGCATAGCTTCTCTGATAAACCCATTTCCTCATGCAGGAAATTAACTTCTATGCCATCATAGACAGTGAGAATTAAATCGGTGATAGTCTTTGTTTTTAGTATTAACAGGCTTTTCCTTGTGGTATTTACAGACCTCTCTCCGAAATTTAAATCTCTACACAGCCATGATTTTGGAGAGAAAAGAATGTCAATTTATGTAGGGAACCTCTCTTACGAAGTTACGCAAGAGGATATCAGCAACGTTTTTGCAGAATATGGTTCTGTAAAACGAGTTGTGCTACCTACTGACCGCGAAACAGGTCGCCTGCGTGGTTTTGCTTTTGTGGAAATGGGTTCAGATGCAGAAGAAACAGCCGCCATTGAGGGTCTTGATGGTGCTGAGTGGATGGGTCGTGACCTGAAAGTTAATAAAGCCAAGCCAAAGGAAGACAGAGGTTCCTTTGGTGGTGGAAACCGGGGAGGATACGGCGGTGGCGGTGGTCGTTCCCGTTATTAAGAATTAAAACTAAAAATTTAGCTAAATTCTTGAGGTCAGGCAAGTTGTCTGCCTTTTTTTTCATTTAATCCTGATGGAACACCAAAAAGAAATTATGCCAAATTGACAGTTAGTAGGGTGCGTCAGTGCAGGAAAACCCAGCTATACCAAGAAATTATTTATTCTGACGCACCCCACAGTTTGGGTATTTTTTGATCTGGAAGTCCCTAATAACATCTTTTTAGTAGTTAGTGTAAAGCAATGGCGATCGCTCTAGTCGGATGAGCCAAATTGCTCCTACCCTAAATAAAAGAGCCTTTTGTATTAGGTGGAACTCAGCATGAAGCGCATCAGTAAGTCTCTGCTGCTAACCTTGAATTGGATATTGTTGTCAGTTGGGACAACACTATTAATTCTTCTCACTCAACCGATAGCACCAGTACCAGCCCAGGAACCTCCCGCCCCCACTGAGCAAACAAACACACCCCCGCCGGAAAACCCCAATGATCAAAAGCTCAGAGATGCACTAAAACGCTCATCTCCCTCAGAAACACCACCCCAGCCCACGCCAGAAGCGACAACCAAAGCACCGGAATCGGCGGAACCTCCACTCAGTCCAGAAGAGATTGCCCGTCAACAAAAACTCATAGAAGCCGATAAACTTTATGTAGCGGGACAAATTGCCGAGGCCGAAAAAATTTACCGCGAAGTCAAAACACCCTTTACTCAAACATCTGCATCCAAAGAACGAAAGCCAGCCATCCTGAACCCAACAGAACTTTCACCAGCAGGTAAAGTCTATTGGCGAGAAGCAGAGGCGGGAATAGCCAAGAAATTGCAAACCCGAACTCTAGTACCTCTGCAATTATTAGTGGAACAATACCCCGAATTTATCCCTGGCCATATTCGCTACGCTGAAGTTCTCACCCAATACGATCGCCAAACAGAAGCATTAGACATTTTAGAACGGGCATCATCTCTTTATCCCAATCAACCAGAACTAACTCAAGCCAGGGTTAGCGCCTTGGCTAAATCCAAGAAATGGATGGAAGCATCTTTAGCTGCAAGGCAATTTGCTATCCTCAATCCTAACAATCCCCAAGCACCAGAATTTACTCAATTAGCCGAGAAAAATCTTCAACGCTATCAATCCTACGTTCGAGAGGAAATTAGGGGTAATTTAATTAGTAACGTCATTACAGGCGCTTTGGGTTATGCGGTTACGGGTAGCTTACTGGGGCCGTTTTCTGCCCTTGACTCCACCATTTTGCTACTACAGGGCGAAAAATCTATCGGTGAATCGGTAGCAAAACAGGCGAAAAAACAGCTGCCTTTAATCATAGACGATGATATCTTAGCCTACATCAATGATATTGGGCAGAAACTAGCGAAAGTTGCTGGTAGAAATGAATTTAAATACGAATTTTTTGTGATTCCTGAAGAAGAACTTAATGCCTTTGCCTTACCTGGAGGAAAAATTTTTATTAATGCTGGTGCGATCGCCAAAACCACTTCCGAAGCAGAATTAGCAGGATTAGTTGCACATGAATTATCTCATGTCGTCTTATCCCACGGCTTTCAATTAGTTACCCAAGGCAATCTCATCTCCAACGTTACTCAATATCTACCCTTTGGTGGCACGATTGGGCAACTTTTCGCCATGAATTACAGCCGGGATATGGAAAGACAGGCAGATATTTTGGGTACACGCTTAATTGTTGCTAGCGGCTATGCTGCTGATGGCTTGCGGAATTTAATGGTGACACTAGACAAACAAAAAAAATATGACATTCCCACTTGGTTATCTTCCCACCCAGGCGGTAATGAGCGAGTTAGTTATCTAGAAAACTTAATTTCTCGCAATAGTTATAACCGCTACGCTTATGAAGGTGTACAACGCCATGCAGAAATTAAAGTTAAAGTGAACAAACTCCTCAAACAGAGAAAAGAGGAAGAAGAAAAAAAGCGCACTACGGAATGAACTAAAAGTCAAATTCTTCGTCAACTAAATCAGGAATAAAGTTGCGAGTCATAAATTTCTCGTTGGGGTAGTTTATAGTCCCTAATCTTTTACTAATACCAATTCTCTATGAAGTTGCGCTAAATAAATGATGTAGAGACGTTGCATAGTCTCTACAGTACAGAATAAAGTGCATCTTCATCAAGAAACGGTATAACGACTAATATACTGTGTTGTCACTGGAGGAGCATTCATGTTATCTAAAAGCCGGAAAATCGCTTTATTGGGTAGTTTAGGTTTATCTTTTTTCCTGGGTAATTCCGTCGCATTGGCGCAATTTGATGATGGCGTTGTTGTGCCAACTGTACCATCAGGCTCATCAACACCGACAAATGTACCCTATCCTTATCCAACAGATACATCAACAAATATACCTCCTATCACCAATGGGGATGGCACAGTCAGATTCAGATGCGTGCCGATAAACGGACAGCAAACCGTAGTTTATCAGCCCCAAAGTCAACCAGGGCAATACTTTCCTTGGGCAGCACCCAGAAATTTAGGCGGTGGTTGGGATGCAGCTAGTAGATGTCAGGCGATCGCCAATCGCCTAGAATCCTATCGCCCAGATGGCTTACAAGAACTTCAGGTTTCTGTAGAAAACAACGAAAATATCATTTGTGTGACAACCGACGCAAACCAACGCTGTCGGATTGTCCTCACAGTACCTCGTAACCAAGACCCCTACACAGTACGTAATAACGTTTTCCAAAACCTAGTGACTGCTGATAACGGACAACAAACCACAGCCGTCAATACTTACCGAGGCAATAACGATCTTTACAATTTGGGTAGCACCCTTTTAGGTAATGGCAATAATCGGGTGAGTTCATCCAGACGCGGAATCAACTTGAAGCCCTACCTCGACACCAGAGATGGAGGAACAGCTAGAGGACTGAGAAATGGGGTAGCTATTCGTCGCCAATCTCCCAACCAAGCCCCCGCACGCCTGAATCCTGATCGATTCCGCTAATTTTAGGATTTTCCTACATGGATATCTTGCACCTTCTCAATAAGCAAGTGGTGGGCAATGCCTACCCTACGAAATAATCAGCTTTTTAGCCTGTAATTTTGGCAATAAGAGAGTGGTGCAAAATATTAAATATATGTACATTTGTCATAGAGTGGGCTTTTGGCTCACTCTATTTATTTTTGAACTTTGTAGCTTACTTCCCGTAGGGTATTTTGAATTTTGAATTGTTATACCAATTCTCTATGAAGTTGCACCCAATAAATGATGTAGAGACGTTGCATGCAACGTCTCTACAGTCCAAAATAAAGCACATCTTCATTACAAAACGGCATTACTGTCTACACCTTGCCCCTTGAGGAGTAGCATCAGGATAATAAGTAATAATTGCCTTGTCTTTCCTCACAAAAACTGTAGGAAAAGTTTTACCTGTTTCTTGATCACGGACATTATAAATACAAGCGCCTTCTTTATTTCCCTGTTTTTTAAACGCTTGGGTTGCATCTACAAGCATTTCCTCGGCGTTGCTGAGATAGCCATAACCTTTAATTACATCTGTAACTGTCCGATTTCCTTGTTTAATTACCACACCTAATGTGTAAATCACGCCGGGAACCACTTCTTCCCGCCTTTGATTACTTGGTAAACGTCCGCCAATACCCTGGTTTTGTAACTGTAAATATCTTCCATGAAAATGTAAGCCACCAATATCATTGGCGTTATATATTTCTCCGCAAAAGATATGTTCAAAACCTTTACGTTGAAACCAAATATTAGTTAAGTCTTCTAGGAATTGGGCTTTTTTCTTGCGACCTTGACGCAACTCACCACCGCTAACTTTTTGCAGCTTTTGTAAGACATTGGGATAAGCAGATAGTAATTCTTTAAATTTATTAGGACTGACTTTTGTCCCAATAGCACCACAGGTTTGTAGTAAAGCTTGGTCAAAAGAATTTAATTGCGGTGGTGGTGGTGTGATATCGACTTGTTGTCCTCTGGGGAAATTTACCGGAACAGGGTTATTTTCGTTATCAAAAAAAGGTAAAAGTCCTGGCTGTGCTTGTGCTTGAGTAAGTGGATAAGTTAATAGGAAAACAGCAAATATACTCAGCAGTTGTTGTAACTTATGGTTCGCCATAAATTTAAATTTAGTGTTTCGCTGACAATTTAACACCAAAAAATAAAGACGCAAAGCAGTTCTGATTGCTGTTGCGTCTTTTTTAATGATTTAAAAGAATGTTTTAAACTTTCTTCAACCAGCTAAACATTGCCCGTAAATCTTTACCAACTTCTTCAATTGGGTGTTCAGCTTCTTGACGGCGCATTGCAGTAAATCCGGGTTTACCCGATTGGTTTTCTAGCACAAATTCCCGTGCAAATTGTCCCGATTGAATTTCGCTGAGAACCTTCCGCATTTCGGCTTTGGTTTGTTCGTTGACAATCCGAGGCCCACGGGTGTAATCACCATATTCAGCAGTGTTAGAAATGCTGTCGCGCATTTTGGCTAAACCGCCTTCTACTACCAAGTCAACAATTAATTTAACTTCGTGTAGACATTCAAAATAAGCTAGTTCTGGTTGATAACCTGCTTCTACCAAGGTTTCAAAACCGGCTTTAATTAAAGCACTCAAACCACCGCATAATACAGCTTGTTCACCGAACAAATCGGTTTCAGTTTCTTCGCGGAAAGTTGTTTCCAAAACACCGCCACGAGTGCCACCGATACCTTTAGCATAGGATAGGGCGCGATCGCGTGCTTTTCCACTAGCATCTTGATAAACAGCAAACAGCGCTGGTACACCTTGACCTTGTTCGTAAGTGCGTCGTACCAAATGCCCAGGGCCTTTGGGTGCTACCATAACTACGTCTACGTTCGCAGGTGGTACTACTTGCCCAAAGTGAATATTAAACCCGTGAGCAAAAGCTAAAGTGTTTCCTTCTTGCAGATTTGGTTCGATTTCGTTTTTGTAAACTGTTTTCTGCACTTCATCGGGTAACAAAATCATGATGAAGTCAGCAACGTTAGCAGCATCCGCCACATTTTTTACTGTTAACCCAGCTGCTTGGGCTTTTTCTGCTGACTTACTACCCGGATATAGCCCCACAATCACATTCAAACCACTATCTTTTAAATTTAAAGCGTGGGCATGACCTTGAGAACCATAGCCGATAATTGCAATGGTTTTTCCAGCCAAAAGGTCTAAATTGGCATCTTCGTCATAGTACATCCGGGCCATACAAGCATCTCCTGTCAGCAAGCATCATTTATTGGCAAGTCTTTGATTTTACCCCAAATTGTGTTACCACGGGTACAAGTAGTTTAGTCATTAGTCATTAGCTAAAGATAAAAGGTTTTACCAATTCCCTAAAAGAAAGCAACAGATAGCCTCTTAGGGGCACAAGGCCTTGTAACCTCACAGATGATTGATGTTGTTTCAATGATTTTGAGAATTGGTTTTAAACTATTGACTATGGACTATTGACTATTGACTATTAACTAAATTTTCTGGACTTCTTCGTTAGTTAGTTTGACATTTACAGCGCTGACTGAATCTTCGATGCTGGAAATTTTGCTTGCGCCGGGGATGGGCAAAATTGTGGGAGATTTGGCGCGTAACCATGCCAATACTATCGAGTATACAGATACGCCTTTGGCTTTGGCTAATTGGGCGATCGCCGAAATATCCTGTAAATCTTGATGGCGACGACGACCACCAAAGGGACTCCAAGGTAAAAAGGTCAGTTTTTCTTGTTCACAATATTGTAAAACACCGTCTTTTTCTGGCTGTCTTTCCCAAGGACTATATTGATTCTGCACTGAGACAATATCCACCACATCCCGTGCTTGCTTGATTTGTTCCACAGAAAAATTAGAAACTCCCACAAATCGAATCAAACCTGCTTCCACAGCTTCTTTCACAGGTGCAAGGGATTCTGCGATCGTATATTCTGGGTCTGGAAAATGGTATTGCCAAACATCAATCGGTTTTTCACCACCCAACGCCTCAAAACTGACGCGGATAGTTTGACGCAGATGTTCTGGATTTCCGTTGCGTGTCCAACTTTCGTTGGGACGCATTAAGCCGCCTTTCGTCGCCACAACCACCTGGCTGGTGTCACCTGGATAACTGCTAAGTGCTTTGTGAATTAGTCTTTCATTATGGTGCTTGTCTGACTCATCCTTACAGTAAGAGTCTGCGGTGTCAATAAATGTAACTCCTAAATCTAAAGCACGGTGAATAACTTGAATTGAATCTGATTCTGGTGGTCGATTATATATCGACATTGGCATTCCACCCAAGCCAATGGCGCTGACAAATATACCTGTTTTTCCTAGCTGTGTAGTTTCCATGCTTTTCGCTTGATTTTGATAGCATCACTAACTATCTAATAGCGGGTCAGGAAGGTTTTGACAATTCATCTAGGGTAAGGTAAATCGTCCTCTGTAACCAGGATTAAGGTGATACGCGCCTAAATCAAATATTCTTGCGTCAGTGCTGTCCATAGTCAAGAGTCCAGAGTCAAAGGCTAGCTTGGACTATGGACAACCTGAGTGCGAAATATACAATTTAAATGCGTAACAACTTATACTTATTTATCTTGATCTCTATTTAGTAATTGCTGGGTTTAACTGTTGCCATAGTCCCAGGCGTTTATTTTTAGCATTGGCTTCAGCGATGAGGTATTGTGTTTTTGTCTCTTCGCAAACTTCGAGAGATGCTTGATCAACCACAGCATTACCCTCTGCTACTAAACGCAGATTGATAGAGCGATTATCTACATAAACTTCGCCAAAAGCAATATCTTTACTATCCGGTCTGATAATTCTAACCACAACAGGGGTGCGGGATGGTAGTAATTGTTGGAGTTTCTGTTTAGCCGCTAGATGATACTTTTGTTTAGCTGTCTTGGGTATATCAATACAGGCTAGTCTGACTGTAGCCGTTTGCCCAGTATCATTTTTAACTGTGATAGTTTTGCCGTCTACTACACCTACGATGGTAGCCAGTAATAAAATTAGCTCAAGTAAAGCCATGATTTTTTGTACATCAATACTTTGATGGAGCGATTTTTCATCTATTTGGGTGAGGTAGCCAAGATTATATTGCTTGCAACAACCAAAAGCCAGTGTAAGTCATACCTGAATCATCAGGCTGTACTAATAAAAAATGTAATCCCCGACTTTGTTTTTGGCGTTGTTCATAAACTTTTGCAGCCGCCTTTACTTCTGCATCTTCAAAAGTAACTAAAATCCATCTATCCACCAAACCAGCTTCCAGTATCAAACCATCAGGCGCACCGGCAATATAATTCAAGGCTACTGGGCGGGTTTGGGCAATCCATCTAGCTAGATTTAGCGATCGCCTACCACCATAAATTACCACACCAGGAATCGCCACTGTTGATGCCAAGCCTAAATTAATTGGTTTGAGGGGTTCTGGTAAAGATAAAATGGGAATTGGGCGATCGCTAAACAAATCAACGATGTCACCCGCTTGGATGCTAGCAAAGCGCCACTCATCACCCCATAAGTTATCTGGTAAAGGTGTTGGTGGTGGCTTGTCTACTGCTATGGAATATTGCTTTTCTTGTAACCATTGTTTCAAAGCTGGGGTTTGGCGTTGAGGTTCGACATTAATCCCCAAATTGCGTCCAGCCGTCTCTATCAAACTCAAAGACTGGGGGCGAAAAACTTGGATAATATCTGGTAGCTTTTCACCTGCTGCTAATTGAATTTGAGTAGTCAACCAACTGGAATTAGCTTCTGACTGGGGACAAATCGCCGTATACTCGAAACCACGATTTACATCACAAATTAATAACTCCCACAAGATTTTTCCGTCTAAATCTTGCTGAGGACTGCGATAAAAATCTGCTTGCCAAACCAGAGTCATGATCTACTCTCTTACTCAACGGCTGTAATCACGCCTGCTTTTCAGTATTACCATAAAATTCTTAACTTTATGTTTTGAGTAAAAAATTTCTGTAGAGACAGCGATTGAACGCGTCTCTACCAAGACTCAGCACGAGCAGAACGCTCTGCTAACACTAACAATAATCGCTACTTACACGGCTTCTGTATTCTTCTCTCCAGTACGAATCCGAATTACTTGTTCTACGGGTGAGATGAAGATTTTACCATCACCGATTTCGCCTGTACGAGCAGCAGCAATGATTTTGTCAACAACCATATCAACTTGGTTATCTTCAACTACAATCTCCACCTTCAGTTTTTGCAGAAACTCCACAGTATACTCAGAGCCGCGATAGCGTTCTGTCTGTCCTTTCTGCCGTCCAAAACCCCGGACTTCAGAAACAGTCATACCCACAATACCAGCATTGACTAAAGCGATTTTCACTTCGTCTAGCTTAAATGGGCGGATAATAGCTTCTACTTTTTTCATTGCATTGACTCCTAATTTCTAGTAGGTTCGTTTATATATCTAACCAGATCCAATGTCTGACACTTTCACATTCGCCTTATTTTAAAGACACTTATGAGAATTGCAACTTTTTTTAACCGTATCTGCTCTGTATGAGTGGTTTAGGAATCGGGGTTGAGTTGGGCATATCAAAATGCTATTTTCCGCAAAAACTTGCGATGTAGTCCGTGTAACTTTTACCAACGATTAAATAAAAGCAGCGATTCAAAAACTAATTTTAGATATTTAGCACAAATAAGAACAAACCAAAACGGCAGTGAGAATAACGAATATACAGCATCGTAGAAACCAAATCTTAGATAAGAATCTGATGACACAAATTTCCTCTACTTCTACCTCTTGACTCCTCGCACTAACGACTTTGGTGTTCAAATAAAGGGCGGACAATTAAATACCCAGCACCAAAAGCACTCAGCATAATTAATAGGATACAGACAGCCAACCACCAACTGTTAAGTTCTTTAGCCTTTGCTTTTGAAGCAGACAGAGGTTGGTAGACCATTTCCTGCTCTGGTATCAAAACCGTATCTGGCGTAGGAGAGATAATTTGTGTGATAGGTACAGAAAACTCAGCGCGACGGTTCTTGCTGTTTGGTGCTTCAGGAACGACTGGTTGTCGTGAACGCACCGCTTGTGGGCGTGGTTGTGCCTGTATAGATGGGTCAATAGTCGGTTTTTCTATCTCAGGATGAAAACCTGAGACTTTATAATCTACCACTTTTTGCAGATGTAAAAAAGACTGCACGACCTGACTAATTTCATGTCGCAGTATTTGATTTTCTTGCGCTAATTGTTGATTTTTTGCTGTCAGCGCATCTAACTTGTCTTGTGTTGCTTTTAATTCAGCAGCCAATTCCCGATATACGTACAGGGGTACGGAGGAGGAATAGCTTGGAGAATTTGGTTTTGGCTGATTACTGTTAACCGAACCTGTGGTTGTTCGCATCGGTTGTTTGGTATCAAAAATGAATTAATCCGAGTATCAGAGATGGTATCAAAAGATAATCGCTTCTGAAACTAGCCCAAGAATAATAGAAAAATGCTCGGAGTGCAAAGATATCTAAATTTACACCTTTGGTCAATGGGTAATAGTAGGGATGTTGTATACAACTTCTGTACATTATTTTTGCCCCCTGCTCCCTTGCCTCTGCTCCTCCCTAATCCCCAATCCCTCTGTACAATGTTGGCAGAAATCAATATTTTACAGAAAACAACCTTAAGGTGATTATGCGTTTACTACATACAATGCTACGGGTGGGTAACCTGGAAGAGTCCTTGAAATTCTACTGTGATGTCCTGGGCATGAAGTTACTACGGAGAAAGGATTACCCAGGAGGAGAATTTACCCTAGCTTTTATTGGCTACGGTGATGAGAGCGATAACACAGTTATAGAACTAACCTACAATTGGGGAGTTGATAAGTACGAATTAGGTAATGCTTACGGTCATATTGCCCTTGGTGTAGATGATATTTATGCCACCTGTGAGTCTATAAAAAATCAGGGCGGTAAGGTGGTTAGGGAACCAGGGCCGATGAAGCATGGCTCGACTGTGATTGCTTTCGTCGAAGACCCAGATGGATACAAGATAGAACTAATCCAGTTGAGTAATCAAAGCGAGACAGTCAAACAAGATTCATCAGAACAGTTAGTGAAACAGGGTTAGAGAGTAGAGGGTGATGAGTACTCAGTGGGGAGTCAATAAAATTACCTCTTATTTTTTCCCTACTCCCTCATCTCCCCCTCTCTACCAAACTAAATATTTTTCCCAACACCATATTTCAAAGTAAGCTTGTGGCGGTGGTTTCGTTTTAAATTAGGAAATAGGTGGTGGATTGATAACTCCAATTTTGTTTGCCCGACTGCTACCGTATAAGTAGGCGGATAAGTATTGTGAGTATTGAAATTATTGTTTGGGGAGGGGAATCTAGAACTCAATCTGTGAGGAGTAACAAAAATTAAGTGTAAAGCTTTTGAGTC
Organism: Anabaena sp. CCY 9910; assembly: GCF_963920875.1. Lineage (NCBI taxonomy): Bacteria > Bacillati > Cyanobacteriota > Cyanophyceae > Nostocales > Nostocaceae > Anabaena > Anabaena sp. CCY 9910. The sequence goes on along the minus strand of NZ_CAWUDJ010000010.1, from coordinate 45,421 downwards.
TAATGAGCTTTATTGAAGAATACCTCTAGATATAGCAAACATCTAACTTAATGCGCGTCTAAATTGCATAACCACTAATCAGGGCTGTTAGCTGTTAAGTGTCAACAGTCAACACCCCCCACGATGGATTGTGCAACTTAAAAGCAGAATAGCTTAATCTAAATTCCCGCAATAGCTAATAAATTAGCCTTGAATCTCTTTGAATTGTCTTGGTCACTCAATTTATATACCCAAAATAAAAGTTTGGAATATTACATTAAAAATCGTAAAGATGCAGCCTACAGATCCTAATAAATTTACTGATAAAGCCTGGGAAGTAATTGTCAAATCTCAGGATATAGTTCGGGCATATCAACAACAACAGCTAGACGTTGAACATTTAATTCTGGCTCTGATAGAAGATCCTACTAGTTTAGCCGTGCGGATTTTGGGTCGTGCAGAAATTGATCCGATTCGCTTACAACAGCAATTAGAAGCTTTTACCCAGCGTCAACCGAAAGTAGGCAAAAGTGACCAACTTTACCTCGGTCGCAGTTTGGATGTTATGCTCGATCGCGCCGAGGAAATTCGGGAGCGAATGAAGGATGGCTACATCTCTGTAGAACATATACTTTTAGCTTTTGTGGATGATGAACGTGTTGGTAGGAAGGTACTCAAAGGCTTTAGTGTAGACAGTGCCAAGATAGAAGCGAGTATCAAGGCTGTTCGTGGTAGCCAAAAAGTGACAGACCAAAATCCAGAATCCCGTTATGAAGCCTTACAGAAATTTGGTAGGGATTTGACAGAACAGGCCAAATCTGGAAAATTAGACCCAGTAATTGGGCGAGATGATGAAATTCGCCGGGTAATTCAGGTGTTATCTCGTCGGAGTAAAAATAATCCCGTTTTGATTGGTGAACCTGGGGTAGGTAAGACAGCGATCGCCGAAGCTTTGGCACAGCGTATAGTTAATGGAGATGTCCCGGAATCTCTAAAAAACCGTCAATTAATCTCTTTAGATATTGGGAGTTTGATTGCTGGGGCAAAATATCGCGGTGAATTTGAAGACCGATTAAAAGCCGTCCTCCGGGAAGTTACTGAATCTAACGGTAATATTGTTTTATTTATTGATGAACTACACACCGTCGTCGGTACTGGTTCTAACCAACAAGGGGCAATGGATGCGGGTAACTTGCTCAAACCCATGCTGGCAAGGGGCGAACTGCGTTGTATTGGGGCGACTACCTTAGATGAGTTTCGCAAATTTATCGAAAAAGATGCAGCTTTAGAACGGCGTTTTCAACAGGTGTACGTAGATCAACCAAGTGTAGAAAATACAATTTCTATTCTGCGCGGGTTGAAGGAGCGCTACGAAGTCCACCACAATGTGAAAATCTCTGACTCTGCACTGGTAGCCGCAGCAACTTTATCAGCCCGGTACATTGCTGACCGCTTCCTCCCAGATAAAGCCATTGATTTAGTCGATGAAGCCGCCGCCCAATTAAAAATGGAGATTACCTCCAAACCAGCAGACTTGGAAGCCATTGACCGCCGTTTGATGCAGTTAGAAATGGAAAAACTGTCTTTGGCGGGAGAGGAGAAAGTTGCAGCACCCACCAAGGAACGTTTGGAGCGAATTGAGTTAGAAATCACCAATTTAACCGAAAAGCAGCAGGATTTAAACAACCAATGGCAAGGTGAAAAGCAAGTATTAGAAGCAATTAGTCTGTTAAAAAAAGAAGAAGACGCTTTAAGGGTGCAGATTGAGCAAGCAGAACGGGCTTACGATTTGAATAAAGCGGCGCAGTTGAAGTATGGCAAACTGGAAGGAGTACAGCGCGATCGCGAAGCTAAAGAAGCGAAATTATTAGAATTACAAAGCCAAGGTTCTACCTTGTTGCGTGAACAAGTCACCGAAGCTGACATCGCCGAAATTGTTGCCAAGTGGACAGGTATCCCCGTAAATCGCCTGTTGGAATCAGAACGGCAAAAACTCCTACAACTCGAAAGCCATTTACACCAACGGGTTATCGGCCAACAGGAAGCGGTGGAAGCAGTCTCCGCCGCTATTCGCCGCGCCCGCGCCGGGATGAAAGACCCCAATCGCCCCATCGGCTCATTCTTATTCATGGGGCCGACAGGTGTAGGTAAAACCGAACTCGCCCGTGCTTTAGCCCAGTTTCTCTTTGACTCGGATGATGCTTTAGTGCGCTTAGATATGTCCGAGTATATGGAAAAACACTCAGTCTCTCGCCTAGTTGGTGCGCCTCCTGGTTATGTAGGCTACGAAGAAGGTGGGCAACTTTCGGAAGCCGTGCGCCGCCATCCCTATTCTGTGGTTTTATTGGATGAAGTGGAGAAAGCCCACCCCGATGTGTTTAATATTTTATTGCAAGTGTTGGATGATGGCAGAATTACTGATTCTCAAGGTAGAACAGTAGATTTTCGCAACACCGTCATTGTCATGACCAGTAACATCGGTAGCGAACATATCTTAGATGTGTCTGGTGACGATACCAAGTATGACACAATGCAGAATCGGGTCATGGATGCCTTGCGATCACACTTCCGCCCCGAATTTCTCAACCGCGTTGATGATACAATCCTCTTCCATGCCCTCAGTCGTAGCGAAATGAGCCACATCATCCGTATTCAACTCAAACGGGTGGAAAGTCTCCTGAGAGAACAAAAAATCTCCTTTGAAATCTCCGCCGCCGCCTGTGATTTCTTAGTAGAAAAAGGCTATGACCCAGTTTACGGCGCACGCCCCCTCAAACGAGCCATTCAGCGAGAAATCGAAAACCCCCTCGCCACCAAGATATTAGAAAACACCTTTATCTCCGGCGACACCATTTACATAGACCAAGGTGAAAATGGTTTAAGTTTTACTAATAAAGCACCAGTAAAAGTTGCCATTCCCTAAAACAAAACATCCTCAAAAATTCTCCCTCTGCGCTAACCTCCGCGCCCCTCTGCGTTTAAATAACAGGTAGGGAAATCCGAATCACCGCTTGGGGGCAAACAATCCAGGTAAAAAGCCGCGATCGCTTAAACTATACGTTGAAAATCTTCATTGGTATCACGCTCTTTTATATCCTGGGCATCTACCCATGATCGTAAAAGGCTAAGATTTCTTGACTAAACAAATAGTTTCAGATACTAAAATCAAAATCATGCTAGAGCAAGGCACCATCAGTATTCATACTGAGAATATTTTCCCAATTATCAAAAAATCTCTCTACTCAGACCATCAAATTTTCCTGCGGGAATTAGTATCTAACGCCGTAGATGCCATCCAAAAGCTGAAAATGGTATCTCGTGCTGGAGAATATGCGGGAGAAGTTGAAGAACCAGAAATTCAACTCGCCATCGACAAAGATAAAAAAACCCTGTCCATCACCGATAACGGTATCGGTATGACAGCAGAGGAAGTCAAAAAATATATTAATCAGGTCGCTTTTTCTAGTGCAGAAGAGTTTATTCATAAATATGAGGGAAAATCAGACCAGCCAATCATCGGTCACTTTGGTCTGGGCTTCTATTCCTCCTTTATGGTGGCGCAAAAAGTAGAAATTGATACTCTGTCCTATCAAGAAGGGGCGCAAGCTGTTCACTGGAGTTGTGACGGTTCCCCAGCATTCACCTTAGACGAGTCACCCCGCACCACTCGCGGTACTACCATCACGTTGACTCTGTTACCCGATGAAGAAGAATATTTAGAATCTGCGCGGGTGAAAAACCTGGTCAAAACTTATTGCGACTTCATGCCAGTACCCATCAAACTGGATGGTGAAGTATTAAACAAGCAAAAAGCACCGTGGCGGGAGTCTCCCAGTAACCTGACGAAAGAAGATTATTTAGAATTTTACCGCTATCTCTATCCTTTTCAAGAAGAACCCTTACTGTGGGTGCATTTGAATACTGACTATCCCTTTATTATCAACGGGATTCTCTACTTTCCCAAGATGCGCCCCGATGTAGACGTTACCAAGGGACAAATCAAACTATTTTGCAATCAAGTTTTCGTCAGCGATAACTGCGAAGAAATTATTCCCCAGTTTCTCGTACCCATGCGGGGTGTAATCGATAGTACGGATATTCCCCTTAATGTATCACGTAGTGCCTTACAAGGCGATCGCACTGTCCGCAAAATCGGCGATTATATAGCCAAAAAAGTAGGCGACAGACTCAAAGAACTGTACCGCGATGACCGTGAACAATACATCAGCGCCTGGAAAGATTTAAGCACCTTTGTCAAATTTGGTGTTCTCAACGACGAGAAATTCAAAAAGCAAGTTGAAGACATCATTATTTTCCGCACCACCTTTAAATCAGCACCACCAGCCGAAACACCAGCCGTTGAAGTACAGTCCCAAGAAGGTGATGTTTGGCAAGATGTCACCCCTACTTCCGACTCCCCCACACCAGGCTTACCATACACAACCCTGAAAGAATACTTAGAACGCAACAAAGAACGCCACGAAAATCGCGTCTTCTACAGTACCGATGAAGCAACCCAAGCCACGTATATCGAACTACACAAAAACCAAGGCTTGGAAGTGCTGTTCCTCGACTCCTTCATCGACACCCACTTTATCAACTTCCTAGAGCGGGAATATCAAGATGTCAAATTTACACGGGTAGACTCTGACTTAGATAATACCTTACTCGAACAAGACAAAACTGGAGAAATTGTTGACCCCACAACAAATAAAACCAAGAGTGAGGTAATCAAAGAGTTATTTGAGAAATCCCTGAATAAACCTAAAGTCAATATTCGCACAGAAGCGCTCAAGTCTGATGATCCTCAAGGTACACCACCGGCGATCGTTCTTTTACCAGAATTTCTGCGCCGCATGAGGGAAATGACCGCCATGATGCAGCAGCAAAATACCGAGTTTCCCGAAGACCACATTTTACTAGTGAATACAGCCCATCCCCTAATTCAAAACTTGGTAAATCTCAACCAAGGCGCAATTATCCAAGGCGACGGACAATCATCAACAAATCCCCTAGTAAACTTAATCTGCCAACACGTTTATGATTTGGCGCTGATGTCTCAAAAAGGGTTTGACGCAGACGGAATGAAATCTTTTGTGGAACGTTCCAATGAAGTACTCACTAAGCTGACACAACAAACCAAAAATTAGCAACTCATCTTGTAAGCATTACTGCTAGGGTGTTTTAGAGTGCGTTACGGACTTTAGTCCTAGCGCACTAAACGTCTATGATGGCTTAGAATAAAGCAGCATTAGACACACTACACAAATTTATTTTGAATTTTGCGGCAATTCTTACGTGGAGGTTTCCTTCACCCACGCCTTCCAAGACGAATTTGGAATTTTGAATTGATGTAACCCCAATATTCGTCCCAGAGCTTCTAAAATAGAAAGGCTGTACTTAAATAGTAATCTGGAGATACAACATAATGTCTCGTCGATGTGACCTTACTGGTAAAAAGGCAAATAACGCTTTTGCTGTTTCCCACTCCCACCGTCGCACCAAACGCTTACAACAAGCAAACCTGCAAAGCAAGCGCGTTTGGTGGCCAAGCGGCAACCGTTGGGTCAAACTAAAGCTATCTACCAAAGCCATTAAAACCTTAGAAGTCAAAGGTTTAGAAGCAATGGCAAAAGAAGCTGGGATTAACCTCAACCATTACTAAACTTCTCATAATAGGTTGGGAATTCGCTAATTTTATTTTCTGGTTAATTTCCGTATCTTCAGAAAATACCTAATTAAAATTGCCCTTGGTGCCACATCTTCTGCCTCAAAGACCTATGTGGGTAAATCATAAACCCACATAGTCTTAAGATTATGAAGTATCAATTTAGCCTCAATGCCCTTGCTTACCAGTAAGCTAATGCGCGTCTAAATTGCATAAATACTAACAAGGGCTGTTAACTGTCAACGCTCAACGGTCAACAGCCCTTACGATGGATCTGGCAATTTAAAAGCAAAATAGCTCATCAACATCAGTCTATAGATTACCTGATCACCATTGCAACCAAAGTTTTGCCAATTTATAACCATGTAAATCAAACCTCTACAATCACCCAGAGGCTTATCAACAGATTTACAAAACGTAATTCGTGGCAACCTTAAATCTTTAACAGAGGACTGTTGGACGATACACGAAAAAGCGCTCATAGTTTTACTTACCAAGCGCTTATCGTGTAAGTTTATACCATCTTGCTTATCATATGTAACATTTGAAATTGCAGTAAGCCTTTCAGGAGAAGCATTAGAGCAATTCACTGTAACAAACGTTTAAGTTTAGAGGTATCACTCCTTGCACTCATACAGAATATCTTTTTTCGGATAAAAATAAGCGGTTGATGAGTACCAGTTTCTAAACTGACCCTAGCCAAAAATGCTTTATTGTGCATAGTGTGAAACAAACTAATCGAAATTGTTAGAAAAGCCGAGGCGAGTATTTTTTACTCAGAACTCGCCAAAAAATTTTTGTGGCATTTTGGCAACTAAGACTGTGTTGTAGCAGTTTAAATAAGATCACAAGAGGGTCATGGGATAGTAGAACTTCAGCTAAGGGATAAATGTTACCTAAAATAACCCTTAGGATGCCCACCCTATCGCCAGTTGTCGATTAGGTGCTGTAGATTAACGCTACATAGATAGAAAGTAAAATCTCAGCACTGAATCACCGCTTCACTACAACTGGCTAAAAATCCACCAGATAACATATAAGTGTCCATGTCGATTTGATACTGGCGAAAATTCAATACAATTGAAGATTTGCACTCAAGACTTACTAAGTCAAAATTTTTGAACAGTGAATGTGGCTGTAATCCACTGAACTCAGTATATTTATTTACTGCCAAGTGCCGAAGAGCAAAATAGAATATAAAGAAACACTAAGCAAGCAAACCTATGTGGTCTTCACAGGGCAAACCAGCTGACACCGGAGCCAATGGACAACAATTGCTCAACACAACTCCAACTAATTGGGAGCAGGAGTCCGAACGAGAGCAAATATTCCAGCTAATTGATAGCATCTTGCCCTTTGAGGTTTGCCTCTACTACCAGATTTTGCCTTTAAGGTACCAAAATGACCGCTTATCACTAGGTATGGTAAATCTAGGAGATAGCGCCGCATTTGATTATGTAAATCGCATCGTTTCATATATTAACAGCACAATTGAAACTCAAGAAATCGCTGCTGACATTCATCGCGCAATACTTTCCGCTTACCTCAGCTATAAAAATACATCCACTCCAGAGGTAAAACCAGCAGAAAAACCGGAAGCAGACGAGATTTTAGCCGAGAGCGTAAACACCACGCTTAATCTACCTAACGCCACAACCCCCTCACCGGAAGTTCAGCAGTTACATAAACCGTCTGAGTCATCAATAAATGTTTCTGTGCCTTCCGACTCAGAGAAGGATTCTCAAACTAAAAATGATTCTTCACAAGTCATTGTTCAACAAGAATTGCCAATGCCTCGGCTGAGTGATGTAACTGTTTTACAAGTACAAGCTCCAGAACTATTCAGCCCTATTGAATCACTACTCAATTTACCCTCTAGGAAACTATTGGAGGAATTGCTGGGACGAGTTTTAGGTGGGGGGATTGGTCGCTTATATCTGGAAAGACAACCATATAAAGGGAGAATTATTTGGAGTGACAATGGAGTCTTACAGTCTGTATTGGAAAATTTACCCCTCTCTGTTTTTCAAGGCGTACTTAATGAATTAAAACGTTTTGCAGGGTTTCCTCTTAGTACACTCGCAGAACCACAACAGATAGAGAAGGAATGCCAATACCAAAACAATAGTTTATTATTACGCATACGTGTCATGCCAGGAATAAATGGCGAAGAGGCCACACTGCAAGTACTAAGGGGGGCAGCTCTAAAATTTTATCAGCAGCAGCAATTAGATCGTCTGAGTCGAGATGCTATAGGAATTTCTCAACAACTCAGCTATAAGTTGCATGAATTACATCAACGATTACTGTTGAATCCTCACCTCAAAGCCGAGCAATCAGAGGCTTTGTCTACCCTTACTCGAATAGTTGAAAGCTTAGGCCAAAAAGTCACAATACTGACGGCAAATAATCAATGACTATCAGACGGAGAATCATCGTGCTGTCAGTAAAACCTCTGATTTCGATCTTTACCATAATTGTTATGTTGTAATGACCAACCAGACTATCTTTTACAGAGCTTCTGGTTAACAGTTGGCTAATTAGACATTGATAATGTTTGTGGGAGTTGGTCATCAGGAATGGTAAATAGCAATTACCCTTCAGACTTTCCTATGAGACGCTCCGCCAACCAGCAGTGTCTCTTCAAGAACGTTATGAGCGCTCAGTTAACTTCAGAAATTCACGGCGGAAATCTATAGTTATTATTACTTATGACCAAAACGAAATTACTATGGCGGCTTGTTTAATATAGATTCTGTGTTCTGAGAAATGACTTTTAAACTCCCACTAATTTCTTTCTCATCTATTGCTATATTTCGACGTTAAAACTTATAGTAGATGGCTTAATTCTCAAATAACAAGTTCATTTTTAGTAGATATTTCATGCAAACTGAGGTTTTTAGTGATATTTTCCCCTTATTGAGTACAGCCACTCCACAAACCTTAGAATGGCTACTCAATATTGCAATTGATCATGAATATCCCACTGGCAGAGCGGTTTTAATGGAAGATGCCTGGGGTAATGCCGTTTATTTCGTTGTCTCTGGATGGGTAAAAGTCCGGCGTACCTGCGGGGATGATTCTGTAGCTTTAGCAATTTTAGGAAGGGGTGATTTTTTTGGAGAAATGGCGATTTTAGATGAATCTCCCCGCTCAACAGATGTAATTGCTCTTTCACCAGTTAAGTTACTCAGTATTTCTAGAGAACGTTTTATTCAAATTTTATTTAAAGACCCGCAATTGCATCATAGAATGCTGCAATTAATGGTGCGACGATTACGACAAATTAACCAACGTTTACAAATCCGTTCTTCACCACCTGCTGTGAAATTAGCCCATACCTTAGTTAGTTTGGGTGAGAGCTATGGTCAAGAATCAGAACAAGGTAGGGAAATTTTTAATATTCCTTTTAAGGACTTAGCAGAAGTTACAGAAATCGGTGTTGAAGAAACTAGCAAAATTATGGATAAATTGCACGATAAAGGGTGGATAAAAATTGACAGTGCTAATAATATTATCTATTTGATCAATTTCAAACAACTGCTGAATTTAGCTGGAAAAGTCTAATAAAAACATTGTTGTTCAAACTGTTTTTTATAGTTTGTCCTCAGCACTAAAACACCTGATATTAGAGAACTAACGTCTTCATGTAAGCATATTAAACGAACAATACAAGCGTATTTATACTTGTAAATGTGGTTTAATGGATACTATGTTATTTTGACATACTGATATAACTAAGGTGCAAAAAGGGTTTAGGTATTGGATCTTAGAAAAAAGTATTCCGGCTTCTGCTTACTGAATTATTATGTAAATATTAAATTTTGAGTATACGTTAACGAAGTTTAACGTAACATAATTGAATGTCATGTTTATTTGATAAATAACCTCTGAAAAATGTATTTTTAATGCTGTAGCAAGTCTGCGCTAAAAGCGTAAAGTCCAGCAATTGCAAGCTATAGAGACTTTTCTTTTAGTACACTGAGTAATGTTGCCCGTGTCATAGCTCATAGCATTAATGCACCTCTAAATACTGAGTCTGCATTGCTTAACTATTGACTATTGACCAGTAACTATTAACTATTAACTATGTATGGATTGACTTTTGACTCAGAACTATCACTCTTAACTACAGATGACTGAAGCGACAGCACCTCGTATCGATATTGGCGTTCAGGACACCGTGCCGACGATTAATTATTTGGTGGCAATGCCCCAACCAGAGACGCATCTATTTGAGGTGAGTTTGCAAATCGTAAACTATTCATCACCAATTCTTGACTTAAGAATGCCGGTGTGGACACCAGGATCATATTTGGTGCGAGAGTACGCCAAGAATTTACAAGATTTTACTGCTTTTGCAGGAGATAAGATTTTACCTTGGCGGAAAATCAGTAAAAACCACTGGCAAATCAATAAAGGTGATGTGTCAGAAGTAACGGTGCGTTACCGCATTTTTGCAAACGAACTATCAGTGCGGACAAATCATTTAGATGCTACCCACGGTTATTTCAATGGGGCAGCATTGTTTTTTAGACTACCAGGATGGGAAAACTTACCAATTTGTGTGACTGTCATACCACCGTATCCCCAATGGCGGGTAACTACTCCTTTACCTACAATTGGTGAGCAATCTAATACTTTTTATGCTGCTGATTTTGATACCCTTGTAGATAGTCCTTTTGAGATTGGTGAACACCAGTTATATCAGTTTGAGGTGTTAGGAAAACCTCATGAATTGGCAATCTGGGGACAAGGAAATTGTCAAGTACAGCAGCTGATTAGCGATACCCAAAAAATTATCCAGGTAGAAGCGCAGATGTTTGGCGGATTGCCTTATGAGCGATACGTCTTTTTGCTGCATTTATTTGCTCAAGCATACGGTGGTTTGGAGCATAAAAATAGCTGCTCTTTGATTTATCAGCGTTTTGGCTTTCGCTCCCAAGATAAGTATGAACGCTTTATTCAATTACTAGCTCATGAGTTCTTCCATCTATGGAATGTTAAGCGAATTCGTCCCCAAGCCTTAGAGGTATTTAACTACGACCAAGAAAATTACACACCATCTCTGTGGTTCTGCGAAGGAACTACCAGTTATTACGATCTACTAATTCCTTTACGAGCAGGCATTTATGATGCTAAGACTTATTTAAATTATTGGAGTAAAGAGATCAGCAGGTTACTTACGACACCAGGGCGGAAAGTACAAACACTTTCTGAGTCGAGTTTCGATGCTTGGATTAAACTTTATCGCCCAGATACAAATACTGGTAATTCGCAAGTCTCCTATTATTTGAAGGGGGAAATGATATCTTTGCTACTAGATTTGCTGATTAGAGCGCGGTATCGTAATCAGCGATCGCTTGATGATGTGATGCGTCAAATGTGGCAAAAATTTGGTCAAGCTGAAATTGGCTATACTCCAGAAGAATTACAGGTGGTGATCGAATCAGTTGCTGGAGTCGATTTGACTGATTTCTTCGCACGCTATATTGATGGCACAGAAGAATTGCCCTTCAATCAGTACTTAGAACCGTTTGGCTTGCATTTGGTAGCAGAGAGAGAAGAAGAACCTTACTTAGGGGTGAAAGTAAACACGGAAAATGGTCGGGAGATGATCAAATTTGTCGAGGCTGGTTCGCCTGCGCAAATGGCAGGAATTGACGCAGGTGATGAGTTGTTGGCTATTGCAGGCATCAAAATCACAGCCCATCAATTGAGCGATCGCCTTAAAGACTATCAAGCCAATGATACTATCCAGGTAACAGTTTTTCACCAAGATGAGCTGCGTACCTATCCTGTAACGCTAGGAACACCACGTCCTACCAAGTATCAGCTACTGGCGATACAGAATCCTAACGCGACGCAGCAAGAAAACTTTGCTGCTTGGTTGGGTGCTGCCATCTCTACTGTTAGTTGATAACCACAGACGAATAACTCTTTTGTGTTCCCTGTAGTTCACAGTCAGGTGCGGAAAGAAACAACCTATACAAGTGAGGGAGATTAGTCAAGTTATGGCAGATAACTCTCCCTCATCCCCTTTACAGATTCATTTTAAATTTCATTAATGGAAATATTATTTATAACTTTTTACTAAACTTTACACAATTTAATTTACGTAAAATCTAGAGTAAATTTTTATGTTTAATTTATAGCTGTTGATAGTTGACTGTTGACAGACCGGGAAGCCTTTTATTGTCAGGGTTTTATTTTAGCTAGAGCTATATCTTTGTTTACCTAAATTTATACTCAAAAGATATTACGTAATACTTAAAAAAGTAAACGCACCTTGTCAATACAGCCAAAGTGCGTTGTTTGAAATCAGTTTCTTGATATTGAAAATCAACCAGACAACGAAAACTAGACAAAAAACAGATTGTAAATCATACCTCCTGCCTTTTGCCCCCTGCCTTCTTAAACATCCCGCTCGCTTAATTCACGAGTAATGTGGTCAAATGGCTCCTCAACAAAAGCAGCGTTGGCAATACCTGTACTTGCAACTTGTTCCTTGACCAAATCCTTGAGAATTTGTACACCGCGAACTGTAGGGCCAATGGGTACACCCAAAGAATTGTACGTTTCCCGCAAGCCTTGCAGCACCCGCTCATCTAAAACATTGGTATTACCAGCAACCAGCGCATAAGTAGCGTAGCGCAAGTAGTAATCCATATCCCGTAAACAAGCCGCTAGACGACGAGTTGTGTAGGCATTCCCACCAGGGCGAATTAACTCTGGCAGCTCTTCAAACAACTTAGAACCTGCTTGCTTGACCAGTGCAGCTGCGTTGGAGTTAATCGCGGCGGCTGCTTGGACACGAGCCGTACCACTGTCAAAATAATCTTTGAGGGTATCGATCGCATTTCGGTCAAAATACCGACCAGCTACGTCATAATTCTTAATTAAGCTTGTTACTGCATCGCGCATTCCTTCTTCTCCCAATCTTTGCTATCTATGGTTTGATATTAATTTGGTTGCACTACGCACCAGTAAATTTTTGTGCTATTAAAAATAGATTCGGCACAAAAACAATCTATCTGTTACTTAAGGATTTTATGCCAAAGTTGACCCCTATGAGATTAACTTTCTCCCTTTTGTGCAGATGTCGAAAGAAAGGTTAATATTACCTGTAATCCAGACGTTCTGTAACAAAGACTACAAAACCATCTAATGTTTAGAATCTAGGATATTTCAGGTGTGTCATCAACTTTGTTCCGCTCAGTAGGGTTTAGATGCTTTGGCAGATTCTGGTTTGAATTTAAGAAATTGGCAGAGAAGGAGTAACAATGACAACCTCACAAGAAGTCTTGAAGAGAATTCAAGATGAAAAAATTGAGCTGATTGACCTCAAGTTCATCGACACCGTAGGTACTTGGCAACACCTCACCTTGTATCAAAACCAAATCGATGAAAGCTCCTTCACCGATGGCGTACCTTTTGACGGTTCCAGCATCCGGGGTTGGAAAGCAATCAACGAGTCAGACATGACAATGGTTCTCGATCCTAACACTGCTTGGATCGACCCATTCATGGAAGTACCAACCCTAAGTATTGTTTGTAGCATCAAAGAACCACGTACAGGAGAATGGTACAACCGTTGTCCACGGGTTATTGCTCAAAAAGCAGTTGATTACTTGGTTGCCACAGGCATTGGTGATACAGCATTCTTTGGCCCTGAAGCTGAATTTTTTATCTTCGATAGCGCCCGCTTTGCCCAAACCGCTAACGAAGGTTACTACTTCCTCGACTCCGTAGAGGGTGCTTGGAATTCTGGTAAAGAAGGTACAGCAGATAAACCCAACTTGGCTTACAAACCACGTTTTAAAGAGGGTTATTTCCCTGTTTCGCCCACAGATTCTTTCCAAGACATCCGGACAGAAATGCTGTTGACGATGGCTAAATTAGGCGTACCCATCGAAAAACATCACCACGAAGTTGCTACTGGTGGTCAGTGTGAACTCGGTTTTCGCTTCGGTAAGTTAATCGAAGCTGCTGACTGGCTGATGATTTACAAATATGTCATCAAGAACGTTGCCAAAAAATATGGCAAAACAGTCACCTTTATGCCAAAACCAATTTTTGGTGATAACGGTTCTGGTATGCACTGTCACCAATCTATCTGGAAGGATGGTAAACCCCTCTTTGCAGGTGATCAATATGCTGGCTTAAGTGAAATGGGACTGTACTACATTGGTGGTCTTCTCAAGCACGCCCCAGCACTTTTAGCAATCACCAACCCCAGCACCAACTCCTACAAGCGTCTAGTTCCTGGTTATGAAGCGCCAGTTAACTTGGCTTACTCCCAAGGAAACCGTTCTGCTTCCATCCGCATTCCTCTGTCTGGCACTAACCCCAAAGCCAAGCGTTTAGAGTTCCGTTGTCCAGATGCTACCTCTAACCCCTACTTGGCATTTGCTGCCATGCTGTGCGCTGGTATCGATGGTATCAAGAACAAAATTCATCCTGGTGAGCCATTAGATAAAAATATCTATGAACTTTCTCCAGAAGAATTGGCAAAAGTTCCTTCCACACCTGGTTCTTTAGAACTAGCATTGGAAGCGCTAGAAAACGACCACGCTTTCTTAACAGATACAGGCGTATTCACCGAAGACTTTATCCAAAACTGGATTGACTACAAACTCGCTAACGAAGTTAAACAGATGCAACTGCGTCCTCATCCTTATGAGTTCTCTATCTATTACGACGTTTAATTAACACCTGTTAGCAATTTATATCTGAGAGTCAAAATCTTGCCACCCTTATGGGTGGTTTTTTGTCTTCTGTAAAAATTATGTATAAGTACATTAGGGGAAGTAACTCATCGTTGAAATTACTTCCTCTAATAACAACCATGACTTAAACATGAGTAAAACTTAGCTCATCGAAGCATTACTACGACCATAAATCGTGCGGGTGGTGGGATCGATCTTTCCTTGAGTTGGGTTCCAATAGTGGGACAGTTCTTCAGCAGGAAGACCGAGTTCTTGTGCGGAACGCATCAGCATGGATTGTTGACGATTCTTCACTTGCTGATATTGGCGCATCATAATTGCACGAGATTTTTCTTGAATAGACATACCACAGTCCTCCTAGTGATATTAATTGGATTTGACCCTTTACATAATTAATATAGCGAAAATTCTGTATCTTATGCTACGAAATTGGGTATCTGTTACAATTTTTAATATTGTTGCGATTATTAATTGCGCTTCTACCTATTTAAATGCAGCTATGACGGATTGCTTGAAGTACTTTTTCCGCAAGTAAACGAACTATTCGTTACAATTGTTTACATAAAATTTTTAAAAGTAATGGATTCCTAAGCAATCGTCATGTCTAATAATTTGACTAAGCTGACTTACCAAACTCTTCAACAGGGTAAAAATTACTTTGGCCTGGCTCACAAAACATTAAGCGCACAGTTAAGAGACATAGTTTATCCCACATTGAGGCAGACTAAACCGATACCCAGGGAGGTTATAACCAAACTGCAAGATAGATTCAATCAATTACTAGAAATAGATTGGCTGGAGGCTGAAAAAGGGGTGTATCCAGCAAGCTTGCTATTTGATAATCCTTGGGAAGATTTTTTCCGTTACTATCCCCTTGTATGGCTAGACTTACCGCAAATCTGGGAAAGAGTTCAACAAAAAAAATACCAAGATTTTTCTTCGGGTATAGAGACAGAAGGTTATCCTAGCTACTACGTACAGAATTTTCATCACCAAAGTGATGGCTATTTGAGCGATTTGTCAGCCAATTTATATGATTTACAGGTAGAAATCCTTTTTGGTGGAACAGCTGACCCCATGCGGCGGCGTATTCTGTCTCCTCTCAAGGATGGGCTAAAAGTATTTGATTCTGTATCACCAAGACAGATTCGCATTTTAGACGTAGCTTGTGGGACTGGGAGGACTTTGAAGCTGATTCGAGCGATTCTACCGCAAGCATCACTATTTGGTGTAGATTTATCGCCAGCTTATTTACGTAAGGCTAATGAATTACTCTCCCAAATTTCTGGGGAACTACCACAGCTTTTACAAGCAAATGCGGAAGAATTGCCTTACGTAGATAATTATTTTCATGCTGTGACTTCTGTTTTCCTGTTCCATGAATTACCTGCTACTGTGCGTCAAACAGTAATTGAGCAATGTTTCCGGGTGACAAAGCCAGGAGGAGTTTTTATTATCTGTGATTCTATTCAGATGAGTGATTCACCAGAAATGGCGGTGCTAATGGATAATTTCCCAGAAACTTTCCATGAGCCATACTATAAGCATTACAGTACTGATAACTTAGTAGAACGCCTAGAAAAAGTAGGGTTTGAAAATATTGAGGTGCAAGTCCACTTTATGAGCAAGTATTTTATTGCTCATAAACCATTTTAGAGCAATGAAGCATAGTAGCAGATTGCTATCTGGTTGATTTGCTATGTGAATAGAGTCCAAAAACTTGTCACACAATTACGGGATGGTCGAGGTTGCAGGATAAAAACCATCATAGTCAACTCTAGGCCATCTCACAGGTAGGTAAAGCTGATGGAAATTGTAGATAGATGCCCTGTATTTGAATTCTTAACCTGAATGGTACTCCGTGAATCAAAGCAAAGATGACATCTTGCCTCAAGAGTAGTGATGCTGACAATTCAGGTGATGAATTACATTGGATTTGCCATCCCAGTATATAACTGCTGTACTTGTGCTAAAGAGGCTATTAAAAGTGTTGAAAAGTTTTTGTATTTGCTAATGCAAGACAAATACTCATTGTTCTACTAGACATAAAACCGTGATGGGTAAAGCCCCGACGTAGACGCGCTATACAGTAATCTGGACATGAATGGGGGATTCTATAAGACTTCTACGTCCAGTACCGCGATGTGGTTGGGGTTTTTCTGGTTGATTACGTTTGGGTTTAGATTTTAGTGAGATCATATTTTGTGAATTAGAGGAAGAAAAAGCGAAATTGTGATTAGCTATTCCCAGGTAATCAGAAACTAGGGAACCAAGTACTAGACTCGAAATTAAAACTGGAACAGCAGCACGCATCATAAAAGTCTCTTTGTAAATTCTCTTATCTATTGCTACTGAGTTTTATATAACGAGTCCGGAAAAATCTAAAAAAAAGTAGTGCTTTTTACTGAAAACCTATAAAAGTGTGCATTGTTTCAATATGTTCTACTAACAACCAATGACCGGAAGGGTTTAGACGACCCCAAACCGTCAAATGTTGCTTATCTGTCAAGGCTTGTAGCTGTTCATTGATATGCGATCGCAAAGTTACAAGCTGGCAAGTTTGTCCTAGATTAGCAGCCGGAGAAGCGATCTCGAATCTGTAATCCTGCTGATTTAAAACCTGAAAAATGCCTGTGAAGGAATCAGTTCCCCGTGTAAGTACTGGTTTGGCTTCTGAGTGATAGTACTGATACACAGAATCTGGGCAATTGCCGCTATCTGGATAGAGTTGAGGCTCCTTTAGGTAATACATTTGCCATTGCAACCATTCCGGATGACTGGGTAATAAATTAAATAAAGGTATGAGAGCTACAGGAGAGCGATTATCTTGTAATAATGCCTCTTGTAATGCTTTTACAGGTAAATCTCTTGGTTGACAGCCTAAATCTGCACACATAGCCGCCGCCATCCCCGCCGCTTGACCGATACCCAAAACTACAGGTTGTAATCTGGTCGCCCCATTAGCAATATGGGAAACAGAAATATTCTTTTCACAAACTAACAAACCATCTGTTGTGGCTGGAACCAGACAACGGTAGGGAATCGTAAAAGGTGTTCCCGTCCAACGTCCTCCCCAACGGATGGATTTAGGTTGTAGTGGCAAGTCAAACCCAGGATAGTGATGGTCATTGGCGTAGTTACCAATAGCGATGGTATCTGCAAACAAAGACGCTACCTTACCACCAGGAACTGGCAAAATATCCTGTTCTCGAATAGTAGTTAGCCCCACCAAGCGCCGACTTTCTCGATAGTATGGGTGTAACGCAAACGCCGATGAAGCATGAGGAAACACTTGCTCTGCCAAACCATAACGCCGACCAAGCTGATTTTGGATAAAATGAGCAAAATTTTGGCTATGCCAACGAGATTCTTGGAAAAAATCACCCTTAGCTGCTGCTGATTCTATGATCCGTCCTACTCCTTCGCCGTAGTCATTACCACAAATCGGCCAGTTAATCATGAAAAGATTTCCTGGCAAACGTCCATAATTTAAGAATTGCTCTGCACCATAATTTTCCCAAGCTCCAGCAAACAGCGCCGCATCATAATTAGGTGCAGGGGGAATTTCTGGCGCAACTGGTTCCCCAAAGTCCTGCATCACTACTACCCAAGTAGGCGATTGCACAGGATATCTTGCTGTTAGCTCATTAAAGCTACTTGGGGCGCTTGGTTCTTCCCATTCAGATTGCAACTCCCAGCCCCAACGGTAAGGGATATCTGCTAAAGCTAGTAAATCTCCTAACTCTGTACCGTCAATAGTAATCTTGGCTTGTACTATAAAGTCTGCGAACCTGACACCAGTGATGGAATTTCCTTGTTGCAAAACTTCCAGAGGTATTTGTCCAGAAATCCAGTGCAGATTTGGTAGTTCCTGTACCCAATCAGCAAAAATTTCTGCCCCAATACGGGGATCATAACTAAAAAAACTCACCCAACTATTATCTAATCCCCCTGGTTGTCGCTGTTGTAATTCTTGTAAAAAAGCACCCCATAATCCCGTCTGAAACGCCATTAATTCATTACCATCTGGTGCAGATACCCCAGCTGCAGTTAACATTCCTCCTAGCCAAGGAAACTCACTTACCAAAATAGTTTTTGCACCTCTACGGGCTGCTTGAATGGCAGCCGCCACACCTCCGGTTCCCCCACCAACAACTAAAACATCAGTTAAATAAGTTTGATTAACCATAAGTAGAAATTTACGTATTTGTAATCAGGATACATATAAATTGAGCTTGTTTTACAAGTATTTGATGATTTGTTATACCTGTATTAACTCATGATGAAATAATTAACTTATTATCTGAAAATTCGTATTTATACTGTGAAAAAAACTTTTTTTAAGGATGATAATATTAATTGAAATACCCCAATATTTTTAATTACCAATTAAAATGTCATTATTGTTGATTTTCTTATGGCTATATATCTCAATTTTTTGTCATGAAATGGGGCATTTTATCGTATCTAAAATGGTGGGATTTCAGCCCTATCTAGTCATAGTTGGTAGTGGTAAGAAATTATTGAATTTTCATTTTCTCAATTCTGTAATTGAGTTTAGAATTATCCCCAGTGGTGGCGTTACTTACACTTCTAATTTAAAGCTGGAGAAAGTAAAACACAAGCTAGCTGTGATGTATTTAGCTGGGCCTTTAGTAAACTGTTGTTTTTGTTTATTGTTTAGTCTAGTTTATACTTACTATATTGCCTATCTTCAATTCCCTGGTTATTTAAGTATTATAGGATCTTTAGTATATGTAGAATTTTTTCTATTTGCTGGGAATCTGTTACCAATGGATATCGATTCGTATGGTAAAGTGATATCAAATGATGGTAAAGCATTTATTGACGCTTTAACTAAAACTGAGCAGCAATTTATTCAAAAACTTTTAGGCTTAGATAGATATACAAACACGCAACATTCATCAGGGGATTTATTTAACAATAGTCTGATAACATTACAAATATTGTATAAGGCTCAGGCGGAATTTAATAAACACAATTTTTCGCAAGTGATTGATTTATTAGAACCAATTTTAGATTATCCGGATATTCTTACAAGAGATAAGCTTTATATTATTGATATATTAGCCTCTATAGTTATTAATCACGGAGACAAAAAATATCTAGATAAAGCTAATAATTGGTCGGTGCAAGCGATGGAATTAGCGAGTGATATCAAGACTATTCAAGGAACTAGGGGAGCTATTCTGGTTGAGTTAGGTAGATATAATGAAGGTAAAGAAATGCTTTTACCTTTAACAGCAGCAGGTAATGAGGCAATTGATATAGCAGTTAGTTGTTGCTACATCGCTAAAGCGGATTATTATTTAGGTAATGATGATCAGGTCAAAGATTGGTTAAATAAGGCTGAACAAATTAATGCTGCTCATCTAATTTTGATGAGAATTAAGCAAGAAATTAATTATTAAGATTAAAAATCACACATTTTTGAGATTTTTTAATAACAAAACTAATACTGCACCGGAAATAACTCCGCCTACCCAACCAAATAGGGTATTAACTAAAATCCACCAACCAGCTTGTTTAACATATAGCTTGAGGATAAACCATTGGATACTTCCCACTATCGGCCCGATCCACAGTAAGGAATATTCAGGATAATCGCCACACACGAGAACAGAAATACAAACGCCTAGTGTAGTTCCTAATACCCACTGCTTTTCCGATACAGGAATTAACCGCCGTAAAACTAATACCTGCATGAAGCCGATGGTCAATGCTATTGTGATGGCTACGGCTTGGCTACTGAGAATTGTACCAAGTGGCTCGAAAATTTCATAAGCGATCGCCCCCACAATGCCGCCACCAACTAAACCAACGACATTAACTAGCACCCATTGTAAATAGAAACCTATACCTACTGGCGATTTGGCCGTGATAGGAGGAGGGGAAGCTATCAACTTCTGTGGGATTTCTTGACGATACTGGGCTGGGACTGCGGGTGGTGGAGAATATAGAGGAGGTTCAGCAACTTGCGGGGTATTACCATGATTTTTTACAGGTAAAGTCGGCTTAGATTCAGGTGATGGAGATGTTTGCGTTGGTGCATAAGCATTTCCCAAGTTCTGCACCGCCGCTAAAGCCTCGACTGCTGACTGGTAGCGTTGGCGAAAGTCATAACGTACCATCCGATCTAATACATCTGCTAAACTTGGGCTTACCTGGACTAATTCACGCCAAATAATTTCTGCCGTTTGGATATCTTCTTGCAACTGATGAGGCATCAACCCTGTTAAAGCTTGAATACCAATCATTCCCACGGCATAGACATCACTGCTTAATCGAGGACTACCACGACTTTGTTCACTAGGCATATAGCCAGCAGTACCAATACTCACGGTCATTTTAGTTACACCTTCACCATTCACCACCTGAGTACCGATCTGTTTTACTGCCCCAAAGTCAATTAGCACAACTTTGCCATCAATTTTACGGCGAATCAGATTAGGTGGTTTGATATCCCTGTGAATGACGTTATTTTGATGAACAAAAGCTAAGGGTTGGAGGATATTTTTTAACAGAGCGATAGTATAAGGCTCACTCAATCGCTTTCCTGGAGTCAGTTCATCACTAAGAGGATGTCCATCAATGAACTGTTGAACCAGAAAAAACTCTTGATGTTCTTCAAAGTGTGCCAGTAGTTGGGGAATTTGGTCGTGGGTTCCTAATTTATGTAATAACTCTGCTTCCGATGCAAATAAACGCCTAGCGACTTGTAAAGTCATGGGATCATTGGCCATCGGTTGGAGTTGCTTGACGACACAAAGGTTATTGTACAGTTTAATGTCTTCGGCGATGTAAGTTTTACCGAAACCACCAGCACCTAAGACTTGAGTGATTTTATAGCGTCCGTCTAATAACTGACCCAACATACAGGCGATTACCTCCGGTAGTGCGTAGCCCATCGCACAGAAGATTGTCTGTATTTTAACCTCACTATTACATATGCCAAGCAATGAGTTTTACAGAACTACTGGACTTGCTAGGTAGAGAAGTACCAGATTTTGTGCGTAATGTTTTGTCTGATAAATCTGAAACCTTGTAGCTGAACTTGGACGACTAATGTTAAATCTAGTAACGTTGAGCAGTGGAAACCAACGTGAAAGCACAGGTATTTCGAGGTGTAAATCAACTCTCTTATGAAGAGATCCCCCTACCGACGCTGGAACCAGATGAAGTGCTGGTACAGGTGCAAGTAGTCGGTTTATGTCAGTCAGATATTAAAAAAATTCGTTATCCACTTTATGAACCGCCGCGTATATTTGGTCATGAAACAGCCGGGAATATAGCCGCAGTGGGTTCGCAAGTACAAGGTTGGCAAGTAGGACAACGGGTAGCAGTTATGCACCACATTCCTTGTATGCGCTGTGCATATTGTATGAATGAAAATTTTTCCATGTGTGATGTTTATAAAAACATCTCCACCACAGCCGGATTTAATGCCAGTGGCGGTGGCTTTGCAGAGTATGTTAAGGTTCCTGGTCATATTGTAGAGAATGGCGGCTTAATTCCGATTCCTGACGGGATCAGCTTTGAAGAAGCAAGTTTTGTTGAACCAACCAACTGCTGTTTAAAAGCAGTTAAAAAAGCCCAGATTGCCCCAGGACAGACTGTTCTAGTAACTGGTGCAGGGCCGATTGGTTTAATGTTTGTGATGTTGGTGAAATATTTCGGAGCAAAAGCGATCGCCACCGACTTGCTACCATCAAGAATAGAAAAAGCCCTCAATGTCGGCGCAGAAGCCGCATTTGATGCCCGTGATCCCGATTTACCTGCGAAAATTCACGCCCTCACCAATGGACTAGGTGTAGATGTCACCTTACTGGCTGTCCCCAGTGAAAAGGCTTTCTTTCAAGCCCTAGAATGTACGAGAAAAGGCGGCAAAATTTTATTTTTCGCTGAATTTCCTGATGAATTGGAAATTCCCATTAACCCAAATATTCTCTACCGTCGAGAAATCGACCTGATGGGCAGTTACAGTTCATCCTATCGCCTCCAAAATCTCTCGGCTGATATCGTTTTCAATCGCCGTATTGACGTGCAAGCATTAATTAGCGATCGCTATCCCCTAAAAGATTTATCAGCCGCAGTAGATCAAGCGATCGCCCCCACACCAGAAACTTATAAAATTCTGATTTATCCGAAAATTGGGGATTAGGGACTGGGGACTGGGGACTGGGGATTTTTCCCTCTGTCCCATGTCTGTGTTGTTCTATCTTTTGCCCCTTTGTCAATATGGAAATACCAATCACATTACTTTTAGTTGCCCTACTAGCCTTTTATGTAGCTGGGAATCTAGGGGCTAACGATGTCGCTAATGCAATGGGAACCTCTGTCGGTTCCAAAGCAATAACTCTCAAGCAAGCAATAATTATCGCTGGGGTGTTGGAGTTTACTGGCGCTGTCTTGTTTGGACATGAAGTAACAGAAACCCTAGCAACGAAGGTTGCAAACCCTAACTTATTTGCAGCCACACCCCAAGTTTTAGTGATTGGGATGATGACCGTCCTTATTTCCTGTGGTGTATGGTTGCAAATAGCCACCTCCCGTGGTTTACCTGTATCTTCTTCTCATGCAGTTGTAGGTGCGATCGCCGGATTTAGTTGGGTGGCTTTGGGAGTAAATGCCATTGATTGGTCATCCATTGGACTAATTACTATCGGTTGGATTTTCACCCCAGTGATTAGTGGAGCGATCGCCGCTTTATTCTATAGTCAAATTAAACACTGGATTTTAGAACAACCAAACCAAATATCCCAACTAAAAGAGTGGATTCCCTGGTTAAGTGCAGTTCTTCTAGGAGTATTTGGTGTAATTGTCCTCCCTTCTCTCACTCAACCCCTAACCAATTTCTTCGTCAACCAATTCGGTGTCAACATCCCCCCCCACGATATCCCAATCATCACAGGTGCATTCGCCGCAGTAGCACTAACGCTAATCAGTTGGCGACAGCTAGAAGAGGCAGGGGGCAGGGGGCAGGGAGCAGGGGGAAAAATCCCCAATCCCCAATCCCCAGCCCCCAATCCCATCGAAAGTATATTCGCCCGCTTCCAAGTCCTGAGTGCTTGCTTTGTCGCCTTTGCACATGGTTCTAATGATGTGGGCAATGCGATCGCTCCTTTGGCGGCGATCGTTTATATCAATCAAACAGGTCAAGTCCCTAGTGATGGGATCACCGTTCCCTTGTGGATTTTAGTTCTGGGTGGTGTGGGGATTGTTGGTGGTTTAGCTGTTTGGGGTGAAAAAGTTATTGCCACAATCGGCGAAAAAATTATTGCCTTACAACCCAGTAGTGGATTTTGTGCGGAACTAGCAACCGCCACCACTATCTTACTTGCATCCCGCATGGGTTTACCTGTCTCCACATCTCACGCCCTTGTGGGTGGCGTAGTGGGTATAGGACTAGTGCAGAGTCTCAATTCAGTTAAATTCCAAACTCTCCAAGGTATTGCTACCGCTTGGCTAGTGACAGTACCCGTAAGTGCAGTCCTGAGTGCTGCCATCTTTAGCATTGCTCGGATTTTCTCTTTTTAATGGAAAATGTTCAGAGATATGAGTTAAATATCGGAATCCGATTTGATTATGGAAAATATCTAAGTATCTGTAGCCTACTACAACCATGATAAGGTGGGCATTGCCCACCCTACTACGTATATTTCAGAAATTAAATATTTAGTCTCATATACTAAGCTTTATTTCTTAAACTTGAGATCCAGACAAAATATCGAATATCTGCTAGAAGTATTTTGGCAAAATGGCAGGTAATTTATTAAAATGTTGTCTAGGGAATAACTTTAATTTTGGCAAAACGCGCAGCATAAGCCCCATATCGAAGATATAAACTGTTATTACAGCTACATTCTGCATAAGTCTACATATAAATATTACAACTGCACCCGCTTTTTTGTTGCCAAGTATCCAATTGCAGAACTTGATAAATTACTGTTGCCACAAAAATAACAAGTATTTATATTTAGTGAGTTGTTTTCTTGAGACAAAATCTCACTCGGATATAAAGACTGAAATCGGGCTGATGCAATGCAGCCTATGAGATTGAAGGAAACGTGTTTTAGTAAGCTGTGAGTCACATTATATGCTTTGCCAACCTTGGGTTGGTCATGACAAAATGACGTTGATATCCGTAAGTCCTGTTAAGATTCTTGAGTTTATCTGAAAAAATACAGGAAATTAGAGTGAGCGCCACGCAAATTTACAGGCAGTAGCTGTATCGTCAAGGTGTATAGAGGTTAGAAGCTAATGGGGCGATTTGAGAAGCGACCAGACAACGACCCGCGAGTCCGAGGCGAGTTATCCAGGGCAGCAGAAACAGCTCTATGGGCTGTTGTGGAAGATTTAGAAAGTCTACAGCAGAATGTCCTCAGATCATTTCAGGAAGAAATCAAAAAACTACAGACAGAAAAAGACCGTCTAACAGATGAAGTTCAGCAGCTAATTGAAGAAAAAGAACATTTACAAGAGGTACGGCGGATTACAGAGCAGCAAGTATTAATCCGTCAATTGTCAGAAGCTTTAGCCAAGCACATCTGTTCTCAACTGCAATCATCACTAGCGAAAATAGCCAACCAAACCGAGAGCCAAATAGCTGCTCTCAAGTCAGCCCAAAGCATCGGCCCTGCTATCGAGAGCAACGAGCAGGTAGAAAAAATGCTGGGTAGTCTAGACGATAACTTAACGATCGCCTTTAATTCTCTCCAACAAGAACTCAAAAACTACCAAAGTAATCTCTCCCAGCAGTTGTCCCGAATGTATAACCAGCAGCAGCAAGGAGAAACAATTGTCGAAGAGTTGATTGATCGTCTACGTGGGGAACTGACAAGAGCTATCCAAGAAACATCACCAGCAAAAGCCCAGTTATCCCCGCCAACGGTGTTGCAGCCTCCAGAACTACAACCCCCTAGCCCTCCGGCGGTAGTGAATTTATCACCACCTACGGTATTGCAATTTCCCGAACAACAATCGCCCAATCCTTTACAAGTATCTACACCAGTAGAGGAAACTAGCACTACCAAGCCATCGGTGAGTATTACTCCTCCTGAGAAATCAACACCAGTACCAATAGTTCCACCACCCCAGGAAACACGCCCTGAACCACAGTCTGTGATCCCCAAAGTGTCACCAGACAGCGAGACGAAATTACAATCAACTCAGGAAAAAGCTGCTGAACCCAGTTCTGTAATTAATAGAGAATTATCTGCGAGTGCGGCTAAATCTCCACCAACTCCAGAAAAACCTCCTGAGCCAATTTCTACAAGTAAAACGAAGTTCTCACCCTCCTCAGGAAAACCTCCTGAGCCAGTTTCTACAAGCAAAACTAAGTTCTCACCCTCCTCAGAAAAACCCCCTGAGCCAGTTTCTGTACTCAGTCCAGATTCATCGGCAGGTAAAGCCTCATCTCCTCCACCTGCATCGGTAGTTAGACGGGGATCAACACCTTCTTCATCAAGATCACGTAAATCATCAAACCTATCCCCAGTCCAGGTAGGTTTCTTGTTGGTTGTGTTGTCCACCGTGATGACAGCGTTATACAACGTAGTTCTGAAGGGGATGTTTTATAAAACTTCTCAACTCTCCGCCATGCTGGAAGTCGCGGGGTTAATCTCGCCGACGTTGGGAAATATTATGTTAATTCTGACTTTGCGGTTGATGGTGGTTGTACCACTAATGATACTTTTAGCACCTATGATGTATCCGCAAGTGTGGCAGGATCTGCAAAACCTGAAGCAATCATTAGGCAATAACCAGTCTGGAAGTCGTTCTCAGCCACAGAGAGTAGTCCAGTTAATGTTTGCTAGTGGCTGCTTTTTGTTTTTATCGCAAGTTCTGATTTATCTGGCCATTGGTCAAGTTCCCACCGGAGTGGCGATCGCCCTTTTCTTTATCTATCCACTGATTAACGGGGTGTTATCCTGGCTCCTGTTCCGCGATCGCCCCGGTGTATTCCGCGCTAGTGCGATCGGCTCTATTTTCTGTGGTGAGGTGTTAGTTTTTGCGGGAGCAACCAGCACTGGTATAGGAACTACTCCCCTTGGTAGCATCACGGCAATTCTCGCTGGTGCAGCCTTTGCTTGTTACCTGATACTGACGCGCGTATGTGCTGCTAAAGTCCATCCAGTATCTTTGTCTTTGATTAACTTCGTCACCATGTTGGGTTTGAGTTTTATCTTCTTGATGATACCGTTACCGGAAAACTGGAGCTTAGTTGTTGACCCTTCTAAGTTACTGGAAATTGTGTTAAGTGCTTTTATTTTGGGTGCTTTAACTCTATTGAGCTATGTATTCAGCCATATTGGGATCAATAAATTGGGTGGGTTGCGGTCAGCTATTATTAGTGCAAGCGTACCTATTTTGACAGTAATTTTTGCTGGTTTGGTACTTCAAGAAACTTTAAACATTGCCCAGATATTCGGAGTTTTATTTGTAACTTTTGGGGCAATTGCTTTTGGTATTGGCAAAATACAAAATCCCAACAAACCTTCCAATGCAGAAGGTTAAACCCTCATTACAAAGGACTTATAACTAAAACAAATGTTTAGTTACTTAGGTATCAGGAAGAGAATCATTAATGACTCTGGACTTCTGACTCAGTAGTCATAACCGCTTAATGTCAACAAACCTTGATTTTTCTGCGGAAAAACCACTGGTTATTCATCAATTCTTGAAATTTTTAGCAAAAGAAAAGTTAAGAGTAGATTAATTCATGCAATTTTAATAATATGACAGATAAATATAGAATATTATGTTGTGAGGAAATAAAAGGTATTGCTAAGTTGGAATTAGCTGTCTTATTTAGCGTCTATAATTTTCCCTCCAGCCAACGACCTACACTGCCATAAGAACAAAAAAATTTGTCAGCATCTCGGCAGGTAAGAACGCTCCATTTATTCAATGGGCGTTAGTGAGTTTGGCGTATTCGGCAGGTGACTTTTTTCAAAAAATCACTCCCTGTTATTTCTGGAAATAATCGGTCAGCATCTGGGTGAAATTATCCAGGAATAGAGTAGTCACCTCAAGGAGAGATTGTGCGATTATGGTCTCCCATAATTGGCCGCTGTGTTGCTATATCCCAAATCCGGGTGCAGCCAAAAAGTGTTAAAAGTAGCAAACTTATTGACGCTATTAAAGAGCAGATAAGTTCCGGATAACAGGGAAAGTCCTTGTAGGTTACTTATTAGAACCATAAAGTTCGCCAGTAATTGACAAATGTTATAAATGAGGAAATTCTGGCAGTTATTTTGTGATTTTTCGGTAAGATACAAGCAGTCTAGTAACAACACTGTTGCTAGTTATATGCCATAAATTACGGAGGAATGAGCATCTCGACCATGAATCTACTTTTATTTAAAACATCATAAACATTTTGGTGTCACAATCTCACCCCCCTATGGGTGTATACCAACTACTTTTTTTAGACTAATAAGCGTGCTATTCAACTATTTGTAATATGAGTAACGACATCGATCTGATCAAGCGTCTTGGCCCCAGTGCAATGGATCAGATCATGCTATATCTGGCTTTTAGCGCCATGAGGACGAGCGGGCATAGGCATGGAGCATTCTTAGATGCAGCAGCAACGGCGGCTAAGTGCGCCATTTACATGACTTATCTAGAGCAGGGACAAAACCTCCGGATGACCGGACATTTGCACCACCTAGAGCCAAAACGGGTCAAAATCATCGTAGAGGAAGTGAGACAAGCCCTTATGGAGGGCAAACTGCTCAAGACCTTAGGTTCTCAGGAACCTCGGTATTTGATTCAGTTTCCCTACGTGTGGATGGAACAGTACCCTTGGATACCTGGGCGATCGCGCATTCCCGGTACAAGCCTCACAAGCGAAGAAAAAAGACAAATTGAGCATAAGCTACCTAGCAATCTTCCCGACGCTCAGTTAGTTACTTCCTTTGAGTTTTTGGAGTTGATCGAATTTCTCCATAAGCGATCGCAAGAAGATTTGCCCCCAGAACACCGCATGGAGTTAAGCGAAGCCCTAGCAGAGCATATCAAGCGTCGTCTGCTCTACTCTGGTACGGTGACAAGAATTGATTCTCCTTGGGGAATGCCCTTCTATGCCTTGACTCGTCCCTTCTATGCCCCAGCAGACGACCAAGAACGGACTTATATTATGGTGGAAGATACCGCTCGGTATTTCCGCATGATGAAAGACTGGGCAGAAAAGCGACCAAACGCTATGCGAGCCTTAGAAGAACTAGATGTGCCACCAGAGCGCTGGGATGAAGCAATGCAGGAATTGGATGAAATTATCCGTACCTGGGCTGATAAATATCACCAAGTAGGTGGTATCCCCATGATTCTGCAAATGGTGTTTGGTAGAAAAGAAGATTAAGCACCCAGAGCAAATAAAAGTACTAGTCATGTTTCATTGAGAAACTTATGCTAGTGATGACAAATGACTCGGCAAATTAAATTAAATACTTGGCATGGCAGATGACACAGCAGCGATGGGCGGTTTTAACTGCTAAAAATTCAGGATTTAATCCCTGATGTAGCAAGAATTAAGCCAACGCGACAAGAGTCGTTTCGGGGAAGTTAAAAGCAGCCTATCGCGTGCGGATGTCCCTTGTGTCAAAATCTTAGTTTAAGTAATAAGTTTTGATGACGCTAGATTAGAGAAAATTACTAATTCGTTCAACGGCAGTTCTTAATATAGATGGTTCATGGACTAGGGCAAAGCGCACATATCCTTCACCAGATTTGCCAAAGCCAGCACCAGGAGAAGCCGCTACACCGGTTTGTTTGACTAACTGTGTACAAAATTCTATGGAATTTTGACTCCACGAGGATGGTAATTTTGCCCAGATATACATAGTGGCTTTGGGAGTGGGAACATACCAACCGATGTGGTGTAGAGCATGAATAAAAGCATCACGACGTTGGCGAAATGTTAACACAGCAGCTTCTACACCTGCTTGCGGACCAGTCAGAGCGGCGATCGCTCCATTTAAAATTCCCCGATATTGATTAAAATCAACGGCTGCTTTGATTTGGCGTAAAGCCTGAATCATCTGGGCATTACCAATGGCATAGCCAATGCGAAAACCGCCCATATTGTAGGACTTAGAAAGAGTGAAAAATTCAATAGAAACACTTTTATCTGGGTCAGCTTGGAGAATTGAAGGTACTAGGGATCGGTGATTAGGGATTGGGGATTGGGGAAGATTTATATTCAAGTTCCCAGCATCCTCAAACACCATATCCACATAGGGAAAATCATGCACCAATGCAATGTTATGTTCCTGACAAAAAGCCACAG
The DNA here is from genome assembly GCF_963920875.1 of Anabaena sp. CCY 9910. Lineage (NCBI taxonomy): Bacteria > Bacillati > Cyanobacteriota > Cyanophyceae > Nostocales > Nostocaceae > Anabaena > Anabaena sp. CCY 9910. The sequence goes on along the minus strand of NZ_CAWUDJ010000010.1, from coordinate 15,732 downwards.
CTTCCTTAAAGAAAGATAAAGGTGCGATCGCTGCTGTGGGATTGTGAGGATAGCTTAATACCATCATCCGCGACCGAGCCAAGACATCCGTCGGGATATCAGTAAGTACAGGTAAAAAATCGTTTTCTGCCTTTAATGGCATTGGGTAAATTTGCCCACTAGCTAAGTAAACTCCCCCAGCGTGGGAAGGGTAGCCGGGATCAAGCAGTAAAGCAAAATCCCCAGGATTGAGTAATGCCAAAGGTAAATGAGCAGTCCCTTCCTGGGAACCAATTAAAGGCAGTACTTCTGTTTCGGGATCGACTTTGACCCCAAATTTTTGTTCATACCAGTTAGCTGCGGCTTGGCGAAAATCCCTTGTCCCATTAAAAAGCAAGTAGCCGTGGGTACTGGGATCATATAAAGATTTAGCGATCGCTTCAATCACATGAGCTTCAGCTGGCAAATCCGAAGATCCCAAAGATAAATCAATTAACTCTTTTCCTGCTGCTAACGCCAAGGCCTTAGCCTTATCCATATCAGCAAAGACATTAGATTGCAGAGGTTGTAAACGCTGTGAGAATTGCATATTAGTCATTAGTCATTAGTCAGTAGTCAATAGTCAATAGTCAATGGTCGTTACTTATAGACTATGGACTATGGACTATGGACTAATTATTATTTAAATGCGTATCTAGGAAACTGAGCAATTTATCTTTACTAATCACTCCTTCGGTAGAGTCTAATAGCTGTTCTCCTTTTACTAATCTGAGGGCTGGTACGCCTTCTACCTTGTATTTTTTGACAGTTGTGGGATTAGGATCAATTTCCAGTTTGACAACTTTCAAGCGATCGCTGTAGGTATTAGCCGCTAAATTAATCAGTGGTGACATCAACTGGCACGGCCCGCACCAAGAAGCCCAGAAATAAACTAATACAGGCTGCTCGGCTTTCAACACTTCGCTTTCAAACTCAGCATCAGTTATGGTGATTACACCCTTACTCATTGCAGTCTCCATTAGTTGGCATCGATACAAAGTTGGCACACAAATTACTGTATCTCAATCTGGGAGTTAGTTGCTAGAGACGCGATTAATCGCGTCTGTACAGTTGTTAGAAACGCGATTAATCGCGTCTGTACAGTTGTCTGACAATGATTAAAAATCCCACAACCAAGAGGCGTGGGACTAACTAAAAATTTGTTAGGCAGCAAACCTTACAACTGATCCAATTGTTTGCGTAGGGCATCCAATTCAGAGTCAACAACCTCTTTGGATTTAGGTGCAGTGGATTGCTGTTCCTGTTGTTGTGGGGGTAGTAGGTTTTGCTCAGGTGCAGGAGCTAAGGAGGCTTTCAACGCTGCCAATTCATCATCAACATCGCTGCTAGATTCTAAACGGGCAAATTGGGTTTCTAAGTCTGCTCCAGCTAACTCTGCTGCTGATTGGGCGCGGGCTTCCTGCATCAGCACTTTTTCTTCCATGCGCTCAAAGGCAGCCATAGCACTGCTGCTATTCATACCACGTACCATCCCTTCCAGTTGCTCTTGGGCTTTGGCAGTGGTAATCCGCGCCTTGAGCATTTCTTTCTTGGTTTTGGCTTCAGAAATCTTGCTTTCTAGCTGGATTAAATTGCGCTTGAGTGTTTCAACTTGAGTACTTTGTTGATCTAGGCTAGTTTTTAGGGCTGTGCTGGTTTCGGTATAAGTCTTTTTCCGCTCTAGGGCTTGTCTGGCTAGGTTTTCGTCACCTTTCTGCAATGCTAATTGGGCATTGCGTTGCCACTTATTAATTTCATTTTGGGCATCAGTATATTGTTTCTCTGTACGTTTTTGGGCGGCGATCGCCTGAGCCACCCCTTGACGTAGCTGTACCAAGTCTTCCTGCATTTCGAGGATGGCTTGCTCCAGCATCTTTTCTGGATCTTCGGCCTTATTGACTAAATCGTTGAGGTTAGCACTGACTACTCGCTTAATGCGATCAAATAATCCCATAACTTTGTTTTTCCTTTTGGAGTTTACGCGCTTGGTTGATTAGTTCGCTTTTTTACTATTTAATAGCTTCCACTTTCAATGTAATCTTTCCGGTTGGCTTCAGTCAGTCCCGACACCCGTTAATAGTTAAGATATATCCTAGAGTTGGTAATTAACTAAATTTTAATAGTTTTCGCCTTGGGGTAGTTGCTGCTGAGGGGTATTTTCTCCCTCGCTTAAAGCTTGTGTTTTCATTGCTGCTAGTTGACTATCAACATCATTAGCCGCTTCTAGAGAATCGAATTGTTTTTGCAAGTCGTCACTACCCATTTGAGTGATGAGTTCTGATTTTGCTTCTATTTGCAAAACTTTTTCCTCCATCCGCTCAAAAGCATTCAAGCTGCTAGTGGCTGAACCTCCACTTAACATTTCTTGAAGTTTGTAAGACGCTTCTGCTGAACGAGCGCGAGCGATATACATATCTTTTTTAGTCTTCGCCTCGGCAATTTTTAACTCTAGTGACCGCATATCTTTTTTCAGTCTATCTACTATCTCGATTTGCTCCCCTATTTGACTTGAGAAGGTCTTAGCCGCATCTACATAAGACTGGCGCTTGGTCAAGGCTTCTCTCGCCAGAGGTTCATTCCCTTGTTGTAGTGCTAGTTGAGCGCGGCGATACCATTCTTCTGCGGTGGACTGGGCAGATGCGGCTTGGCGTTCAGTACGTTTTTGGGTGGCGATCGCCTGTGCTACTCCCTGTCGCAATCGCAGTAAGTTCTCCTGCATTTCCATGACAGCTTGTTCCAGAATTTTTTCTGGATCTTCTTTGCTGGCTACCACACTATTGAAGTTGGCACTAATCACCCTTTGGATACGCTTAATCAATTCCATTTCGGCTCTCCATTCACTTTTGCCAATCAACCCCAACAAGGAAACTTCTGCATAGCCTACGGTAAAACTTGCGCCAACAAAATTCAAGATTTTGCAGAAGCGTGCAAGCACAGTTGGTAGGCAAGCTAGAGACCTCACATTTGAGTTTTGCTGGCGTTAGCACGAAAAAATGCCCCACACCTCATATCCAGTATTTTTTGTCCCCTGTTCCCTAATCGTATCGTAAATTTTTGCAACTTATGGCTGCTGTAGGCGTGCTTTAATCCCCTTAGTCTGTAGCTGTTTTAACCTTTGTTCTGCTTCTTCTTTTGTTTTGACCGTAGCTAGATAGATTAATGTGCTGTTTCTTGACAAGTAAGCATCGGGAACTACTTGGCGTGCGGCAGTCAGGGCATTAGCTCCTTGATTGTCTATCACTATATGGTACAGTCCATCTGTTGACGGTTTGATTTGGTTGCTAGCTGGGGGCAGAGTTGCTGTTCCTTGGGGTAAGGGTTGTAAGCGGGGAGTTGATGAGGCATCTAAGGCAGGTAAAGGTGGTGCCTCTGGTAAGGGGTTAGTAGTAGGAGGTATCACTGGCTGCTGGAGAGGAAGAGTGTTAGCGGGGGCGATGGGTGTTGGTTGTACTTTAGGTTGTAAGCCAACTACGTCAATAGGATTTCTCAACTCTGGAAACTCTCTAGCAGTTAAGTCGGGATACTTAGGAATGGAAGTAAGTTCTGGTTGCGATTGACTTGGGGGATTATTGGCAACTTCTGGCGGATTTTCGGTAGTAGGAGAAGGATCACCGTTAAATAATCTACTGAAATTTAGCTGGGGTAAGGTTTTGGGATTAAAAACGACGTACCCTAAAGTTAGGCTTGCTACTAATAACAGCAACATGGAACCGATGCCTAAAGGAGATAACAGGCTATCGCTAGAGTTGTTTGGTTGGCTATTTTCTGACTGTTCATCTGTGAGACTCCGCAGTAGTGCTTCACTGGATTCTAAATAGTCATTGGGCTGGGCAGGAGTATCATCGGCTAAGAGTTTTTCGCTTTGACTACCTTGAGCGATCGCCGGTACGATACTGCTAGTGTCGGTGGAGTTAGCTGGAGGTAAAGGAATTTGTGTATTGCCTTCAGGTGTAGTTTGTAGTGGATCGTTATTTGGTGTTTCCGTCTTGGCGACAGTTGTAGGAGTATAAGGATTTAGACGTGCAGGTGAAGATAGATTTTCCCCACTAGGTGTTGGGTTTTTGTCGTGAACAGGTGACTTGATAATAATTGAGGCTGTTTTCTCCTCAGGGCTTGCGGCCAGGGATAAAGGTTTTGCCTGGGATTTACTTTCTACTGTCAATGGCTGAGTATGTGCCATTGTGGCATTCTTATCGGTCAACTCTTGAGGATAATTCTGAGCATAACTATTCACACGAGATGGACTGTTTGCCCTTATCCCCATACGTGTGCGCCGATAACGAGCTAATTCTTGTTCTAACTGCACTTCCAAACTCGCTAGTGCCGCAACTAATGCTGGTTTTAGCCCAGTACTAGAATCTATTGGGGGTTTTTGACTCATTGCCTATGTACCTCATTTCGTCAGGGGGGAGTGGGGAATTAACAATTCAAAATTTATCTGGAAAATTTGAGCCAGTTACGTGACCTTCGCGTAACATCTCTGTCAGGAAAGGCAGTCTGGTCTTCTCGATGAGATATCAGTTGTGTACCAATGTTAAAGAAAATTGTCTATTAGTATAGATCCCAGAACTAATACCAATTTGAAAAAAGAATGCGACAGATATAAAGCCCCAAATGCTTGTCCTGTCTTGATTCTTAATTTTGAATTTTGTACTCCTGCGGAGAACTCGTAGGATATTTTGAATTTTGAATTGGTATAAGCTTAATTCTGGCTGTTATTTGGCAAGATGTCTTTTAAATCCGTTAACGATATTTTAGGTGTTCTGGAAAAGCAGGCGAAATGGCAACAACAACCATTTCAGCAAGTATGCCAGTTTTGGGCAGAAGTTGTAGGCAGTACCATTGCAGCCCAAACTCAACCTTTATCACTACAGCGTGATGTGTTACGCGTAGCAACTTCTAGCGCCGCTTGGGCGCAAAATTTGACATTTAGCCGTCAAACGTTACTTTTAAAGTTAAATCAAAAGTTATCTACCCCTATTGTAGATTTGCGTTTTTCTACTGCTGGTTGGCAACGCCATCCACAAAAGGAAAAACCCCGATCAACAGGGTTACATAGCCAACATCCCAGTTATTTGGGTGATGTCAATGAAGACCAGGGTCAAGTAGCAGCAGTTAATCAAGATGTGAATCAGGTTTTTGATCATTGGGCGAAGACAAGGCAGAGGCGATCGCAGAATTTACCCCTTTGTCCTCAATGTCAATGTCCTACACCACCAGGTGAACTCCAGCGTTGGGGGGTTTGTGGGTTTTGTAGCGTTAAGCAGTTGCCCAAAAATATGTAATTATTTTATGTATAAAAGTGCTGTTTTTTTATAAGATTGAAATTTGTTGTTAATGCCACTTTTTACTACAAATCACCTAATAACTTTACTGAGATACGAGTTGCTACATCTTAATTAAAAAAAATTTATACGTCTAAAGTTTTATCTTTACCGTTGATCCCCAATAAGTTATTGGCAATAATTTATATGTAACCACTATAAGTAACATTGAAAAATATAACATAAATCTAAAAACATAATAAAGTTTATTTTGCCGTTAAACGGGTTATAACCTAGATATAATCACGGGTTATGGGATCAATACGTATTTCTATCTAGAAGGAAAATATAGAGACGAAATCAGCCATAAACGGCACTAAAGATGAAACCAAATGAAACCCATTAATTCTTTGACATCTGCCTGTCGATATTGTCGCCATTACAAGCCAGAGGGTCGCCGAGGCGGGATGTGCCAACAGCTGGGAGCGCCTGTGCAAGCCTGTTGGAAAGCTTGCTCTTTAGCGCTACCACCTTTTGCTCCTACTTGGGAAACGTTGGAAGATGCTTGGAGTTTACCTGATGCCACACCAGTATTAGTAGAATCTGAACCTTTGGTGTGTAATGTAGAAAATGCTGTTTTTGCTGTAACTCAGGAGAAAACTGCCTCTACTTCTGAACAAGCAAAAGCTGAGACAGTACTTATTTAACCATTCATATATTACCTGACTGTGTTTGCAGTCTGCGTAGAATTTAGATTTGTCTTTTAAGATTTATAGTTGGGGACTGGAGATTAGGAGTTGGGGACTGGTGATTAATTAATTTTTCCAATACCCAATACCTAATCTTTAATACTCAATCACGGTAGCCAAGGAAAGTCTCGAAAATTTGGTGGACGTTTTTCTAAAAAAGCTTGTTTACCTTCAGCACCTTCTTCTGTCATGTAATAAAGTAAGGTGGCATTACCAGCTAGTTCTTGTAAACCTGCTTGTCCATCACAATCAGCATTAAATGCTGCTTTGAGACAGCGAATGGCAATAGGGCTTTTTTCTAGAATTTCTCCAGCCCATTTAATTCCTTCTGCTTCTAGTTGCTCTATCGGCACAACGCAATTGACTAAACCCATTTCTAAAGCTTGTTGGGCATCATATTGACGACAGAGAAACCAAATTTCTCGTGCTTTTTTCTGTCCAACAATGCGCGCAAGATAGCTAGCGCCAAAACCACCATCAAAACTGCCCACTTTCGGGCCAGTCTGACCAAAAATAGCATTATCAGCAGCAATGGTAAGGTCACAAATCAAGTGTAGGACGTGTCCACCACCGATCGCATATCCAGCAACCAAAGCAATTACCACCTTTGGCATGGAACGAATCAGGCGTTGTAAATCCAGCACATTTAAGCGAGGAATGCCAGCATCATCCACATAGCCAGCTTGCCCTCGCACGCTTTGGTCTCCACCAGAACAGAAGGCATATTTGCCATCAGTATGGGGGCCAGCACCAGTAAATAGAACTACGCCAATATTAGTATCTTCACGAGCATCACAAAACGCATCATACAGTTCAAAAACAGTTTTGGGGCGAAAAGCATTGCGTTTGTGCGGACGGTTGATGGTAATTTTAGCAATGCCATCAGCTTTGTGATAAAGGATGTCTTCGTAGGTTTTGGTAGATTGCCAGTCGATTTGCATGAGAATTATGGCTGTTGTGCTTGAGAATTTTATCGCAGAGGTGGGGAGTTGCGATGGGCTACGCCCCGCCGACGGCGATCGCTAATATTTAGCACCCCAAGCTTATACAATTAAGTTTATGCGACGTGACTCCATCTTTTACAAATTATTCAAGCAATTTCCCGGTTTGCTGTTTGAATTACTAGACCAACCACCCCCACAAGCTGATGGGTATCAGTTTGAATCGGTCGAGGTTAAAGAAACAGCATTTCGGATTGATGGCGTGTTCCTACCCCCCACCAATGCAGCTTCTCAGGTTGTGTTCTTTGCTGAAGTTCAGTTTCAAAAGGACGAAGACCTATATCATCGCTTTTTTAGCGAATTGTTTTTGTTTCTCTATCGCCATACCATTCGTTACGATGACTGGTTTGGGGTCATAATTTATGCCTCGCGCAGCCTGGAACCTTCAAATACAACAATCCATAGAGCATTATTAGAAAGTGGTCAAGTACGACGGGTATATCTTGATGAGTTAGGGGATTTGCAACAACAACCCTTGGGATTAGGCTTGATGCTGCTGACGACCATTCCGGAAACAGAAGCAGTAGAATCAGCCAGGTTTTTGCTGGAGCAAGCACAGCAACAAGAAGTAGACATCCTGTCGTCACGAGCGATAATAGATTTAGTGACAACAATTATGGTCTACAAATTTGCTACCTTAAGTCGAGAGGAAATTGAAGCGATGCTGGGACTAAAGTTGGAAGAAACAAGAGTTTATAGAGAAGCGAAACAAGAAGGAAGAGGCGAGGGACGGGAACAAGAGGCGCGATCGCTGATTCTCCGACAATTAAACAAACGAGTAGGTGCAATTCCCGACGAACAGCAACGCCAGATTGAGGTTTTATCTCTAGAACAGTTAGAGGCTTTAGCTGAGGCGCTGTTAGATTTCTCAACTATCGCCGATTTGCTGGGGTGGTTGCAAAATCAAGCTACAAGATAATTGGGAATTACAAATTAACTATATCCATCCCAGGAATTGGAGAAGGTGTAATCAGAAAACAGGGGAAACTGTTTATTATTGGCGCGGGTTTCTTCGTCCAAAACTTTGACGACTTTGTTATATATATCTTCGGCTTGTTGGGGAGAATCACCAATGCTAGTTAGCCCCAATTTGCCAAACTGGGAAAGACAACCCATCAGATGAAACACCGTCCCAGTTTCCGTACAGCTATCGAAGTGCAATCTATGATGGGCGATGATATCCATTAAATCGTTGGGTAGCAATCCACGATAGCGGTCTTTTTGCAGGTTGTCTGTAGCAATGTAATACTTGGGGCGACCTTGCTGACTATAGAATAAACCAGTAGATAGTTCATAACGACCGTTAGTCAGTAATTTTAAGGTCATAAAAGGATGGGTTGTCCCACCTTTGCGGAGGTTAATTTCAATTGCTTGAATATCCCATTGACCGTTACCTTGGTCAACGGTGATAAAATCTACCCCAAATCTTTCTAAAGCTCCTTTTTCTGCCAGTTTTCTACCGACTTGTAAACCTAACTGTTGTAATTGCAAGCGATAGCGTTCATCAGCCGGGAAGCGACAACCTAAATAAATTTGACCATCTGGGCCGCCCAGAATTTGGTCGTGAGTCGAGAGAATTTCTACTTCACCTGTGGGGGTGATCCGTCCTTGGACACTAGGCGATCGCTTGTTTTCTCCTTCCACAAATGCTTCGACAATCGCCCCTAATTCGGTAATTCGCCCCGAAAAGTTCTGCCAATTTTCTTGCTTGGCTTGAAAACGCAGAGAAGAAAAGCTATCACCAATTGCTGCTACCCTTTCTGCTGTAGATGCTTGTCCTGGTGCAACATTCATAATTGGTTGCAAGTCTAGCAGGGCGTTTCCTTCTCCAGAAATACCCTCATTTAATTTGACTACCATCCGTTTTAATGAAGGTTGGCGTTCCCACAAATCACTAGCCGCTACTGCTAAATCTTGATAGTGCCAAACTAGTCCACTCCCATCAGGATGAGGTACACCGCTTTCTGTAAAGATTTGCCGACTACCGCTTTTTGTCCCCCAAATCTGCAAATCTGGAGCAGCAGCATACAATGGTACATTTAATTTGAGTGATAATTCTGCTTCTAAATCTGTCGAGTTGTAGCAAATTATAAAGGATTTTTCTAACCTTAAGGCTTGCCGAATTCTTTCCATTAAGCGGGGACGTTCTAAGATTTTTCGACTTAGAGGTTGAGGAGAAGAATCATAAGTCGAAAGCAGTAGCAAGCGATTACGCGCATGAGAAAATGGGATACCCGGCAGTAGTTGCAAGTAATAATCAATAATGCTGGGATGCAATGGAATTGATGTTACATAAATCAATCTTGTACGGGGATTTCGTAACCGCATCAAAGCAAAAAGTAATCTTTCTTCATAATGTTCGCAACCTTCAACTTTTTGAATTTCGCGTTGGTCAATACTTAAGGAAGGAATAACGATAATATCCGCTTCACCAGTATCAAATTGCTCGATAGTTTTCCAGCGATCGCGTAAAGTACATTGCAGACTACGAAACTGATCAACTGATTCTAATTCTGTATGATTTAGCGTTACCATAGTCCCTGCCCCCATTTGCTCCCCAATACTGTCTGATTATTCTTATATATCCCAAAGAAAGTCATATATAGCTGTTATGCAATAGTTCTTGACTGTATCTACTGCCGTCATAGTAGTTATGATTGACCTTGATTGGCTATGCCTCAAAAGTAAGAAAATTTCTGATACTTAGCCAGTATTTTACATATTTAAGAATGCAGGAGCCAGTATCCAGAACCCAGGAAAATCATTGAGTCATCATCAATCTGATTTGATTAAAAGCATGAAGCTGGAATATCAAAGACTTAATTTATTCTGACTTAGGGATTATCGATGCTCAAGTATGGCAATAAGAATATCAAAATAGTATCTATGCTGACTTCTAGATGTTAAATACTTGATTACAACATAAAGTTCCTAAATACTACTGGAATTTAGGTGCAATTGTGCAAGCAATTAAGAATTATCCTCTTTCTAAATGTATAGAGATGTTGCACAAATGTGTGCAATTAAATGACTTGACACAATCCCTTCTAAAATAAAAAAACATTCTCTGAAAATTTATTACTATAGTTACTTGTATCGGGGGGATATGATGAGCCGTCCAATAATTCTTGGTATTGTTGGTGATAGTGCTGCTGGTAAAACTACACTAACTAGGGGCATTGCTCAGGTACTGGGGCCAGAAAATGTTACACTCATCTGCACAGATGATTACCATCGGTATGATCGACAACAACGTGCAGAAATAGGAATTACCGCTCTTCACCCCGATTGTAACCATTTAGATATTATGCAGCAGCATCTATCGCTGCTACGCACAGGACAACCAATTCTTAAACCAGTTTATAGTCATAAAACCGGAAGTTTTGAGCCGCCCCAATATATAAAACCCAATAAATTCGTCATTATCGAGGGATTACTTGGTTATTCTACTCGCGCCGCCCGTGAATGTTACGATGTGAAAGTTTACCTCGCCCCTCCAGAGAACCTCCGCGCTAAATGGAAAGTGAAACGCGACACACAAAAGCGTGGCTACACTCCCGAACAAGTCTTAGCAGAATTAGAGAAGCGCGAACCAGATTCAGAACAATTTATTCGTCCCCAACGGCAATGGTCTGATATTGTTGTCAGTTTCTATCCACCTCATGAGGATGGAGATGAAACCAACGGACATCTCAACGTGCGTTTAGTATTGCGTCCTACCATTCCTCACCCAGATTTTACTCCCATTATTAATTTGACGAATGGTAATTCTGTGTCAGCTATTCGCCTGGGCTTGGACAGAGATATGAGTAAACCAGTTGATGTGTTAGAAGTTGACGGTCACGCCACTTTAGAACAGGTAAATAAATTAGAGCATATTCTTTGTTCTGATATGCCTTACTTGAGTAGTGTATGCGATCGCGAAAGTAACCCAGAATTAGGCAAGATTGCTGGGACAACTGGCGAAACACTACAAAGTTACCCCCTAGCCCTGACTCAGTTAATCATCACCTACCATATGCTCAAGGCAACGCAAATTTATCAGTAAAAATCTTTTATTTTCATGCTTGACTGTTCACAGTTAGTTGGCAGTCAACAACTTTAAAATACACAAAGAAAAAACAAAAATTAAAGATTTTCTCAAGCTAGGGTAATTGTGAACGTAAACAAGGGATAACTAAAGATAGTTGCATCTACAGTAACTATCTTTAGTTATCCTATGACTTACTGCCTGAGAATTGCCGATATACCCACAAATGAGCGTCCCCGTGAACGGTTAATGACACACGGGCCAAAAGTTTTAGCCACAGCCGAATTAATCGCAATTCTTTTAGGCACTGGCCAAGGGCCTGGCAAACTCTCAGCCGTTGGTTTAGGGCAATATCTGTTGCAGGAGTTGGGTAAAAATCAGCGTGACCCATTGGCAGTTTTGCGAGAAGTTACTCCGGCTGAGTTAATGCAAATCCCCGGAATTGGCCCAGCAAAGGCCACAAGTATATTAGCGGCGGTTGAATTGGGTAAACGCACCTTTCAATTCCGTCCTTTAGATAAAACACCAATTGATAGTCCCGTGGCTGCGGTGGCGGCGCTGAGTCAAGATTTGATGTGGCAGAATCAAGAACGCTTTGCCGTATTGTTATTAGATGTCAAAAATCGCTTACTGGGAACACAGGTAATTACCATTGGCACAGCTACAGAAACTTTAGCTTCTCCACGGGAAATTTTTCGGGAAATCATCCGCCAAGGCGCAACACGCACTATCATTGCCCATAATCACCCTTCAGGTAACGTGGAACCCAGCCCAGAAGATATAGAATTGACGCGCCAATTATTAGCAGGAGCGCAACTTTTAGGGATTCCCTTGTTAGATCATTTGATTTTGGGCAATGGTAATTATCAGAGTTTACGGGAAATTACCACCTTGTGGAATGACTATCCTCAAGGTGATTAAATCCAAAAATAAAATAGATGTCGTGAGGATGTTTTTGAAGTTTAAATTATTACTTACGAACTGTAACTGGTGGATTACCCCAAATACTAACTATGCCGTCAAATCCTCCACTGGCAAGAGTTTTACCATCTGGACTAAAAGCGATCGCACTTACCCAATCACTATGACCAATCAGTGTATTTAATAACTCACCAGTCGATAAATCCCAGAGTTTAATCCCATCTCTACCAGCACTAGCCAAAGTTTTACCATCGCGGTTAATAGCGATCGCATTTACCCAATTATTATGACCTGTGAGAGTGCGGCTGAGTTGTTCGGATGGGATATTCCAAACTTTAATAGTGCGATCGCTACTGCAACTAATTAAATTTTGTCCATCTGGTGTAAAGACAATATCTGTAACTGTACCAGAATGAGCTGTAAACTCCCGAATTAATTTACCTGTACTTAAATTCCACAGTTTAATTACACCTTTTGTGTCACCGCTAGCCAGAGTTTGACCGTCAGAACTCATGGCCAGGGTATCAATTCTATTATCAAAGCGCACTAAGGTAGATAATGGGCGTTGTTGGAGCAAATCCCACACCCGAATCCCATCTAAAGCACCACTAACAAGAACCTTACCATCTGAAGATACAGCTAAGGACATGACACTAGCAGTATGTCCTACAAAAGAGCGTGTAAATTGATTATTTTTAAGATTCCACAGATTAATAATATTGTCACTGCCAGAACTGGCTAAAGTTTGTCCATCAGGGGAAATCACCAAAGATTCCACCGCATTTTTTTGCGCTTTGTTGATGGTTCCTACTCTTTTACCAGTTGTTGAGTTCCACAGCCGAATAATGCCATCATTGTAAGCCCCTCCACTGAAGATAGTCCGACTATCTGGGCTAAAAGTTAAAGATTTTACCCTCCCTGAATGGGCGTTGAGGCTATATAGGAGTCTAGGATTGGTAAATCCTGTTGTTGGTTCTGGGTTGGGTGTAACTTGCACCGTATCCGCCGCATTTACCCTTAGCCCTTGCCCTAGATTCACGGGCAGAGCCACAACCCCCATAAATAGTAATATCAAGTATGGCCGTACCATGAAGTACGTCCCTCCTGTTCCCTTGCTCCTCACTGTTTTTCCTCACCTGGCTTAAATACACCTAATCAAATACTAGTCAAGTGCAGACTCAACACTTATTAACTCAGTATTCCCTAATACGGTGGTTTTTTCTTCTGCACACTCAGCATCGGCAGAGTCGGACTAGACGAGCGAGGGGGCAAGTAATGTTGTACTACAGGCTCTTCTATAACAGGAGAGCGCTGCTGACTACTACGCCACAACTTAAAAGCGAGGCTGACACCTGCTGTTCCCAAACCAACAGCAAATAATGACCAGCTATCATCTAACCCACCAATTAGCGCATCTACCACACCCATTGTGATTAACACACTAATAACTGGTTCCTTTCTGTAGGCTGACTTCAAAAAACGAGGTAATACAACGTTCATCACAGCTTGGTTTGTCCAGATAACCTTTTGTGTAAATTTACCAAGAATACCTTACCGGAGAATTACTATCCTGAATAAAAGGCATCTTTAAGTAAAGATTATAATTTTTTCAGTGGGGTTTCCGTGTAGTAATTCACTCCCTTACATGAAGACTTGGCAAGTTTTAAGATATTACTAACACTCTTCGGTGTGCCTCATAGTTATATCAGGCAAGTTGTGTGAGGTAGTTCACTATAAGTTAATAAAGTCAAAACCAGCTAGATACTCCAGCTGGCTCTAACTCTGCTAATTACTAGCTTACAACTTTAACATTGGTTTCAGTCGGGTAGGAGGCAAGGGACTTCCAACTAAAAAAATATCCAATCGCTTTGGTGAGTAGAGAGAAGTCTGAGCTTAGGTTTCCTCCGCTCAGAACTTCGGGGGGAAGCAGGGAGAGAAAGAATCTTCTCATCTTCTTTGCTATCAATATTGGATAATTTATTTTCTGGAAGTCCCTAAGAGATAGGGGGTAGAGAGAGGAAAAAATTCTTGCTCTCCACTCACGACTCAGAACTCCCCACTCCACATTACTTAAGTCCGAGCCAGGACAAGACACCTTGATTGGTGGCATATTCAATGACTACCATCAAAAGAAAACCAATCATTGCAGCGCGACCATTCAAGCGTTCTGCATATTCATTGAAGCCAAATTTTGGCTCTTCTAGCTTGGGTGTAACTGTTGGCTGTGTTTGGGACATTTTGAAAAACCTCTTTTCGGCAAACGGGACTTAATAACGAATTTTGAGCTAATTGCAAGGCGAAAACGCCAAGGTTAAGTCGAAAAATCCAGTAGCTCCTATTTCGGAAGCCACGCAATGATTTTTTAACAAATTGTAATTAATCTTTATATATTGTAGAAGCACTGGGGCAATAGTCAAGGGTAAGAGTTTGCGGCTTAGATATTGGGATTGGGCAAACTAATGTTGTAGATAGATATCCACAATACGGAAGTGTCAGTCTGATACTGGCAGGCTAAATTAAACAAAAAATTTATCAGAGGCGTTAAATGGAAATCGGTGTTCCTAAAGAAACTAAAGATCAAGAATTTCGGGTGGGCTTAAGTCCTTCTAGCGTGCGGGTATTGAAGGAAAATGGTCATAGTATCTTTGTTCAGACTCAAGCTGGTAGCGGTGCTGGGTTTACAGATGATGAATATCGCAGTGTAGGAGCGGATATTGTCCCTACAGCAGAGGCAGTTTGGAGTCGAGAGTTAGTAGTCAAAGTTAAAGAACCACTGACGAGTGAGTACAACTTTTTACAAAAAGGGCAGATATTGTTTACTTATCTGCATTTAGCAGCCGATCGCAAATTAACAGAGCATTTAATTGATTGTGGCATTTGTGCGATCGCTTACGAAACCGTAGAACAACCAGGCACTAACAGACTACCGCTACTGACCCCCATGAGCATTATTGCCGGTCGGTTAGCAGTACAATTTGGCGCACGCTATTTAGAACGTCAACAAGGTGGTAGAGGTGTACTGCTGGGTGGTGTCCCTGGAGTTAAACCAGGAAAAGTAGTGATTCTCGGCGGTGGTGTAGTTGGTACGGAAGCTGCCAGAATTGCTGTAGGTATGGGTGCAGCCGTACAAATATTAGATGTAAATGTTGAACGTTTATCTTATTTAGAAACTTTGTTTGGTTCTAGAGTTGAATTACTTTACAGCAGTTCTGCCCATATCGAAGCCGCAGTTAAAGAAGCAGATTTACTTGTTGGTGCTGTTTTGGTACTAGGACGCAGAGCGCCAATTCTAGTATCTCGTGAATTAGTTAAACAAATGCACCCAGGTTCAGTAATAGTTGATGTGGCTGTAGACCAAGGTGGTTGTGTGGAAACACTACACGCTACATCCCATACTAACCCAATCTACATTGAAGAGGGCGTAGTGCATTATGGCGTTCCTAATATGCCAGGTGCAGTACCTTGGACAGCCACTCAAGCACTTAACAACAGTACATTACCTTACGTTGTACAGTTGGCAAATCAAGGACTCAAAGCGCTGGAAGTGAATCAAGCACTGGCCAAGGGTTTAAATGTGCAGAATCATCGCCTTGTACACCCAGCTGTACAAGAGGTTTTTCCTGATTTAGTCAGTTAATTTTAGGGTAATTGGTAATTGGTAATTGAGAATAAATTTCTTGCCATTACCCATTACTAATTTACGCCTAATGTGAATTAAGAAAAAAGGCGGGAGAAGTAAGAAGATGAAA